>CAZNGB010000065.1:0-10839 GCA_964572465.1 uncultured Hyphomicrobiaceae bacterium
GGCTCGGGCAAGACGCAGACCCTGCGGGTGCTGATAGATGCGATGGCGCGCGCGGACTATCCCATGTGCATTCTCGATTTCAAGAACGACTATGCCGACGATAACTTTGCCAAGCCGCTCGGCCTGTCGGTCTATGACGTCAGCCGAGCCGGGCTGCCATTCAATCCACTACATCCGGTTCCGGGCATGCAGGGCGAGGTTCAGCCGATCCGCCACATCCACACCATTTCCGAGATTTTCCAGCGGGTGTTTGGCCTTGGCACGCAACAGCAGGCGCGGCTGAAGAACGCGCTGCGACAGGGCTTCGAGGATCGCGGCATCAACCTGCAACACTGGTATCGCGCCGGTGAGATCACCGCGCCGGGGTTTGGCGACATCATCGAGTATCTGCGCGAGCACAAGGAGGCGCAGACGCTTCTGAACCGCGTCGATCCGCTGTTCGATCTCGGTCTGTTCCCCGGCGACGAGACCGCGCCGATGACGTTTGGCGATCTTCTGGAGCGCAAGATCGTACTCGACCTGCATGACCTGCCGAACGACGAGATCAAGGCGGCGATCGCGGAGTTGATCATCATTCAGGCGCATGGACATGCGCTGCGCGGCGAGGCGCCGCGCGCCTTGCGCCGGCTGTTCGTGTTTGACGAGGCGTGGCGGGTGAAGGACAGTCAGCGCTTGCAGGAGATGGCGCGCGAGGGCCGCGCATTCGGCATCGCCATCGCCATAGGCACGCAGTTTCCGGTCGATATTCCCGACGATCTGGCCGGTAGCCTGGAGACGCAGATTTTCCTGTCAAACTCCGAAGCGCGGCACCAGGCGGCGACAGTGCGCAAGCTGTGCTCCAGTACCAGCACAGGCGAAGGCCAGCGCGTCTGGCATAAGGCGGCATCGCTCGGCCAGTTGCAGGGCTTCATCCGCAATCAGCACTACAAGCCGTACCGGCTGATGACTGTCTATCCGCACTACCTGCGCGACGCGCAGCCCGAGACCGTGGCCACGCCGGCCGAATAGCCACGGTCAGGCCAGCCAGGCGAACGCGGATTTGAGGAACGTCTCCGGCGCCTCATCCACCAACTCACCGTGAGCCATCAGGACCCGATCAGGTTGCCAGGCTAAAACCTTTTTCATTGCTTGACGGGCCGGCTTGCGGTTGAACCAGGTGAGCCGGAACTCCAGCGGGGCGTAGCCGTAGCCCTCGACGATGCCCCACAAGCGGGCGATGATCCTCTTCCACCATGACCAGTGCGCTTCAAGGAAATCCTGGGAAAAATTCACTGTTAGATCGGCGAAGATGACCGTGCGCGAGGGCTTGTGAAAGAACACGACCTCATCAAACAGCAACGAGCCGTGAAACCACGCCTGATCGAGTTCGCCCTCCCAGTCGGTGGGCGGCTCGTGCTCAAGCGGCGCCTCGAATGACAAGTCGCCGCGTTTTTTGATCGTCGATGCTGGCCCCCAGAGCTTGGCAGACGGCCATGCGGCTTTCCAGTCCTGCAGATACAGGTGATGGAGCCGGTTGGGGCTGACGAGATGAGTTGGTGTGCCCAGCGCCGCTACCGCCTCGCGCAGACGATCATTGAGGCGGACCGGCGACCAGACCCATAGGCCGCTGTTCGGTAGCTGCGCAATCACCATCCGCGTCGAGCAGGGGAAACCATAGAAATCGACGATGTCGCCCTCTGCGAGCCACACGCCAGCATCCAACTGTACAAGAACCTGTTCGGCTCGCCGCTCCATTCGGTGGCGCCTCATCAATTATGCGTTTTTGCAGTTGCGCGGATGAGAACGATCAGAAGCGCAGTTCCAGCGTCCGCAATTCGTCGGGCGAGACCTGAACACGCACGCGGAAGTTATAAGTCTCGCCTGCCAGCAACGCGGGTTGGCGCAGGGGCTGACTTTCCTCGACGAGCAGATCACCGTTCTCGTTGCGCGCCGCGATTTGCATGTTCGGCAGTTCCGTCAACTCATCCTGATTATTTGAAATCTGGCCAGTGAGGATGAGCGTGTCCGGTTGGGAACTGTCCCAGCTATAGCTCACTTCGCCAAAGACCAGCGGGGGCGGATCGACCGCAAAGCCGATCGCAGCATAGACCGGCATGGAGGCTGGCAGCACGCCGGCGATCTGATCGCGGAAGCTTATTGCAGAGACCGCGCCGGCGGCCACGACGGTGAGAAACAGCGCCCAAGCTGCGGCGACCGTCAGCGTGCCGGCATCGCTGCGCGCGCGATCCGCGACCTCCGGCGACGTTTCCGTCAGCTCGTCGTCTTCGTCGTCGAAATCATATTCGGCCAGCAGCGCATCGTCGTCCTGCGTATCGGTCGTGGCCATGCGCCCGTCTTGCTGGCGCTCATCGCGCGCGTTTGCGGCGAAGAAGTCGGCCGATCCGTCTCGCATTGCGTCGTGATCGCTGTCGTCTTCGTACGCGCCTAGGCGGTTGTCGCGGTCGCGCTCGCTCGCTGGGTCATAGGGGTCACGGTGGGGGGATGTGCTCTCCTCCCCGCGGAAGTCGGTCCTTTGGGTGTCGAAGGCAAGGCTTTCGCGGAGCGCGTCGTCATGGGCTTCGTCGTAATAGCTTTCCTGCCCCCAGTTTTCCGCGCTCTGGTCGCGAGGGTCATCATTGGTGCTGGCCTGTGTGGCGTGGGCGGCGCTCTCCAGGTCCGCCTCCAGTGCCTCGAAATGCGCCTGACTGATAGGGTCGGGGGCGTGCTCGACCGGGTCGCCCGTTGATGCATCGTCGGCGGGTTTATGCTCCTCGGCGAGGTCCAGGGCGTCGGCGCGCACGGCGGCGATCTTGTCGATCAACTCGGCCATTGGCTCGGTGTCGTCCGTGGCTTCGGGAGGCTCACTTTCTTCGCGGCGTATACTTTGCTCTTCCTGCATCCGGCTCTCGACCCGCTTGTCGCCGGTCCGCGCCGTCAGCCGCACCACCTTGCCGCCCCAATCGTCGTCGCTATCCGGCTCGTCCGCCGGCCTGTCGTCTCGCGCCGGTCGGCCAAACGCTTGCGCGCGCTCCTCGCTTAACAGGGCGCGTAATGGATCGTCAGTCTCCACGGCGGGGCTATCATCGTGGCCGCCACGCTCGGCGATCACCTCTTCGATCCCCTCCATGATGCGCTCGAACGCGGCATGCGGCTCGGTATCAGCCGGCTCGGCATCGCCAGATTCATCAAGCGTATTGGAGAAAAAGCTGTCGGCGAGCCGCCGGTCGAAGCTCTCGGCATCTTCGGATGAAGGGCCGGCGTTTCCGCGATCATCAGAATAGCGCGTGGCGTTCGGTGCGGATTCCGCCTGCGGCGCGGCGTAAGCGTCATCTGCGGGGTCAATTTCCCTCTCAGGCCAGTCGCTGCTGGCCTCGAAGTCGCGATCTGCCGATTCGTCAGCCCATGCGTTGCCAGCATCTGCCGGTATGGACCCGTGCGCGCCCTGCGGGTGCTGCGCTGCTGGATAGGCGGGATGGTCTTCAGCACTGCCATCATTGTCAAAGGCAGCGAATGCCTCGGGCATTTCGTTTTCGTCGCGCGCATCATCGGCGATGACGAAATCGGACTCCGAAATACGCCAGACATGGTCGCATCGCGCGCAGCGGACCTGTTGATCGATGCGCACGGGAACGCGGTAACTTGTGTTACAGGCTGGGCATCGGAATTCCATATTGCCGCCTCCCGCTTTATACGTTTCACCTGCCATGGGGCGTCCGGCCCGCGGCACGCTCGTGTAAATGCCAAATTTGGTTGATACCAATAAGGCAAAGCATTGAGAAAACCACAACCCACAGCAATAATCCTGCACTTATCAACCACTGGGAGTGCGCCGTGATCCGCTTCGAGAACGTCGCGTTGCGTTATGACGAGGGCGATGACGTTTTGCAGGACGTGAACTTTCAGCTGTTGCCCGGCTCGTTCTATTTTCTGGCGGGGCCGTCCGGCGCGGGGAAGTCGACCCTGCTGCGTCTCTTGTTCATGTCAATCAAGCCGACGCGTGGCGCGGTGCACCTGTTTGGCAAGAACACCAGCAATCTGGAACCCGAAGAGCGCGCCAAGACCCGACGGCGTATCGGAATTGTATTTCAGGATTTTCGGTTGCTTGACCACATGACGACCTGGGAGAACATCTCGCTGCCGCTACGCGTGCATGGGCGCAAGCCGTCCGAATACCGCAACGATGTCACCGAGCTATTGAAATGGGTCGGGCTGGGCCACCGAATGGATGCTTATCCGCCAGTGCTTTCGGGCGGTGAAAAACAGCGCGCCGCCATCGCAAGGGCCGTTATCGGCAAGCCGGAACTGTTGCTCGCCGACGAGCCGACGGGTAACGTCGACCCGCAGATGGCCCGCCGTCTCCTGCGCCTGTTCGTTGAACTGAACCGGCTGGGGACCTCGGTCATCATCGCGACACACGACTATCAACTCATGCGGCAATTCGGTGCGCCGCGCTTGCAGTTGGAGCGCGGCTGCGTGCAAATCGTCGGCTAGTGGAGCGAATTCGACATTTGAGTCCCGCTTGCGGTCAGGCTCTCGCTCGATTGTCAAATTCAAACGCTTCACTAGAACCATAAACTTGCTAATGGTCCTTTGATCTCGACATTCGCTACGGCGGACGCTGCGCAGGTGAGCCAAATGTCGTAATCAACGGACCACGAGAGCGCACTGAACCGAAAGCGGAATAAGAAAGCGCGCTTGTAGCTTATTTTCTGGTCGCATTTCTGAATGAAAACCGGTCCCCAGTTTTGCTGAGAATGCTCTAGGTCATGAGTATCGACACAATGCGCAATCTTCCCGCCGTGATCCGCGAGCAGCCGCTGGCCGTTCCGAAGATTGCGACCCGCACCTCCGCGATTGTCCCGCCGCGCTCGGTCACCGGGCGCTCGCTAGTCGTCGTCATCACCATCATGGCCTTCCTGGCGAGCCTGACGACCGGCGTGGTTTATCTCATAAATCAGTCGGCTTCGGCGTGGCTCAAGGATGTCGCGAGCGAAGTGACGGTGCAGGTGCGCCCTGCTGAGGACTCGCCCCAGACCGAAGCGAAACTGGCCCG
Source organism: uncultured Hyphomicrobiaceae bacterium (assembly GCA_964572465.1). Taxonomy (GTDB): domain Bacteria; phylum Pseudomonadota; class Alphaproteobacteria; order Rhizobiales; family Rhodomicrobiaceae; genus Dichotomicrobium. The sequence continues at coordinate 5,033 of CAZNGB010000065.1, forward strand.
GATCAGTGATTTTCTCTCCAAGCAGATTGGGATTGCCGACGTGCGGGTATTGTCGCCCCAGGAGACCGGTGCGCTGGTGGAGCCGTGGCTGGGCAAGGTCGACGGGCTGGAAGGGTTGCCATTGCCGCGCCTGATCGCGGTGCAGCTTGACCGCGAAAATCCGCCGGATCTTCCGACACTGGGCGTCGCGCTTGAAGGCGAGTTTGAAGGCGCAATGCTTGACGATCATGGCCGCTGGCAGGCGCAGATCCGTAGCCTGACGAGCACGCTGGCGGTTGCCGGCCTGGGCGTGATCGCGCTGGTGGCGCTGGCGACCGTCGCGATTATCGTGTCGGCAACGCGCAGCGCGATGGCATCAAACCGTGAGATCGTCGAAGTGCTGCATTTCGTTGGTGCGCGCGACCGCTTCATAGCGCAACAGTTCGAGAAACACTTTCAAACGCTGGGGGTGCTGGCGGGCGCGGCAGGAGCTGGCCTTGCGGCACTGGTTTTCTTGGTGTTCCCGATGCTGCAATCGCTGTTCGGCGCGTCGCCGGCAACGGATGCTGAGTTGCGCAGACTTGTCGGGGCAGGAACACTCGACTGGCTGGGTTATGCACTGCTCGTGCTGGTTGTGCTCGTTGTTGCCGCAATCTGCCGCATAACCTCCAGGTTTGGCGTGTATAGAATTCTCGATCAGCAAAATCGCTGAACCGGGCAGATGATTCCAACGTGATCTCGCCGCATGCGCGCGCTAACCACGGCGCAGGTGCGGCTCGCACCGGCCGGTAAGAAGCATGAATTTGCGCAGGCGAAATGCCATGCCAACGCGCTATGAACAGCACATGACCAAGCCGCGCGCCAGACGCCACTCAAGCCTTTTCGTTGCGCTGCGCTGGGGCTTGCTCGCCGGGCTCGCGGTGGCGATCGTGTTCGGCGCGGGGTTTCTCGCCTTCATCGCGCAGATCGAAAAGGATCCGCCCAACCCCGATATCCGGGCCGATGCGATCGTCGTCTTCACAGGCGGGGACTCGCGCGTGAGCGAGGCAGTGCGTCTGCTGGCTGCTGGGAAGGGGCAGCGGCTGCTGATCTCCGGCGTGCATCCAAGAACAACGATGGCGATGCTCCGGCACATAAACCCTGAGGCAGAGCGGCTGTTCGACTGCTGCGTTGATCTCGACCGCAACGCGCGCGACACCATCGAGAATGCCGACGAGACACGGCGCTGGGCATCGGAGCGCGGCTTCCGTTCGGTGATCGTTGTCACTTCCAGCTATCACATGCCGCGGGGGCTGGTCGAACTCCGCCGGGCGCTGCCGGACCTCAAACTGGTGCCTTACCCGGTGGTGGCGGGACGGCTTCCGCTCGAAAAGTGGTGGGCGCACCCACGCACCCTTCGCCTGCTGGCAAGCGAGTTCGTAAAATATGTCGCCAGCCTTACGCGATGCACAGGAGTCCAACTGATGAATGGTGGCGACGCGGGCGGCTGTTTTGATCCATTGTCCGTGCGAGGCCGCAATTGATCCGTTCTCTCGCCTTCCACGCCGCGTTCTACCTGACCACGATACTGTTCATGTTGTTCGGCCTGCCGCTGTTTTTCGCGCCGCGAAGCTGGGTGATATGGGCGTGGAAGCTGTATGCACGCACCATTGCTCTGCTTCTGCGCTGGATCGCAGATGTGCGCATGGAGGTGCGCGGACTGGAGCGGCTGCCCGAAGGCGGATACATCGTCGCCTCGAAGCATCAATCGGCGTGGGATACGATCGCGCCCATGGCCTATCTGCCGGACCCGGCCGTGATCCTGAAAAAGGAATTGATGGACATCCCGCTTTACGGGCAGTTCGCGCGCAAGTTGGGAATGATCCCGGTGCGGCGTGATCGAGGAGCGGTGGCGCTGCGTGAAATGGCGCGGGCGGCGAAGAGCCGGGCCGAAGCGGGCCGTCAGATTTTCATCTTTCCCGAGGGCACGCGCCGATCGCCGGGCGCGCCGCCGGATTACAAGCCTGGCGTGGTGTTGCTTTATGAGGCGCTCGATAAGCCTTGCGTGCCGCTTGCGCTCAATTCGGGGCTGTATTGGCCGCGCCATGCCTGGCGGCTCAATCCCGGCACCATCGTCATGGAGTTTCTGGAGCCGATCCCACCGGGGCTGGCGCGCGACGCGTTCCGTAGCCGACTGATCGAGGCGACGGAGCGCGCTACGGCGCTGTTGGTTGCGCAGGGGCAGGCCGAAACGCGGATGCCGGAAGGCGTAGGCTGAGTGACAAAACGGAAAGAGGACCGGAGTAATCCTCCGATCCTCTTGATGGGTCATCCAACGTCGTGGCGAACTGTAATTGGTTGAAGTGTAGCGCAGTGGCCACGCTGGGTCCAGAAGATTTTCGAGCCTGGCCCGAGTTTTTGCGGCAAAAAAATGGCTCAAGCGCACGCGGCCGCAGGTCCAAAGCATGTCCCGATCGATACGCGTGCTCAGGCGTCTGATTTGACCTCGCCTACGACTTCAAATCCCTCGAAAGCAGGCGGGCCAAGCGTTAGCCCGTCGGGCATGCTGCCGGCATTTGCGTGGGCCTTGCGGAAAGCCTCGGACCGTGTCCAGTTCTGAAATGCGTCGTAGGACGCCCACATCGAATGCGAGGTGTACAGGCGGTAATCTTCCTGCTCCGGCCCGCGCAGAAGATGGAAGTCGAGAAAACCGGGGACCTCATGCAGATACGAGTCCCGCTGCATCCACATCTCCTCGAACTCGTCCTCCCGCCCCTTGGCGACCTGAAACCGGTTCATGGCAATATACATCGGCTCCTCCTTTGGGCGATTGCGCGCCGCATGTCGCCTCAGCTTCTACGCGTGTTCCACACCACCCGGTACAGGTCGAACCGGCGATCACGCAGATTGCGCACCGAACCTGACGACCGTGCGACGCGCAGGTCCGACAGCTTCAGATCGGCGAACACGATCGTCTCGGTGTTCGGTGCGGCGTCCGCCGCCACACCGTCGCGCGCGAAGGCGAAATCGCACGGTGTAAGGATTGCGCTCTCGGCATAGTGGATATCCATGTTCTCGACATTCGGCAGGTTCCCGACCACACCGGACAGAATGACATAGATCTGGTTTTCGATTGCACGGGCATGGCAGCAGTAGCGCACGCGCAGATAGCCGCGCGGCTCATCGGTGCAAAACGGCACGAACAGCAGCATCGCGCCCTGATTGACCAAGTGCCGCGCGAGCTCGGGGAATTCGGAATCATAGCACACCAATACCCCAATCGGCCCGCAGTCCGTGTTGATGACATCGACGCGGCTGCCGCCTTTCAAACTCCACCAATAGGCCTCATCCGGGGTGATATGGATCTTGTCTTGCCGGTGGACCGAGCCGTCGCGCAGGAACACATATGCCGCGTTGCGGATCTCCCCATCTTCATCGCGCGTTGGATGCGTGCCGCCGATGATGTTGATGTTGTAGCGCATCGCCAGTCGGTGCATGAAGTCTTTGAACCAGTCGGTGTAATCGGCGATGCGCGCAATCCCCTCGCTCGGCGGCAGCGGTTCCGGCTCGGCGGAAAGAAGCTGGAGCGTCATCAGCTCAGGGAACTGAACAAAATCCGCGCGATAATCGGCCGCGACATCGACGAAATATTCAATCTGGCGCTCGAATTCGCTGGCGTCCTTGATGCCGCGCATCTGGAGCTGAACCGTGGCAACACGCACCTGGTCCGGCTGCGCCATTGCCCGCTCGGAGCCAGGCTTCTCTCCTGCCTCGACATAATAGGGGTTGAGCCACACCATATGAGTGGCGTAGCCGAGCGAGTCCTTGTCTTCTGTGTCGTAATCGCGCAAAACCCCGATCGGTTCGAAACCGTTGGACAGGTGAAAGCGGATGGCTGTGTCCCGGATTTTCCGGTCTGTCACCGCTTGCACATAGTCTTCCGGGTTCGAGTATTGTCGCTGGCGCCGCGCATAACCGGGCATACGCCCGCCAAATACGATGCCTTTCAGCCGCAACTCCTGGCATAGCTTCTCGCGCATCGCATAAAGGCGCCGGCCGATCCGCAGACGCCGGTAATCCGGATCGACGCTCACCTCCATGCCATAGAGGTAGTCGCCCTCCGGGTCATGGCGCGAGGCGAGGCCGTCGCCGGTGATCTCCGCCCAGGTGTGCGGGTTCAGCGCGGCGTCGCCGGGGATGATGAAGGTGGCGCAATGCCCGACCATCTCGCCCTCATATTCGGCCACGAACTGGCCCTCGGGGAAGTTGATGATCTGGCTGCGGATCGCGCGCTGGCTGTAGCCGGGCGATGGCGCATAGACGCGCCGGCTGAGCGCGGCGATCTCGGGCACATCGTCGAGCCGGGCCTGGCGCACCACGATCTTGCGCTGGTTTTCGCGGCCGCCGTCTTTGCGGGCGGTCTTCTTTGGTTTTGTTTCGGCCATGTTTTGACTGGAGCCTGGAAGCGGCGCGGGGATTCGCACCTTGATGGGCAGGATGTGTCATGTGCATCGCGCTGGCGCAAGCGTTGAGGGCGACATTTCGCGGCATCCATCCACGAAAGACTGTCACACCACGCCGCTGCCAGCCTGGTGGCGATTGGCAAGGCGCGCAACACAAAACGGCCATCCGGTTACACGATACTGCTACTTGAATGATGGGATGCAAGCGTGTGGCGCTTTCCGAGTTTACGAAATATCTTCTGTGCCACGGTATATCGCTGGGTGCACCATAGCCTGAGGTCGAGCGGCGGCTCCTTGTTCTGATAAGCTCTTTGTGCTGATAAGCTTGTGCGCGGTATTACTGAGGACCCGAAAGCTGGTATGCGAAGACTGTTGCAAATATCGCGGACGGCGACCTGGAGCCGGCGGGTCGCGTTTTTGACGCTGCAATTGTTTGTACTGACCATCGTGCTGCATCAGTTCGCCGGATTGGCCACGCCTGTTGCGATAAGGGTGTTTGCAATCACGGTGCTGGGCGCGATGATCGCACTAGCGCTCGCGCTGGTCGCCTTGGTCCGGATATGGCAGGACGGTTTGCGCGGATCGCGGCGGGCGGTCGCGGCCATCTTTGCTTCGGCGTTGGTGCTGGCCGGCCCCGCTTGGTCTTTACCGAAGCTGTTGCTGGAGCCCAGCGTTACCGAGGTCACGACCGACGCCAGTGCGCCGCCTGCTTTCCGCGAGCTTGCGAAGGTTCGCGCCGAGGTGGCGCGCCAGATGCAGGCTGCGGCGGGGCCGTTGTCAGCAGAGACCGCAGACGCCCCGCTGACCGTGGAGCCATTGTCTGTCGAGCGGTCTGCCGAAGAGACATTCAGCCTCGTGCGCGAGTCGGTTGACGAACTGGGCTGGACCCTCGTGTCGGCCACGCCCCCGGCGGACGGCCAGCCGGGCTATATCGAGGCCGTCGATCGATCATTGCTCTTTGGCGTTACCGGTGATGTGGCGGTGCGCATCCGTGGCGGCCAGAACCGGACGCGCGTGGATGTGCGCTCGGCATCACGCTATGTGGCGCACGATTTGGGCGGCAATGCTCAACGGGTGTCGAGCTTGTTTCAGAAGGTTGAGACGGCCTTCGTCCGGCTTGAGAAGAATGAGGAGATTGCGCGGGTCGCCAGATTACGCGCTGAACGCGCAGCGCGTATTCGTGAGGCGCGCGAGGCGCAAGCGGCCCGCGAAAAGCGGCGAAGCCAGCGCCAGGCGTATGACACCGTCTCGCGTCAGTGGCGGGAGCCGTCAGCGCGCCGGAACCGCAGCCGAACGCGCCGTTCGCGTACCCGCCAGCGGCAGCGCACCCGCGAGTTGCGCCAGTTTTGGGAAAGCATGCAGCGCTAAAGCGCGATCCGAAAAGTG
>CAZNGB010000066.1:0-10813 GCA_964572465.1 uncultured Hyphomicrobiaceae bacterium
CCGCGCCGTGGGATTGGGCGCTGGGCATTATCGGCTTTGTGCTGCTTGCCACCGCGATCCTCAGCATCTGCCCGGCCTACGCGCTATTCGGGGTGCGTACCTGCGAGCAGTAAAAGCGCTTTGGACGGCCGCTAGCGTGTGTTGAGTCGGTTTGAAACGGTCCCAGCGTCGTCATTGCCGGACTTGATCCGGCAATCCAGCTTGTAGGCTTTACGGCCGCCGCCAATGGATGCCCGTGTTCCTCGGGTCACGCCCGAGGACAGGCAAGCACGGGCATGACATTGGGCTAACCGATTGCAAAGCGCGCCGCCGCTACCCGCGGATGACGCCGCCGGTCGCCTTTTGCACCGCCTGAACGATGCGCTTGCCCACCGCGTCGATCTCATCATCCGTCAGCGTTTTTTCGCGCGGCTGGAGGCTCACTTCGACCGCGAGCGACTTCTTGCCCTCGCCGAGCGCCTCCTCGCTCTCGAACACGTCGAACACGCTCGCCGCGGTGATCAGCTTCTTGTCCGCGCCGCGCACCGCGCTCAGCACGTCGCCGGCCGGCTGATCCTTGTCGACCACAAAGGCGAAGTCGCGCTTCACCGCCTGCAGATCGATCAGTTCCAGCGGCGGCCGCTGCGTGCCCTTGCGCTTGGGCTGGGGCAGCGCGTCCAGATAAATCTCGAATGCTACGACTGGCTGCGCCATGTCGAGCCGCCGCGCCACCGCCGGATGCACCGGACCAAAGCACCCCAGCCGGGTCTTCGGGCCGAGCTGCACCGCCGCCGACTGCCCGGGGTGGAACCAGTCCGGCACCTCGCGCGACAGCTTCACGGTTGCACTCGACAAGCCCAACGCCTCCAATAGCGCCAGCGCGTCGGCCTTGGCGTCGATCCATGAGACTCCCGCGCTTGCGCCGTCCCAGTGCCGGCCAGCGCCATTCAGCCGGGCCGCGCCCGCGCGCACGCCCGCCACCGCCATGACCTGATCGTCGTAGCTGTCGCCGCGATAGATGTTGCCGACCTCGAACAGCGCGATGTCGCGAAAACCGCGATTGGCGTTGTTGCGCGCAGCCGCCAGCAGCCCGGGCAGCAGGCTCGGGCGCATGTCCGACATGTCGGCCGAGATCGGGTTGGCCAGCTCAAGCTCCCGCTGCCCGCCGCCGAACATTTCCGCTTGCGCCTTGGGAATGAACGCCCAGTTGATCGCCTCCGCCATCCCGCGCGATGCCAGCATCCGCCGCGCCCGCGAGACCCGCCGCTGTGTGGGCGTAAGCACCGGTCTCGCCACGCCCGAGGCGCGCGGCAGCGGCGCCAGCGGCACCTGATCGACGCCGGTAATGCGAATGACTTCCTCGACCAGATCGGCGCTTGCCCCGACATCCGGCCGCCAGCCCGGCACCTTCACATCAAGCGATGGCTCGCGCCCGCTGACCTTGAAGCCGAGCTTCGTCAGCGTCTTGGTGATCTGCGCGGGCTTCAGATCGACGCCGGTCAGCCGCTTCACCTCGCGCGTGTCGAACGAGATCATGTGCCCGGTGGGCGGCGCGGCCCCGGCCTGCTCCAGCTTGCTGGGCGAACCGCCGCATAATTTCAGGATCATCGCGGTGGCGAGGTTCGCGCCCAGCGTGTGCGAGGCCGGATCGATGCCGCGCTCGAAACGGTAGCGCGCATCGGATTGCACGCCGGTCTTGCGCCCGGTCATTGCGGTGCGGATCGGGTCGAAATAAGCCGATTCGATCAGGACGTTGGTTGTCTCTTCGGTGCAGCCGGTGTCCGCGCCGCCGATCACCCCGCCGAGGCCCAGCACGCCGCGCTTGTCCGCGATCACGCACATGGTCTCGTCGACCTCGTATTCGGCGTCGTCGAGCGCCAGAAAGGTCTCCCCCGGCTTGCCCAGCCGCGCGCGGATCGCGCCGCGCAGTTTGTCCGCGTCATAGACGTGCAGTGGCCGCGCGCGGTCATATGAGATGTAGTTGGTGACGTCGACCAGCGCATTTATCGGGCGCAGGCCGATGGCGCGCAGGCGCTTTTGCAGCCACTCCGGGCTCGGCCCATTTTTCACGCCGCGAATGACACGGCCCGTGAACACTGGGCAGGCATCGGCATGTTCCGGCGCGAATTCCAGCAGGATGTCCACGGGGCAGTCGAACTCGCCCTCGCCCTCATAGCCGCGGTCCGCACGCTTGAGCTTGCCAAGCCCTGCCGCGGCCAGATCGCGCGCCACTCCGCGCACGCCCAGGCAGTCCGGACGGTTCGGCGTGATCGCGATGTGGATCATCGGATCGTCGAGGCCGATGGCTTCAGCGTAGCGATCTCCGACGCGACTGGCGTATTTCTTCGGTAGCTCGATGATGCCGTCGTGCTCGTCGGAAAGCTCCAGCTCGCGCTCCGAGCAGAGCATCCCGGAGGACTCGACGCCGCGGATTTTCGTCGTTGACAGCGTCAGGTCGATGCCGGGAATGTATGCGCCTGGCGGCGCGAACACGCCGATCATCCCGGCCTTCGCATTCGGCGCGCCGCAGACGACCTGGACCGTGCCAGTGCCGGTATCGACTTGGCACACCTTCAGCTTGTCGGCGTTCGGGTGCTTCTCCGCCTCCAGCACGCGCGCGATCGAAAACGGCGCGAGCCGCTCCGCCGGATCGGCGATCTCCTCCACCTCCAGCCCGATCAGGTCCAGCGTGCGGCGGATATCGTCGAGGCTGGCTTCGGTCTGCAAATGGTCCTTAAGCCAGGACAGCGTGAACTTCATCGGCTCAGGCCCCCGGCGAGCGTTGGCACATCCAGCATGGAAAAGCCGTAATGGCGCAGCCAGCGCAGGTCGCTGGCGAACATCGTGCGCAGGTCGGGGATGCCGTATTTCAGCATCGTGATGCGGTCCAGCCCCATGCCGAAGGCAAAGCCCTGATACTTGGCCGGATCGAGGCCGACATTTAGCAGCACGTTCGGATGCACCATCCCGCAGCCGAGGATTTCCAGCCAGGCGTCCTGCTTGCCGATCGCCTCCGCGCTGATGTCCACCTCCATTGAGGGTTCGGTGAAGGGGAAGTGCGACGCGCGGTAGCGCATCTTCACATCATCGACCTCGAAAAAGGCGCGGCAGAACTCCTCCAGCACCCAGCGCAGATGGCCCATATGGGTGGTCTCGTCGATAACCAGCCCTTCGATCTGGTGGAACTGCGGCGTGTGGGTCTGGTCGGAATCCGAGCGGTACACACGCCCCGGCGCGATAATCCGCATCGGCGGCTTGCGCTCCTGCATCGCGCGGATTTGCACCGGGCTGGTATGCGTGCGCAGCACAAGGCGAGAGCCATCATCCTTCGGATGGAAATAGAAGGTGTCGTGTTCCTGGCGCGCAGGGTGCTCTTGCGGGATGTTGAGCTTTGTGAAGTTGTTGTCGTCTGTCTCGATGTCCGGGCCTTCGGCAACCTCGAAGCCCATATCCGCGAAGATCTCGCCAACCTCGTCCCAGACCTGGCTCAGCGGGTGGATACGCCCTTCAAGCTGCGGGCCGAGGCGCACCGGAAGCGTAACGTCGGCTTGCTCGCGGGCCAGCTGCACGGCCAGCTCGCGCTCTCTGAGTTCGGCCTTGCGCGCCTCGATCTCGTTGCTGACCTTGTTCTTGAGCTTGTTCGCCGCCTTGCCGAAAGTCTGCTTTTCCTCCGGCGGCAGGCTGCCGATCTGTTTGGTCAGCGCCTGGATTTCACCGTTCTTGCCGAGGAGCGCGACGCGCACGTCTTCCAATTCAGCGATCGTACCGGCGGCTCGCACCTGTTTGAGAGCGGATTTTTCGAGCGCCTTCAGGTCCTGGCCGGATGCCGTTGCGACGTTCATCATGGTCCTGTTCGGTGCATCAATGGTCGAGGCCGCGCCAGCGCGATAAGGCGCGCTTAGGCGGTTGCAGCATCCCGCGCCTTGCCTACGAGCGAAGCGAAGGCGTCCGGCTCGCGAACCGCGAGATCGGCCAGCACCTTCCTGTCCACTTCGATGCCGGCTTTTGACAGGCCGTGAATGAACCGGCCGTAGGTCATGCCGTGCTCGCGCGCCGCCGCATTGATACGCTGAATCCACAGCGCGCGGAAGTTGCGCTTGCGGGTCTTGCGGTCGCGATAGGCGTATTGCCCGGCTTTTTCAACAGCCTGATTGGCAATGCGAAACGTATTCTTGCGCCGGCCATAGTAGCCTTTGGCGGCCTTGATGACCTTGCGGTGGCGGGCGTGTGTGGTCACGCCCCGCTTGACACGAGCCATTGCTCAAACTCCTTGTTGTCAGGATGTCGCGCGCTTGCTGCGCCATTTCCCAACGCTTGGGGGAAATATCCTAACGCTTGGCGTAGGGGAGAAACTTCATCACGATCCGCGCGTCGCAATCCTCCAGGATGCGCGTACCGCGCGCCTGTCGGATGAACTTGTTGCTGCGCTTGATCATGCCGTGACGCTTGCCGACGTGCTGAGTTCGCACCTTGCCGGATGCAGTGAGGCGAAAGCGCTTTTTCGCTCCGCTTTTCGTCTTGAGTTTGGGCATTTGCTTTCCTTTAATGTCTGGACTCGGCCTTGCGGCCTGTTCGTCGCATGCGCGGCTGTTTCATCTGTCCGCGGCAGTTTTGTTTGCTTGAAAAGCACTTGGAGCCGCCTCGGCATGCCCTGTACGCCGGACGGCTCAACGAGTGCGGAAAATATATTCAAACGCCCGGCCACGCAAGGGCTTCACGCTGCAAAAATGGGCATTTACCGCGTTGCAGCGTGGCGTTTTCGCGCCAGCGCCGGCGAAAATAAGCGGAGCCATCACGGAAGCGCTTGCCGGATGCTGGGACCGAAGCCTACACGCATCCTGCGCGCATCGCGCGGGTATCAACACCAAATGGACAAAAGTGATGCTTTGCAGAAAAATTCAGGTTGGGGTGGCCGCGCTGGCTCTGGGCCTTGGCTGGGTGGTGGCGTCTCCAGCGCAGGCGCGCGAATGCACGCGGTTGGCATTCTCTGTCAATGACTACGGGATCGAGATCCCTCGTCGGGACGCTCAGCGTTTGCTGGATGAATATATCGAGAAATGGACAGCAGAGCGCGGTATCAAGAACTACAGCGTTGGCGAGAAAGAGGTGTCCTGCAAGCTGTTCCTCGACTTCATTGTCTTCGACGAGCACACCTGCCGGGCTGAAGCGCCGGTCTGCTGGTAACGGTCGGCTGGTAGCATAAGCGCGGTTGCGTGGCAGACTCTGTTCGCCGATCGCGCGACGGTCCTTTTATTCGACTGCAAACCAATCTATATTAAGCGTGCTGGCTTTGCTGGCTATGGCGATAAACGGTCGTCGGAATAAGCCCATCGGACCCGGGGGCAGTACCCGGCGCCTCCACCATAAACCCACTGACCTGGCCGTGCCGCGGACATCAGGGTGAGTTTTTGATGGGGGCGAACCAGGATCGACGAGGGTGTAAAGGACGGACTTTCGCCCGGCATGGTACCGCCGTACAGGGCCACAACAGTAGTTGCAAACGACAACTATGCTCCGGTTGCACAGGCTGCGTAACGCAGCTTAGGCACCGAAATTCAAAGTCCTGAGCACTAAGCACGTTCAGGCGCGGTTCGGAGGGCACCGGGCAACAGAAGCCCTCCATAATATTGTGTGCCGGTTTGCGCGGGCACGGTGATTTCAGCCTGGTCCGGATGATGCCCAAGGACGAATTTCGTTACGACATTCTTGCGCAAGAGGCACTGCGCGGCGTCGTGCGCACGGTATTGCGCCGGGTCGAGAAACGTGGTCTTCCAGGCGACCATCATTTCGTCATCACCTTCGACACCACCGCGCCGGGCGTGTCGCTGTCCAAGCGGCTGCTAGATCGCTACCCACAAGAGATGACGATCGTAATCCAGTACCAGTTCTGGGGCCTGAAGATTTACGAGAACGCATTCGAGATTGGTCTGTCTTTCAACAATGTGCCCGAGACCCTGGTTGTCCCGTTTCGCGCGATGCGCAGTTTCCAGGACCCGAGCGTCGGCTTCATGCTGCAGTTTGGCGGGGCCGAGACTGCTGGGGAATCCGCTGCGCGCGACGAGGCGGAAACGGAGATCGCCCCGGGTGAGGACACGCCGGCGTCCACTGGCTCCAAACTACCCAGCCCAGCCAAGCCGGCCCTCCCGACGCCGAGCGAACCAGCGCTGGCCGAGGCGGGTGGTCCCGAAGGCGCTGGTGGGGCAGCGACAGAGGACGAGGCAGACAAAGACGGCGCGAAGCACGCGGAAACCGACGCCGGCGAGCAGACCAAAGGCGCCGAAGTGGTTCACCTCGACGCATTCCGCAAGAAATAGCTCAGGCAAAATAGCTCGGTAGGCCCTGTTCACAGGGAATGTCGCGCGCGCCCTCCCTACAAATTCGTGTAGTTCGGCCCGCCGCCGCCTTCTGGCGGTACCCAGTTGATGTTCTGGGGCGGGTCCTTGATGTCGCAGGTCTTGCAGTGCACGCAGTTCTGCGCGTTGATCTGGAACTTCATTCCGTTTTCCGTCGACACCACCTCATAGACCGCCGCCGGGCAGTAGCGCTGGGCTGGCTCGTCGAATTTCGGCAGGTTCTCCTCGATCGGGATCGACTCGTCGCTCAGCACCAGATGAACCGGCTGATCCTCCTCGTGGTTGGTGCCAGACAGATAAACCGACGACAGCCGATCAAAGGTCAGCACGCCGTCCGGTTTCGGATATTCAATCGGCTGGAACTGCGAGGCGGGTTTGAGCGTCTCATGGTCGGGCTTGCCGTGGCCGAGTGTGTAGCTCAGCGAGGGTATGAGCGTGTTCAGCCACATGTCCGCCCCGCCAAGCACTGTGCCAAGCCGTGTGCCGAACTTAGACAACAGCGGCTTGACGTTGCGCACCTTCTTCAGGTCCTTGGCGATCGCGCTGGTCGCGTAGGCGCGCTCGTAGCCCTCCAGCCGGTCACTCGCGCGACCGTCGCTTACCGCCTCAAACGCGGCCTCGCCTGCGAGGATGCCCGACAGCATCGCATTGTGTGAGCCCTTGATGCGCGGCACGTTCACAAAGCCCGCGCTACAGCCTATCAGCGCGCCGCCGGGGAATGTGAGCTGCGGCACCGACTGATAACCCCCTTCGCTGATCGCGCGCGCGCCGTAGCCAATGCGTTTGGCGCCTTCCAGCATCGGCGCGATGGCCGGGTGCGTTTTGAAGCGCTGCAATTCGTCGAACGGCGAGATATAGGGATTCTCGTAGTTCAGATGCACCACGAATCCGACCGAGGCCAGGTTCTCGCCCCAGTGATAGATGAACGAGCCGCCGCCCGTGCTGTCATCGAGCGGCCAGCCCAGCGTGTGCTGCACCAGGCCCGGCTGATGCTTCTCCGGCGGCAGCTCCCACAGCTCCTTGATGCCGATGCCGTACTTTTGCGGCTCGCGGCCCTCGTTCAGATGGAACGCGCGGATCAGCCGCTTGGCGAGCGAGCCGCGCACGCCCTCGGCCACCAGCGTATATTTCCCATGCAACTCGATACCCCGCTCGAAGCCGGGCTTGGGCTTGCCGCTTGAATCGAGGCCCATATCGCCGGTTGCCACGCCGACGACCGCCCCTTCGCTATCGGTCACCAGTTCGCTTGCCGCGAAGCCGGGATAGACCTCCACGCCGAGTTCTTCTGCCTGCTCGCCGAGCCAGCGGCAAACATTCCCGAGGCTGACAACGTAGTTGCCGTGATTGTTCATCAGCGGCGGCATGGCGAAGTTCGGCAGGCGGATCGCGCTTTTTTCGCGCAGGTACAAGAAGCGGTCGTCCGTCACGGGCGTGTCCAGCGGCGCGCCCTTGTCGCGCCAGTCCGGGATGAGCGCGTCCAGCCCGATCGGATCGACCACCGCGCCGGAAAGGATATGCGCCCCGACTTCCGAGCCCTTCTCCAGCACGACCACGGAGATCTCGCGATCTTTCTCTGCGGCCAGCTGCTTGAGCCGGATCGCGGCGGACAGACCGGCCGGGCCAGCGCCCACGATCACCACGTCAAACTCCATCGCCTCGCGTTCGGGCAACTGCGTAAATTGATCGCTCATGGAATCTCCCTGTTGAATGGTCGGAGATACTTGCGGTCTGCGCTGGCGTCAATGCGTCAAGTCCGCTTGCGTTGGGCGCATGTTCCGCGGCACAGTATCAGCGCTACGGGGACGTTGAAGGGCGCGATACGACCTGCGCTGCGTGCGGGGGCGGTACGCCGCCGGATTGGCAGAGACAATGGCTGACATCTCCCACGCCGAAAAGGTGCGCGCGACGCTTGCGTGGTATCAGGCCATGGGTGTGGACGAGGCCGTTGCCGATGCGCCGCTGGACTGGGCTGATGCGCGTTTTGCATTGCCGAGGCCGCCTCAGCAGTCGCCGGCGCAGGTTCCCGCCGATAATGGCAGCGGCGGCCTCGCGCACATCTCGACACTTGAAGATTTACGTGATGCCGTGGCGGCATTCGAGGGTTGCGGCCTTAAGCGAACGGCCAAGTCGCTTTGCTTCGCACGCGGCAACCCCGAGGCCCGCGTCATGCTCATCGGCGAAGCGCCCGGGCGCGACGAGGATCTGCAAGGGCTGCCCTTCGTGGGTCCGGCCGGCAAGCTTCTAGACCGGATGCTGCGGTCAATCGATCTGAGCCCTGACGATGTTTACATCACCAATGTCGTCTATTGGCGTCCGCCGGGCAACCGGAACCCCTCGCCGCAGGAGGTCGAGGCGTGCCGCCCGTTCCTAACGCGGCAACTGGAGCTGGTCGCGCCGGAGATCATGGTGCTGCTGGGCGGCCCAGCGGCGAAGCATATGCTTGGCGTTACCGATGGTGTCATGAAGCTGCGCGGCAAATGGCGTGATCTGACGGTCGGCGCACATGCGTGCCGGGCCATCGCCACGCTCCACCCTGCGTATCTGCTGCGCACGCCGCTGGGCAAGCGGCTGGCCTGGCGCGACTTGCTGATGATCCGCGACGCGCTGGACAGCCGCAAATAAAGGCCGCCGCGCGATCGCGCCAGGCACAAGCGGGCCGGTCAGTTCTGGCCGCTGCCGCGCGGATGCGCCTTGGTATAGACCCTCAGCAGCGCCTCCCGGTCGACATCGGTATAGACCTGCGTGGTCGAGAGGCTTGCATGACCGAGCAACTCTTGTATCGCCCGCAGGTCGGCGCCGTTGCCCAGAAGATGCGTGGCGAAAGAATGGCGCAGGGCGTGCGGCGTGGCCGTCGGTGGCAAATCGAGCGCCGCACGCAGCCGCGCAATCACAAGCTGCACGATCCGCGGGCTGAGCCGCCCGCCGCGCACGCCGACAAACAACGGATCATCGCCCAACAGCGGATATGGGCACACATTGAGATAGTGGATCACGGCCTCCTGTGCGACAGGCAGCACCGGCACGACGCGCTCCTGCCCGCCCTTGCCCCTCACCCGCAGCACATCGCGCGGCGGCACCGGCGCATCCCGGCGATTAAGGTCAAGCGCCTCGGAAATGCGCAGCCCCGAGCCATACAGCAAGAGCAGGACGGCCTGATCGCGATAGCCCACCCACGGTTCGCGGTCGCGCTCATCTTCCTCTCGGCTGGCGGCAACCACGGCACGCGCCTTCTCCTCGGTGAGCGGGCGGGGCAGCCCCCGCGCCACTCTCGGCATCGCTACGCTCAGCACTGCACGGTTTTTCAGGTGTCCGGCGCGCTCCAGGTGGCGGAAGCAGGCGCGCAGCGCCGACAGGCTCCGCGACAGGCTGCGGCTTGATGCGCCTTGCGCACGCCGCCACGCCATGAAGGCGCGGAAATCAGCCGCGCTCAACGCATTGAAGTCCCGCAAGGCCGGAGCGCGCCCAAGATGATCGCTCAGAAACGCGCAGAACTGGCGCAGATCGCGCGCATAGGCATCCAGCGTGTTCGCGCCGCTGCCGCGCTGATGCGCGAGATATGCAAGCCAGCCGCGGATCGCCTCGCGCGCATCCGCTTCAGCCAAAAACTCAAAATTCTGCGGGAATAATACCTGCATCTAGGCGACTCTGCTTTCCGTGCTCGACCCCAAACGCTTACCCTAGGCGCGCCATGGTTGATGCAGTGTTAATCAGCGGGTGTGCGCCATGACGCCAAAAGTTGCCCAGCAGCGCCTTGCGCTCGAAGAGCCGGATGCCGCGCTGGTGCGCACGGTGCCCGTGCTGGTGCCGCTCGCGCTGGACGAGGCCTATGATTATGCGCTGAGCGAAGGCGACGCGCCGCCGCCGGGGACGTTCGTGCGCGTGCCGCTTGGCTCGGCCCGGCGCATTGGTGTGGTGTGGGGCGCGGCGCGCATAGCGGATGTTCCTGCGAAGAAGCTCAAATCCATCATCGAAGTGCTGGACGCCCCGCCGCTTCCCAACGTGTCGCGCCGGCTGGTGGACTGGGTGGCGGATTACACGCTCAGCCCGCGCGGCATGGTCCTGAAGATGATGATGAGCGCAGCCCGCGCGTTCGAGCCGGAGGGGCCGCGCTTCGGCTATCGCGCGGCCGGGCCGCCGCCCGCTAAGCTCACGCCCGCGCGGCAGAAGGTTCTGGCGGCCGCTGCGGATGGCGCTGTGCGCGCGAAGGCGGATCTCGCCCGCGTGGCTGGCGTCAGCGCGGCGGTGATCGAGGGGCTGGCGCAAATGGGCGCGCTCCTTCGCGTGGAGATGCCGCCGCCGCGTCCCGCGCTTCCCGATCCGGACCATGCCCCGCCAGACCTGGCGCCGGAGCAGGCCGAAGCAGCGGGAAAGCTCGTGGCGGCCGTCCGACGTGGCGGCTTCTCGGTCAGCCTGCTCGATGGCGTGACCGGCGCGGGCAAGACGGAGGTGTATTTCGAGGCCGTCGCGGCGGCGCTCGCGCG
>CAZNGB010000067.1:0-10640 GCA_964572465.1 uncultured Hyphomicrobiaceae bacterium
ATGATGCCGAACAGCGTCGATTTGCCCGCGCCATTCGGGCCGATCAGCCCGGTAATCGCGCCATCCGCGATCTCAAGCGAGCAGTCGCGCACCGCCGTCAGCCCGCCGAATGACTTTGACACATTCTCGACGACAATCACGCCAGATGCCCCTGCTGCATGTCCCTGCCGGCGCCCCAGGACCGTTCAATATGAAAATGCGCGCGATGTCCATGCCCGTGCCGGCCCGCGATGCAAGCGCCCGGTCGTTGCCGGGACTGCAACACTCATGGATATCGGCGGCTGGTTCTGGCTCAATTTTAATGATCATGATAAATTTCGCCTCGCTGATCGACCCCGCTGGGGAGACAAGAAGGGAGGTGAAATTATGAAGACGGGTTTATTCCGCACGCTCGCGGCCGCCGCGCTCGGGGTGGCGCTGGCGGGCCCTGCGCAGGCCGAGGCGCTGAAGATTGGCGCATTGATGCCCATGACCGGCGATCTTCAGGCCTATGGCGAAGCCGATCTCAAGGGTGTCGAGTTCGCCCTTGAGCAGATCAACGCTGCTGGCGGCGTTAATGGCGAGCCGGTTGAGATGGTCGTCGCTGATACCCAGACGACACCGCAGGCCGGTGTAGATGCCGCGCAGAAACTGGTGAATGTAGACGGAGTCCACGCCATTGTCGGTGCGCTGTCGTCGGGTGTGACGATCCCCGTGGCGCGGACCGTAAGCAGCCGCGAGGCCATCGCCCAGATTTCCAACGCCTCGACGTCTCCGACCATCACCGGCTTGAGCGACGACGACTTCTTGTTCCGCACAGTGCCTTCGGATTCCTACCAGGGCGTCGCGCTGGCCGATCTCGTGACGGAAAAAGGCGTCTCCAACGTCAGCATCTTGTATGTGAATAACGACTACGGCCAGGGGCTGGCGGACGCATTCACCGAAGCTTTCGGCGGCGAAGTGTCGGCTTCGATCGCGTTCGAACAGGGCCAGGCGTCTTATCGCGGCGAGTTGCAGCGCGCGGCGAGCGGCGGCGCGCAGGCGCTGGTGCTGATCGGGTATCCCGAAACCGGCAGCGTGATCCTGCGCCAATCGCTGGAAGGCGGCTATCTTGCCAAATTCATTTTCACTGATGGCATGAAGGCGCCGGAGATCATCGACCGCGTCGGCGCGCAATTCCTGAATGGCGCGTTCGGCACCGTCCCGCAGGCGCGGGACACAGAAGGGCTGCGCGTCTTCCGTAACGCCTACATCGCCGCTTATGGCGAACTGCCGAGCAAGCCTTACTATGACACGGCCTATGACGCGGCGTTTGTGATTGCGCTTGCGGCCCAAAAGGTCGGGTCGACTGATCGCCGGGCGATCCGCGACAACCTGCGCGCCGTGGCCAACCCGCCGGGTGAGGTGATCCTGCCGGGCGAGTGGGCCAAGGCCGTGGAACTTCTCGCGGCCGGGCA
The DNA here is from genome assembly GCA_964572465.1 of uncultured Hyphomicrobiaceae bacterium. Lineage (GTDB taxonomy): Bacteria > Pseudomonadota > Alphaproteobacteria > Rhizobiales > Rhodomicrobiaceae > Dichotomicrobium. The sequence continues at coordinate 1,437 of CAZNGB010000067.1, forward strand.
GGACATCAACTATGAAGGCGCGGCCGGTTCGGTGGACTTCGACGATAATGGCGACGTGCCCGGCACGATCGGCCACTGGGAAATCCAGGACGGCGCCATCGTTGACGTCCGCGTCATGAACTGACGGCGCGTCGGACACTCGGGCGACTGGGCGGGGTGATCGCGCCCCGCCCGTTACTTGCCAAGCAGGAACCCCGCGCCGATGCCTGTCGGCGCGAGCACCGCACCGGCCCAGACGAATGCGGACAACATGCTGGCAATGCCGAACACGAGCAGCGGCATCCGGCAAATCCCCGCGACCAGCGGCGTGAACGAGCGCAGCGGCCCCATGAAGCGCGCTAAGAACATGCTCGCCCAGCCCCATTGCGCGAAGAACAGCCGCCCGCGCGCCACCGTTCGCCGGTTCTGATAAAACGGCCAGCCGTCCTTCAACCCGCGGTAGGAGAAGCGACCAAGCCCATAGGACACCCAGTCGCCCAGCGCCGCGCCCAGCCCCGCGGCAATCCACAGACTGGCGACGTTCGCCCCGCTCGCGCCTAACAAGGTTGAGGATGCCAGCAGGATGATCGTGCTCGGCACGAACAGCGACACGACGATGATCGACTCGGCCATACAGATCAGAAAGACAATCGGCAGCAGATACGCCTCATGATCGCGCACGAAATCGAGCACGCTTTCCCATATGCCTGACATGCCGCATGCTCCAGAGCCGCTGATTCGTCGAGACTATGGCCCGCGGGCATGTAGCTTCTATGACGGCGCGGCCTCCTTCACCAGCCCTGACTGCCCGGAGCCCCCTTGATCGGCCCGGCGAGATTGGCGGTCACCCAGCCGCCGTAATAGCCGCCGGGCTGGCTTAGCGCTCGCTCCTCGCCGACATAGCAGGCCAAGGCTTGCGGATAAAAGGCGTACCAGCCGAGCAGATCGCGAAATTCGGGGTAGGCCTGGGTGAGCACCCAACCGGCCGGTTCCACGCCGTCCGCTGCCAGCTCTTCCGAGATGCCCTTCCATTCGCAGTGGAAGCTGTCGCCAGTGCGGCGCAGCAGCTCAGTGTTCACGTCGTCGGGCGGAAAGTAGAAGGTCGGCGCGCCGGCGGTCTCCAGCACGCGCAGTCCGCGCGTCGTGTTTGCCAGTTCCGTTTCGCCGAGCAGAACCCGCAGCGGTTGGGGTGTCGGTTCGATGCGTGGCGGGCGCGGAAAGTCCCAGACGGACTCCTGGCCCTCCCTCGGTTTCTCGGCGAACGGCGGGCGTTCAGCGCCGGTGTAGCGCCACTGCTGGCGCGCGCGCTGGACCATTGCGCTGAGCTGGATGATCGTCATGTGGGCCTCATTCGGGTAGTGGGATGAACTCATCGGTATCGCCGGGTGGAAGCTGGAAACGGCCATGCGCCCAGTCGCCCTCGGCCCAGGCGTGTTTGGCGTGCTCGATCTTCTCGCGCGACGACGCGACGAAATTCCACCAGATATAGCGCGGACCGTTCAATGTCTCGCCGCCCAGCAGGATCAGCCGCGCGCCTGCCGGGCCAGCCTTCACGCTCATGCGATCGCCGGGCCGGAATACCATCATGCGGCCGGCTTCGAAGGTATCGCCGCCGACCTCGATTGCCCCTTCCACGACATAAACGCCGCGATCCTCGTGGTCATCCGGCAGTGGCAGCAGCGCGTTAGCGTCAAGCGCCGCATCGGCGTAGAACATATCGGTGAAAGTCTTGACTGGGGCGCGCTCGCCATAGGCCGCGCCGATGATGAGCCGGACCTTCTTCCCCTCCACATCCAAATAGGGAAGCGCTTGCTCGCCGTAATGCTCGAAGGCCGCGCCGGTGTCCTCGGCGTCCTCTGGCAGCGCCACCCAGGTCTGGATCCCGAACAGCTCGTGCGGCTGCGCGCGGGTTTTGGCACTGGTGCGCTCGGAATGGGTCACGCCGTGCCCGGCGATCATCCAATTCACCTCGCCGGGATAGATCATCTGATCCGTGCCGAGCGAATCGCGGTGCTGAAATTCGCCGCGATAGAGATAGGTGACCGTCGCCAGCCCGATATGCGGATGCGGGCGCACGTCGATACCCTTGCCGGTCAGGAAGTCCGCCGGACCCATCTGGTCGAAAAAGATGAAGGGCCCGACCATCTGCCGCTTCGGCGAGGGCAGCGCCCGGCGGACCTCGAACCCGCCGAGATCGCGTGCGCGTGGGACGATGATGGTTTCGATGCGGTCGAGGTCGTCAGCCGACGGGCAGACGGGGTCAAGGGCGGGGTTCCAGCTCATGCGGTTCTCCGGGTAAGGCGCTCAGCAGCAAAAAGAGAGCGATTCTAACAGCCATCAATGGCGGGCGAGGCAAGCGGGCATATGCTCTTCCTAACACCCAATCTGGAGGACAAATGTTATGTTACCGCCTGTCCTTAAAGTGGCTGCCATCGTAACCTGTCTTAGCAGCCTCGTCATTGCTGGCTCCGCATCCGCTGCGGAAGTGAAGGCACCGCCCTCGAAAGCCGCTACGCCCATTGAGATTCCCGGCGGCGAGCCCAGGATGAAAACCCCGCCGTCCAATAGCGCCACGCCGATCGAGATCCCGGGCAAAGGCAAGCCACAGTTGGAGAAGAAGCCGTCAGCCGAAGCAACACCGATCGAGATTCCCGGAAGGGGCAGGCCTCAGGTCACGCAGAAGCCGTCCGTGCGAGAAGTCGACCCGCTTCCGCTGCCCAATCAGCAGCGGCGATAGCGGCTTATTCCGCCTCGCGCTGGACCACGCGCACACCGTCGCTGAGCTGGTCGCTTGGGTAAAGAATGGCCTCGTCGCCCGCGGCCAGCCCTGCGCTCACTTGCGCCCACTCGAAGTTGCGCGCGCCGAGTTCGATCGGTTGCAGCTGCGCGCGGCCATTATCGCGCAGAAACACCGCCCAGTCTTCGCCCCGCCGGAACAGTGCGCTGACCGGCACCCGGAGTACGCCCGCCTGCTCGTTGATCACAATCCGCACAATGACGCGGTAATCATGGCCAAGCTGTTCCCAACTCTGCGGCGGGTCGGTGAGGTCCAGCCAGACCTTCACGCGCTGCTCCTCGATACCCAGCGCGGACACCTCCTCGAAGCCGGAGCGGTCGATGCGGCGCACGCGCGCGTGCAATGGCGGTCCGCCCCATGTTGTAATGATCGCGCGCGCGCCGGCCCGCACCTTCACGGCATCGCGCGACAGCAACTCCGCAACGATCTCCAGATCACGGGGATCGCCAATATCCAGAAGCGGCGCGCCAGCCTGCACGACGGTTTCGCTTTCGTTATGGATTTCCAGCACCACGCCGCTTGCCGGCGACGGCACCTTCAAGCAGCAGCGCCCGCTCGGCAACGAATAGACCGCAGGCGGATCGAGCAGCGCGGCCTTGGCCTGCTCCAGCTCCTTCTCCCGTAGTTCGACCTCGGCTTCCGCACTTTGCACGGCGGCCGTGGCCGCGCGCGCTTCCATGCGAGTCTCGTCGAGTTGGCGCAGCGTAACGGTGCGGCCGACTTCGAGACCCTCCAGCCGTTGGAGCTGGCTGGTCCAATAATCGGCCATGCTCTTGGATCGCTCCAGCTTGGCCTCCGCGAGCCGCAACTGGGCCTCGGCGGCTTTGACCGCCGCGCGTCGCATCTGCACCGAGCGTTCATCGAGAAATTCGCTCACGGCCGGGAGTATGGACGCGACGACCGTCTGGCCCTTCTTGATCTCGTCGCCGACCTCGACAGGTGAGCGCTGCAGCGTGCCTGCAACAGGCGCGGAAACCCGATAAACTTCGCGAACCTGCGATACGCCCTCATCTTCTACCGTGACGACAACATCGCCGGTTCCGATCTTGGCGATATCCACCGCCACGGGCTCCGGCCAGAACCCATATGAGGCCAGCGCGATTGCACCTGCTGCCAGCGCCGCCCAGGCGATGCGTTTGCGCCAAGTCCGCCCCATCTCATGCCCTCGTCTTCAGCACTGCGATCAGGTCCATCCGCGCGATCCGCCAGCGCATGATCACCGCCGACGCCATCGTCGAGACGATCGCCACAAGCGCGGCCTTCGCGTAGGTGTCACGGTCCACGATCAATGGCACGCGGTAAATCTCAGTCTGCATCCCGGCCGCCACCATGCCGGCGAGAATATAGCCCGCGATCCAGCCAATGGGTATCGCGATCAACAGCAGGACGATGATCTCGCCGAACAGGATCAGCATCACCTCGCCTTGTGTGAAGCCAAGGATACGCAGGCTAGCCAGCTCGCGCCCGCGCTCGGAAAGCTGGATGCGCACGCTGTTGTAGACCACGCCGAAGGCGATGATGGCTGAGAGCGCGATGAACATGGTGGTCATGGTGTTGATGTTCTGCGCCAGCGTGTCGCGGAAGGATTGCCGCGACTTGTTAAGCAGCGCAATGGAGGAGACAGCCGGCGTCTGCTTCACAGCGGCGTAGAGCGCGGGCAGCTTGGTCTCGTCGACCTTCAGGTGTGCGCCTGAGATGACTTGCCCATCGCCCATGAGATCATTGAGCAGATCCAGATGCATGTACGCATTCAGCCCCAGATAGGCCTGACTGAGCCCCGTGACCGGCAGCAGAACTTCGCGCTGACGGCCGGTCTTGAATGCGACGCGCAGCATGTCGCCGCGCCGCACATCGAGCAGGTCGGCCAGCATTTCTGAGAGCACAATGCCGAGGTCGGGCACTTCCATCGGACGGAAGGCCGGGTCGAGCAGTTGCGTCAGCTTCGTGCCTGGCCGAACACCGGTGACTGCGACTCGCTCCTCATTGACGCCGTTGCCCAGCGTGACTGGCACGCTACGGTAAGCTTCCGCCTGCATCACGCCGGGGAGGTGGGTGACGTCATAGCGGGCGCGGCTGTCCTTGATCTCGTTGAAGTTTAGCGAGATGTCCTGCCGGCTGGTCTGGGAGTAGGTGACGTCGATGACGTAGTCGACCGAGTCCATCCCGAAGAATGAGACGATCAGCAGCGCCACGGATGCCGCGATGCCGGTCGTGGTCAGGATGCTGCGCACCGGAAAGCGGATGATGTGCCGGCCGATCATGAGCGTGGACTGGCGCACATTTCGGGTGATGCCGCTGCGGCTGAGCCAGGTCTTGGCGTAGCGTGTGGGTGGGGGCGGCTGCATGGCGACGGCTGGGGGCAGCCGCACGACGCTGCGCACCGCCTGAAGTGTGCCGAGGAGTGCCGCCGCGAAGCTCACGCCCGCCGCGATCAGGTAGATGTTTGTTGGCAGCCGGAAAACGAGGAACGGGAAATTGAAGAACTCCGTATAAAGCTGCGTCAGTTCATGCCCCAGCCACGACCCCGCCGCGAAGCCGATGACCACGCCCAGCACCGTGATCAGGCTGACAAACTTGATGTAGTAGAAGCCCACCGTGCGCGCGCGATAGCCGAGCGCCTTCAGCAACCCGATCTGCTCGCGCTCCAGCGTGATGAGCCGCGCCAGCGTCATGTTCAGCAGGAAGGCCGAGACGGCCAGGAAGATCGGCGGGATGATATAGGCCATCGCGCCAAGCTGCTGTAGCTCGGCGTCGATGAAGGCATGGGAAAGTTGATCCTCGCGCCTGTAGCTATCCTGCCCGCCATAAGGCTCCAGCAGACGGTCAATGCGCGCCATCACCGCCTCGGCTTCGGCGCCGCTCATCAGCTTGACGCTCAAATCGTTGAAGGCGCCTTCGAGGTCGAGCGCAGCGGCGGCCGCATTGTATCGCATCCAGAGCACGCCGGTTCGCCGGTCATCCGGCACCAGATCGCCCGGACCGATCGTGTAGATGAACTCCGGCGACAGAACCACGCCGACGATGATTAGCTCGCGCTTGCGCCCGTTGATGATCGCGTTGAAACGGTCGCCGGCGCGGAAGCCGTGCGCCTCGGCGAAAGCCTCGTTGACCGCGACCTCGCGGGTGGACAGCGGCTCGGGCAGGCGGCCTTCGCGGATATGCACGCGGTTGAGAGAGGATTCGCTGGTCTCGGGGATCGAGATCAGTTTGGCCGTCGCCGGCTCCGCCATTCCTTTGATGTCCAGTAGCACCGAGGACACTGCGCGCGTTTCCACATCGGCGACGCCGGCGGTTTTGGCGAGCTCTTCCTCGACGTAGTTCGGCACACGCTTCGCAGTGGCGAAGATATCGGCGAAGCGGTAGCGCTCGTAATAGGCGCGACGCGTTTCCTCAAGCGAACCGTAAGCGCCGAGCGCGAGGATCAGCGTGGCCACGCCCGAGGCGATCACCATGGCGATGGCCAGCACCTGCCCGCGCGAATGCCACAGATCGCGCAGCAGCTTCCGGTTCAGTGGCGACAGGGAAAGGAAGGTGCCGCGCATCGGCTCACCACCTCAGCTCGGACGGGGCGATCTTGTCCTCGATCTGCTCGATCCTCTGAACCTGCCCGTCGTGGAAATGGATAACACGATCGGCGATCTTGCGGATCGCGACATTGTGGGTGATGAGCGCGGTCGTAGTGCCGAGCTTCTCGTTCACATCCACCAGCGCCTGAATGACGATGATGCCGGTCTTGGAATCGAGTGCGCCGGTGGGCTCGTCGCAGAGCAGCACGCGCGGGCGCTTGGCGATGGCGCGGGCGATGGCGACGCGCTGCTGCTCGCCGCCGGACAGTTCGGATGGGAAGTGATCCATGCGCGGCTTCAGGCCGACGATACCGAGCGCCTCTTCGGGCCGCATCGGGTCTTCGGCGATCTCGGTGACGAGCGCGACGTTTTCCAGCGCCGTCAGGCTCGGGATCAGGTTATAGAACTGAAATACGAAACCGACGCTCTCGCGCCGATAGGCGGTCAGCCCGGTCTCGTTGAGATCATTAAGCCGCTGGCCTTCGAATTCGACGTGGCCGGAAGTCGGCTTGTCCAGCCCGCCGATGATGTTGAGGAACGTTGACTTGCCCGAGCCGGACGGACCCAGTAACACGCTGATTTGTCCAGCATAAAGCTGTAGCGTGACGCCGCGCAGCGCATGGACCTCACTCCCTCCGCTGCCATACACCTTGGTGACGTCATGGACGTCGAAGACAGCGTGTCGCGTTTGGGTTTCAGTGGCCATGATGAGCAGATGCCGCGGCGGTGCCAATGACAAGCATCTGTTTATGATACGTCCGGGCGTGCGTCATTGACAGAGCGCAAATCTGGCTCAGTCGAGTACCTCGGCGACCACGGCCATGCAGTCGCCCGCCTTGACGAGGCCGGGGAAGTGCCGCGCCGCCAGGATGCCGTCGCGCTTCGCCAGGCAGACGATTGGCGGCACGCCGGTGCGGTCGGTCGGCCAGATCCGCGCGACCTCTGCGCCCTTACGCACGTAACCGCCCAGATCCACCATCGGCTCGATCAGCCCGTCATGCTCGGCGAAGACGAAGCAGTCGCTGTCGGGCATGTCCATCTCGATGCTCGGCGCCATTTCCGGCGTACCCATCAGGATACCGGCGTGGATCAACAGGTTGCGCACGCCTCTCTTCGCAATTTGGATCAGCCGCGCGGTCGATGTGCCGCCGCCGCCCAGTTCGGTCGTGACAAAAACCTTGCCCTGCGCCTCGACTGTCGTGTCGAACATTCCGGCGCTGTCAATCTCCAACATCCGCATGCTGTAGGGCGCGTTGAAGGCGCGCATCGCGGCCATGCAGGCAGCCTCCTGCGCCTTGTCCTCCAGAATGTGCGCCGCTGCGAACGGGATGAAGTCGAGCGTCTTGCCGCCGGAGTGGAAGTCGAGCACGAGATCGGCCATCGGCACCAGCGTACTTTCGAAGTAATGCGCGATCTTCTGCGTCACCGTGCCGTCGGGGCGGCCGGGAAAGGTGCGGTTTAGGTTGACGCCGTCGATCGGCGATGTGCGGGTGCCTGCGCGGAAGGCCGGGTAGTTGAAGGCCGGGACGATAATGACGCGGCCCATGATGCTCGCTGGATCGAGCGTCGCAGCGAGGTTCTGCAGCGCCACCGGCCCTTCGTATTCATCGCCGTGATTGCCGCCGGTGAACAGCGCGGTCGGCCCGTCGCCATTCCGTATGACGCTGATCGGGATCATGATCGAACCCCAGGCAGAGTCGTCCCGGCTATAGGGCAGGCGCAGGAAGCCTTGATGCGCGCCGTCACGGTCGAGTGGGATCGTCGGACTGATTGGGTTGCGCGGCGACATGGCTACGCCTTCACGAACATGCGGCGCGGGGTCTCGGTGAAGCACTCCACGCCATCCTCGGTAATCAGGATCGGCTCGCTGATCTCAAGCCCGCCGTCATCAAGCCACAGCGCGGGCATCAGATGGAAGGTCATGCCCGGCTCCAGCACGGTCTCGTCGCCGCGGCGGAACGACATCGTCCGCTCGCCCCAATCCGGCGGATACGAGAGCCCGATGGGGTAGCCGCAGCGGCTTTCCTTCACAAAGCCGAAACGATTGAGCGTCTCGTTGAAGGCGATAGCCACATCCTCGCAGCGGTTGCCCGGCTTGGCGACCTCCAGCGCAGCTTCAACCGCTGAGAGCACGGCGATTTCCGCGTCGCGGTATTTCTGCGGCAAGTCTCCAAGGAACAGTGTGCGCGACTGCGGGCAGTGATAACGGCGGTGTACGCCGGCGATCTCGAAAAAGGTGGTTTCTCCTATAGCCAGTGGACGGTCGTCCCAGGTGAGATGCGCGGCCGTGGCGTCCAGGCCCGATGGCACGATCGGCACGATGGCCGGGTAGTCCCCCCAGTGCCCGTCCGCGCCACTGATCGCCGCATGATAGATGTCGGCCACCAGTTCGTGCTTCGGGAGGCCTGGCTCGGCGCGCTCGAAGATGATCTCGTGCATCTGCTCGACGATCCTCGCTGCGCGGCGCATATATTCGATCTCGACCGCGCTTTTCACTGCGCGCTGCCAGTTCACGAGCGCGGTCGCGTCGCGGAAAGTCGCATCGGGCAGGTGCTTGACCAGGGTGAGGTACGCCGCCGCGGAAAAATAGTAGTTCTCCATCTCCACGCCGATGATTGCCTGCCCCCAGTCACGCTCCAGGATCAGCCCTGCCAGCGCCTCCATCGCGTGCTTTTCCGGGTTCTGAACATAGGTGTCGTCATAGCCGATGATATGGTCGTCACTCATCGTCACGGTGCGCTGTGCGCCGGGCAGATCGATGGCGCGTCCCCACCAGACCGGCTCGCCCTCCAGGCTCAGCAGCACGGATTGATGGGTGTAGAACGACCAGCCGTCATAGCCGGTCAGCCAGGCCATGTTTGA
>CAZNGB010000068.1:0-10426 GCA_964572465.1 uncultured Hyphomicrobiaceae bacterium
TGAAATGGATATGCGGCGTGCGCCCGGAATAGCCCGCCGGCTTGATGGTGCGAAAGACATACCGGCCTTCGCCGTCGGTCTCCACGCGCCCGCGCCCCTGAAAGCCCGCATCGGCCTTGCGCCGGCCCTGCTCATCCCAGGGGTGGTGATAGACGCCCCTCGCGTCGCACTGCCAGATCTCGACGATTGCGCCTGCGACCGGCTGGCCAGCGCGATCCATCACGCGACCGCGGACATGCAGGACTGTGCCCATCGCCCGTGCGTCTTCGCCCTTGACCAGCACGAGATCATTGTCGATGTCGCCTAGCCAGTTGGGCGGGTAGAACGGGCCCTCTGTCTGGCCAGGGGTTGGCGTGAGTTTGGAGTCAACCGCGGCGCGGGCTGAGCCGAGCGGGCGGGAAGCGGCAACGCCGAGCACGGCGGCAAGGCCTGAAAGCGCCGTGCGCCGGCCAATCCAGGGTGTGCGAATACGAAACATGCCGGCTTGCTCCCGTGGGAATCTCTCAGACGCCGCCCGACGAGGCGAGCGCGTGTTCGCGATCATGCTCCAAAAGCAGACCGTCTTCAAGCCGCACAACCCGGTCCATGCGCTGCGCGAGTTCCAGATTGTGCGTGGCGATGACGGCGGCCAGCCCGGCCTTGCGGACAAAGGCCAGAAGCTGTTGGAACACGCGCTCGGCAGTCGGCGGATCGAGATTGCCAGTCGGCTCGTCGGCCAGCAGCAGCTTCGGCGCGTTTGCCACCGCGCGGGCGATCGCCACGCGCTGCTGTTCGCCGCCGGACAACTCCGCCGGACGATGCTCGGCGCGCTCCGCCAGCCCGAAAATCTTCAGCAGGTCGTGCGCCCTGCGCTCCGCCTCCTTGCGGTCCAACCCGGCAATGCGCTGCGGCATCACCACATTTTCGAGCGCGGAAAACTCGACCAGCAGATGATGGAACTGATAGACAAAGCCAACTTCGGTCCGGCGTACGCGCGTGCGTGCGCCGTCATCGAGGTCCGAGCACTCCTGCCCCCCGATCACGACAGAGCCGCTGTCCGGACGCTCAAGCAGCCCGAGAATGTGCAAAAGCGTGGATTTACCCGCGCCCGAGGGGCCGACGAGCGCCACCGTCTGGCCGGGCCATATCTCTAGTTGTGCGCCGCGCAGCACATTGATCTCGCGCGGGCCTTGCATGAATTTGCGATGCAGGCCGCTCGCGCTCAGGGCGGATCGGGTCACTCGTTGGTCCACACTGCCTCACTCATATCGCAGGGCCTCGACCGGATCCAGCCGCGCCGCCCGCCATGACGGATACAGCGTCGCCAGAACGGACAGGCTGAGCGCCATGATGACCACCGTGGCCACCTCGCCAAGATCCATATCGGCCGGCAAGCGCGACAGGAAATAGACATCCGGCGAAAACAGGTCCGTATTGGTTGCATAGGCGATGAATTCGCGAATGGTTTCAATGTTCAGGCACACCACCACCCCGAGCGCCAGCCCGGCCAACGTGCCCACGACACCGATGCTCGCGCCGGTGATGAAGAACACGCGCATGATCGCCCCGCGCGTCGCGCCCATGGTGCGCAGGATCGCTATGCTGCTGCTCTTGTCCTTCACCAGCATGATCAGTCCGGAGATGATGTTCAGCGCGGCGACCAGCACGATCAGCGTGAGGATCATAAACATCACGTTCCGCTCGACCTTGAGCGTGTTGTAGAAGGTCGCGTTGCGCTCACGCCAGTCCGACATGATCAGGTTCGGCGGCAACAAGGCAGCCAGCTGCGGGCGCACGGCGTTGACGGCGTCCGGGTTGTCGAGCATCAGCTCCAGCGCGGACACGGCATCGGGGCTGTTGAAAAACGCCTGCGCCTGCTGAAGCGGCAGAAACGCTATCGATTCGTCATATTGGCTCATGCCGATCTCAAAGATCGCAGCGACCGGATAGCGCTGAATGCGCGGCGCCGTGCCGAAAGGCGTTTGCGCTCCGCGCGGCGAAACCAGCGTGATGCCGTCGCCGACCCGCACGCCCAGCGCGTTCGCCAGCCGGGTTCCGAGCACGATGCCGCGCCGCTCGCCAAAGTCATCGAGCGTGCCGAAAAAGATATTGCCGCCGATCGCTTCGAGGTTTTTCAGGTCGTCCTCGCGAATGCCGCGCACGATCACGCCGCGCGCGGTGTCCTCGGCGGAGATCATCACCTGCCCCTCGACCAGCGGGATCGCCTTTCGCACCTGCTCGACCTCACGCAGCCGCTTGGCTACATCGTCGTAATTCTTGAACTCGGTGCCCAGCGGGCGCACAAGCATGTGGCCGTTGAGCCCGAGGATCTTGTCGAACAGTTCGTTGCGAAACCCGTTCATCACCGCCATGACAATGATGAGCGTGGCCACACCCAGCATGATGCCGATGAAGGAGAAGCCCGCGATAACCGAGATGAAGCCTTCCTTGCGCCGTGCGCGCAAGTAGCGCAGCGCCAGCATCCATTCAAAGCCTGAGAACGGTCGGGTGTCCTGCGCGCGGGCCATTCGGCTCCCCTAATCGATGTCAAGCTGGAAAAGGCGCGGTGCGCCAGCCGGGCGTTTCGCGACCAACATGTTGAGCGCTTCATCCGGGCTCATCGTCATACGCTCGCCGGTAGCGCGGCGCTTGATCTCGACCTCGCCCGATTTCAGCCCCTTCGGCCCGACGATGAGCTGCCACGGCAGCCCGAGCACATCCATTGACGCGAATTTCGCGCCAGCGCGCTCGTCGGTATCGTCATAGAGCACGTCCAGCCCGGCATTCTGCAGCTTTGCGTACAGGTCTTCGCAGGCCGCGTTCGTCTGCGCATCCCCAGCCTTCAGGTTCACAAGACCAACGAAGAATGGCGCAACCGTGTCCGGCCACACGATGCCGGCCTCATCGTGGCTCGCCTCGATAATCGCGGCCGGCAGGCGCGACACGCCGATGCCGTAAGAGCCGGAGTGCAGCGTCACCCACTCTCCGTCCGGCCCTTGCACGCGGCAGCGCATCGGCTCGGCGTACTTCGTGCCGAAATAAAAGATATGGCCGATTTCGATACCCCGCGCGCTCACCTGCTTGTCGGCGGGCACATCGCGGGCGAACTGCGCGGCGTCATGCATGTCGCTGGTCGCCGCGTATTTGCTCGTCCATTCTTCGACGATAGGGCTGAGATCGGCGTCGTAGTCGACATCCTCGGGCGCGGGCGTCTCCACAAGATCGCGGTGGCAGAACACTTCGCTTTCCCCGGTCTCGGCGAGAATGATGAATTCATGGCTCAGGTCGCCGCCGATCGGGCCGGTTTCGGCAGCCATCGGGATCGCGGTCAGGCCCATGCGCTGGAAGGTGCGCAAATAGGCCACGAACATCCGGTTATACGACTTGCGCGCCTCCTCCTGTGACAGATCGAAGGAATAAGCATCTTTCATAAGGAATTCGCGTCCACGCATGACGCCGAAGCGCGGGCGCACCTCGTCGCGGAATTTCCACTGGATGTGATAAAGGATGCGCGGCAGGTCCCGGTAGGATTTTACCGCATCGCGGAACAGCTCGGTCACCTGTTCCTCGTTGGTCGGGCCGTAGAGCATGTCGCGATCATGGCGATCCTTGATGCGCAGCATCTCCTGGCCGTAATCGTCATAGCGCCCGCTCTCGCGCCAGATATCGGCGAGCTGGATCGTTGGCATCAGGAGTTCAAGCGCGCCGGCGCGGTCCTGTTCCTCGCGCACAATCTGCTCGATCTTCTTGAGCGTGCGAAACCCGAACGGCAGCCAGACGTAGATGCCTGCGCTCGCCTGCCGGATCATGCCAGCGCGCAGCATCAGCCTGTGCGACATGATCTCCGCCTCTTTGGGCTCATCGCGCAGGATCGGCAGGAAATAGCGGCTCAGTTTCATCGCACATCCCAACACATTAAGCGTGCCAACACGTCAGCGGGCGCGCAATGCGCCTCTAGCGAGCCGGAATAGCCGACAACGCCGCCAAGCGCAATGCTGGCCCGGCAGCGCTCACAAGCCAATTTCGTTACAAACGGGGACGGATGTTCAACGATTTGCTTATTGATTGGGCAACATCATCACGAAATGATGACAACGCGCGCAGGTTGGGCTATCGTCACACTGTGCTGACGTCGACCGCACTGAAATCCCTGCACGGAGCAAAATTACATGGATGCCGGCATTCTGCGCGCCCGGGTCTGGGGAGGAACGCTCTAAAACTCGACAAATTCCGGTTAACGGAAACTGAGGTTGCGCTCTTGGCAAAATACAAAGGGTGGCTTAACACCTGATCTTAATGAGTAACTCACGTGTCTTGTATAAAGACGGGCAAGGTCGTGGACCTTGCCTTTTTTATTCAGTCGAAGGTCTCGTATTTCGGCAGAAACGGTATGCTGTCCAGCGGTATCAACCGATACTCCACCACCGCATAAATCGGCGCGAACACCAGCAAAGCCACCACGGTTGTTATCGCGAATTTCTGCCAGATCCGCGGCGTGCTGGGGGCGGCCGGCTCTGAACCTTCAACAACCTCGCCGCGTTCCTCCTGCGAGCGAACGCCGAACGGCAGCACCACAAACAGCACCATCCACCAGCAAATGAAATACGTCGCCATCGCGAACGGTAAGCTCACGCACGCCTCCTTTTTCATTCTTGCCGCCCGCAGCACACGGGCTCAGGCCTGCTCCAGCTCGATCAGCGTGCCGCAGAAATCCTTGGGGTGCAGGAACAACACCGGCTTGCCATGCGCGCCGATTTTCGGCTCGCCGTCACCCAACACGCGGGCGCCCTCGGCCAGCAGCTTGTCGCGCGCCGCCAGAATGTCCGTCACCTCATAGCAGAGATGGTGGATACCGCCGTCGGCGTGCTTCTCCAGGAACTTGGCGATTGGCGAAGCCTCTCCCAAGGGTTCCAGCAACTCGATCTTCGTGTTCGGCAACTCGATGAAGACCGTGCTCACGCCATGATCCGGCTGCTCGACCAGATCGGATACGCTTGCGCCCAGCATATCGCGATATTGCGCAGCCGCGGCGCGCGCATCCGGCACGGCAATGGCCACGTGGTTCAGCCGTCCAAGCACAACTGTCCTCCCATTTCTAGGTACCAGGTCATGACAGAATAACTGGCGCGCTCAGACCACGGCAATGCGAACCGTGCACAGCGTCTTCTTGCCCCAGGCCTGGTTGATTGCCGCACGTACCGACCGGCGCACCGCTTCGCTGACAGTACGCGGGTCCTTTCGCCGCGGGCGCGGGATGCCGTCGAAGGCGTTGAAAATCGCACGCTCGGCAATCTCGCTAAAGGTCCGGCCGTCTTCGTCGCGATGAGGGATGCCGTGCATCACGATCTGCGGATCGGCGGCCATCTCGCCCTTGCGGTCAACAGCAAGGAAAACGGCCACCGCGCCCACGAAGCTCAGCTTGCGCCGCTCGCGCAGCGGGCCGTCATCCTCTCGCAAAAGCAGCGTGCCGTCGCGCATCAGCCGGCCGACCGGAACCTCGTCGATGATTTTGGCTGGGCCTGGGGCAAGCCGGGCCATGACGCCGTTGCGCACGCCGCGCAGCACCGCCACGCCCTCTTCCTGCGCCAGCTCAGCGTGCTCCAGCAGATGCCGGTCCTCGCCATGCATCGGCACCACCACGCGCGGGCGCGTCCATTGATACATCTGGCGCAACTCGCCGCGCCGGCAGTGGCCGGAGGAGTGGATCGGGCCGTCAGGATGGTGCTCAACGATCTTCACGCCGAGCCGCGCCAGGTTATTGTAGACCCGGTAGATCGCCTCTTCGTTGCCGGGGATCATGCGGCTGGAATAGACCACCCAGTCGCCGCGCGAAAGCGTCACATTCGGGTGCTCGTCCTCCGAGATGCGCGCCACCGCCGCGCGCGGCTCGCCCTGGCTGCCGGTACACAGCGCGACCACCTTTTCCGGCGGCAAATAGCCGTAATCCTCTTCGTCGAGATAGCTCAGATGCTCGGGCCAATACCCAGTTTCCTGAGCCGCGTCGATAATCCGGCGCATCGCGCGCCCGACAATGACCAGATGGCGATCGGCCGCCTGCGCGGCTTCAGCGATGGCGACCAGACGCGCCACATTCGACGCGAAGGTGGTGAAAGCCACGCGGTGGGGTGCTTCGGCCACCAGCGTCTTGAGCGTCTGCGCGACCGTCCCTTCCGAGAAGGTGGTGCCTTCAGTAATGGCGTTCGTGCTGTCGCAGATCAGCGCATCAATGCCCTCTTCGCCAAGCTCACGCAACCGCTTGACGTTGGTCGGCTCGCCAAGAACCGGCGTCTCGTCGATTTTCCAGTCGGCGGTATGAAGCGCAAGCGCGCCACCGGCGCGAATCGCCAGCGCACTGGTCTCGGGGATTGAATGCGCCATGTTGATGAATTCGACGTTGAACGGACCGATGTCGATGCGGCCTTCATAGGGCACCTCAATCAGTTCCGCCTGCTTGCCCCAGTCGCGCTGGGCGAGCTTGCCCTTGAGCAGCGTCAGTGCAAAGCGCGTGGCATAAACCGGCACGCGCAGCCGGGGCCACAAGTCCTCGACCGCGCCGATATGATCCTCGTGACCGTGTGTCAGCACGATCCCGACCAGGTTGCGCTCGGCTTCGATAAAGCTGGTGTCAGGCGTGATGATCTCGATGCCCGGCTCCTCCGCGCTCGGGAAGGTGACGCCGCAATCAACCATCAGCCATTTGCGGTCATCGGCCGGGCCAACGCCGTACAGATACATGTTCATGCCGATCTCGCCGATGCCGCCAAGCGGCAGAAAGACGAGGCCGGCGTCGTCGCCGTCACTCATTTTGTGCTGCTTTCGTCTTGCTCGCGGGCGCCCAGCCGATCGCGACGTCGCCCGCGGTGATGATCCGTTCCCTCCCGTCCTGGTGCAGCCGCAGCGCGCCGGTCTCGTCCAGCCCGGCGAAGCGCCCCGCGACCTTGTCCCGCCCAAGGGTCACCGACATCGGCGCGCCCAGCGGAACAGCATAGCGCAGCCAGGACGCGCGAATTTGCGTAAAGCCCACGCCATTACTCCAAATCTCCAGCCAGCGTACTGTCGCCTCGGCCAACGCGTTCAGCGCCTGCTCTGGCGCGACAAAAAAGCCGTGCGCAACCAGCGAGGTGACGCTGCGCTCCAGACCCGTTGGTGCGGCCGCCAGATTCAGACCCGTGCCGATCACCACGATACGCGACCCGGCGTCCAAAACCACGCTTTCGATCAGCACGCCGGCGAGCTTCGCACCATCCAGCATGATGTCGTTCGGCCATTTCAGCCTTAGCCGCTGCGCCAGCGCGCCGCCTGTGACTTCGGAAATCGCCTCGCGCGCTGCGAGACCGGCGACAAGCGGCAGACCGCCGATCGCCTGCGTCGGGCAGCCCGGCTGCAGAAACAGGCTCGCATAGAGATTGCCCACGGGCGAGTCCCAATCTCGCCCAAGCCTCCCGCGACCTTTCGTCTGCCGCCCCGCCCAGACCCAGAGCGGCGGCGGCACGCCGTCCAGCGCCAGCGCCATGGCCTCAGCATTAGTGGATGTCGTCTCGGGCAGGAAGAGCGCGCGGCACCCGCAAGGCAACGTCGCAAAATTTCGCTCGGGCGACATTACACGAACAACGCCCTGGCAGCGATATCGGCAGCGGCGACCAGCGGTCCCGGCGCAATGAAGAACAACAGCGTGAATGCGCTCGTCACACCCAGAACGAAGCCGGGACCGCGCTCCAGCGGCTCGAACGCGTCGGCCGGCTCATCGAAATACATCACCTTGACGATGCGCAAATAATAATACGCCCCCACGACCGAGGCGACCACGCCGACCACCGCCAGCCAGGCCAGTCCGGCGTTCACCGCCGCCGCGAAAACATAAAACTTGGCGAAGAACCCGGCGAGCGGCGGAATGCCTGCCATCGAAAACATCAGCATCGCCAGCAGGAACGCCATCATCGGCTGATTCTTCGACAGCCCCGCGAGCTCGTCGATGCTCTCGACCATGCCGCCCGAGCGGCGCATCGACAGAATGCAGGCGAAGGTGCCCAGGGTCATCGCCACGTAGATCGCCAGATAGACGAGCACCGCCTGGGTGCCCTGCTGGCTGCTGGCGGACAGGCCGACGAACATGTAGCCGACATGCCCGATCGAGCTGTAGGCCATCAGCCGCTTGATGTTGCGCTGGCCGATCGCGGCAAATGCGCCAAGCGCCATCGAGGCAATCGACACGGCAATGACAATCTGCTGCCACTCCGCGGCCAGCGCCGGCACCGCGCTCATCAGCACGCGTACCAAAAGCCCGATGGCAGCCGCCTTGGCCGCCGCCGAGAACAGCGCGGTCGCGGGCGTCGGCGCGCCTTCATAGACATCGGGCTGCCACATATGGAACGGCACCGCCGACACCTTGAAGGCCAGCCCGGTCAGCACGAACACCAGACCGAAGATCAGCCCGAGCGACGCCCCTTCGGCTTGCGCGCTCAGGGCAATGGCATCGAACGAGGTGCTACCGGTGAAGCCGTAGATCAGCGAAGAGCCGTAGAGCAGGAAGCCGGAGGCCAGCGCCCCCAGCACGAAATATTTCAGCCCCGCCTCGCTGGAGCGCAGTGAGTCGCGCCGGATCGCGGCAATGACATAGAGCGACAGGCTTTGCAGTTCCAATGCCAGATAAAGCGAGATCAGGTCGTTGGCCGACAGCATCAGCATCATGCCGGTCGTCGCGAGCAAAACGAGGACCGGGAACTCGGCGATGTCGATTTTCGCGCCGCGCAGATAGTCCTGCGACATGCTCAGGGCAAGCGCGGCAGCGAGCAGCACAACGACTTTCAGGAACCGGCCAAAACCGTCGGCGATGAAGGCACCATCAAACAGCGTCACTGGCGCGGGCGGCTGAGAGACCACCAGCCCCGCGGCGATGACCAGCGCGCCGACGCTCGCCCAGTTGACTATGCGCGTGGTGTCCTTGGTGAAAACCGAGAACATCAGCAGCACGATCGCGGCCAGCAGCAAGAATGCCTCCGGTGCGAGGGCGCTGTGAGCAGCGAGAAACGCGGCGAAGTCTTGCACGGCAATCCCCGTTTATTGCGCGGCCAGTCGCGCCTGTTCGGCAGCGGCCAGCGCGGCGTTATAGTCCTGGACCAGCTTGGCAACCGACTCACTGGTCACGTCCAGCAGCGGCGCAGGGTAGAACCCAAACAGCAGCGTCAGCGCCACGAGCGGCAGCAGGATCGCGGCTTCGCGCGGGCTGACATCGGCGATCGCGCGCAGAGATGGCTTTTCAAGAACGCCGAAGATCATGCGCCGGTAAAGCCATAGCGCATAGACCGCCGACAGGATTACGCCGATCGCGGCGAACACCGCCAGCCAGGTGTTGACCTGGAACGCGCCGGTCAGCGCGAGGAACTCGCCGACGAAGCCGCTGGTGCCCGGCAGGCCGACATTGGCCATGGTGAAGACCATGAAGCAGAACGCGTAAAGCGGCATTCGGTCGGCCAGTCCGCCATAGGCAGCGATCTCGCGCGTGTGCATCCGGTCGTACACCACTCCGACGCACAGGAACAGCGCGGCAGAGACAATGCCGTGGCTGAGCATCTGGAAGATGCCGCCCTGCACGCCCTGCATGGTCAGCGTGAACACGCCCATCGTCACGAAGCCCATATGCGCGATCGAGGAATAGGCAATCAGCTTCTTCATGTCGTCCTGCGCGAACGCGACCATGGACGTGTAGATGATCGCGATCACGCTAAGCGCGAAAATCAGCGGCGCGAGATCTGCGGAGGCCAGCGGAAACATTGGAATGGAAAAGCGAAGGAAACCGTAGCCCCCCATCTTGAGCAAGATCGCCGCCAGCACGACCGAGCCGGCAGTCGGCGCCTCGACATGCGCATCGGGCAGCCAGGTATGCACCGGCCACATGGGCATTTTCACCGCAAACGAGGCGAGGAACGCGAGCCACAGCCATGTCTGCATCTCCGGCGGGAAGTCATATGCCAGCAGCGTCGGGATGTCGGTCGTGCCAGCTTCGCCATACATCACCAGGATCGCCACCAGCATCAGCACCGAGCCGAGCAGCGTGTACAAGAAGAACTTCAGGCTGGCATAGACCCGGCGCGCGCCGCCCCACACGCCGATGATCAGGAACATCGGGATCAGCCCGCCCTCGAAGAACAGGTAGAACACCACCAGATCCAGCGCGCAGAACACGCCAATCATCAGCGTCTCCAGCACGAGGAACGCGATCATGTATTCGCGCACGCGCTCCTTGATCGAGGTCCAGCTCGCGAGGATGCAAAGTGGCATGACAAAGGTCGTCAGAATGACGAACAGCATCGAGATGCCGTCCACGCCGACATGGTAGGTGATGCCGGTCGCGAACCACGCGTATTTCTCGACGAACTGGAACTCGGCGGTGGTCGGGTCGAATTCCGCCCAGATCAGCAGCGACAGCGCGAAGGTGATGACGGTGGTC
>CAZNGB010000069.1:0-3483 GCA_964572465.1 uncultured Hyphomicrobiaceae bacterium
GCACGCTGGCCTGCGCGGGCGCGCAAGGCTCGATCCACAAGATCGGCGCGCATGTCCAGGGCCGCGCGGCCTGTAACGGCTGGACCTTCTGGCATTTTCGCGACGGCGCGGAGCTGCGCCCGATCGACGTGCTGCGCGAGCGGCTGCGCGCCCGGCTGGAATCGGGGGCGGGGTACGCGCCGTGACAGACGAGCGGCTCAACGCGAGGCTCGACTGGGCCTTCCTGCTGCGCGATGTCTATGAATGCTATCGCAGTGGCTCCGCTGGCGGCAGCCCACGCATCCGCACGCATCAACGCCATGTCCGCGAACGCCTGAGCCGTACGTTGAAAGGCAATCCGCCGTTCCACGCCGAGCAACCCGTTGCGCTGCCGGTGTGCCGTTTTCTGGCGCGCGCTTTGAGCCGTGGTCAGCAGCCGCCTGTTGCAGAACTGGTGCGCTCCATCGAGACAATTTCGCCGCATCTGGCGTGGCGCTACGGTTATGACCGCATGCCGCGCGCGCTCGCTGACAAGTACGCCTATGCCGAGATCATGGGGCCGAGCGGGCCAGTGGTCTGCGATGATCTGATCGTCGGGCTGGTGCTGTTCGCGCCGCGCACGGTCTACCCAACCCACCGGCACACAGGCATCACCGAATCCTATGTGTGCCTGAGCGGCGCGGTGTCGCAAAACGACGCAGGCGTCTACGCGCCCGGCTCGCTGATCTTCAACCCGCCCGGCCACATGCACCGCATCACCACCGCCGACCGAGAGCCCTGCCTGCTGGCCTATTGCTGGGTCGGCACGCCGGAGGATCTGCGCCATCAGGAAATGGCGTTTTCCCGCGCCAAGGCGCAAGGCTAGCGCGCTTTTCGTCATCAACACCCACGTCATGCCCGTGCTTGACACGGGCATCCATTGTCGGGTCAATCCCGTGGATGAGCTGGATTGCTGGATCAAGTCCGGCAAAGACGAAGTTGCAGTGTAATAGAAAACCCCGCAAGTCAGTCGGCGCGGGTGCACCAGAACGTGTACATGCCGTCAAAGGTGCGCGGGTTCTCGCGTTCAAACGCCGCCCAGTCCTCCAGCCGGCCCGGCCATGGACTGTCGGGGAAGCTCTTGACAAATTTCTGCAACACCAGCGGCGACTGGACAAAACCCGCGAACCGCAGCTTCTCGGCATCGAGAAACGCGCCGATCTCATCGAGCGTGAAGCTTGTCTCCTGCGGGTGCAGCACCAGATCGCGGAAATCGTTGAGCGTGTAGAAATCCGCCGAATCAAACAGCGTCTCGTCGGTGCGGTCTGCGATCAGGCTTGCGCGAAAAGCCCGCGCTTCCGCGTGCGAACAGCCCGGACCCGGACAGCTCGGGTGATCGCGCAGCGCCCCGAGATTAGCGCGCGCCACTCTGCTGTAGAGGCCAATCAGCATCAAACCGCCGGGCGCCAGCCGGTCGAGCAGCGCGCGCCAGCCAGCGAGCGGGTCTGCCATATGGTGGAGCACGCCGACCGCTTCGATGATGTGATACGGCCCGGCGTCGCCTGGTAGCGCGAGGATGTCAGCTTGCGCGAATGTCACATTGCCGACGCCAAGCCGTTGCGCCATCCACTTCGCGTAACCGAGACTGGCCCGGCTCAGGTCAATCGCGGTCACGTTGGCCGCAGGGCCGTAGCTGATCGCCGAGGCGATGGCGTGCTGGCCAGTACCCGCGCCAGCAATCAGCGCCTCGAAAGCTCCATCCATGAAGCCCAGCCGCGCATCCGGGAAGAACCGCGAGAGCGTGCGCTTGGCCCGGCCGCGCGCGGGGCTGTGCAAGCTGGTCCAGCGAGGGTATGGGCTGATCTCATATTGCATAGCGACCTTGTGCGAGACCGGATCGTCGATCACCCCGAGTGTCGGGATCGCCTCGGCAAGCTGCGCGCGCGTTGCCTCAGCCTGCATCAACGGCTTGAGCATCTCCCCCAGCGCCTTGGGCCGGAGCTTCTGGCAGTCATCGACGCTGAGATGCGGCATGGCGACATCGCGCACCGGCGCATACAGCAGATTGAGCAGCAGCATGCGACCGGCATTCGCGTCGCCGTCCTTGACCGCTTGCCAGTCGATCGCGCATTCGCCCAGCGCGGCCTCCTCCTCGGGCGTGGTCGCGAAGACGAGGTCATTCAACTGGCATTGCTGCGCGAGCGCGATGGCGAACGCGAACAGCTCGCGGTCCATGAACCGTTCAGCCGGCACGTCGAGCAGCAGCGCGCGGCGCAGGCCGGTCAACAGCCACTCGACATCGACGGATTTGTTCACGCCGCTGGAAAGCGCGCGGTGCAACAAGGGTTCGCTCAGCACGTCCGCCGTGCGCTTGACCACCATCGCGCCTGGTTCGGTCTGCGTCATCAGCCCATGTGCATCGCGAAGATAGGCGATTGCGATTTCCGACAGCCGCTGGCAGTCAACATTCGGCGCGGCCAGTGCCGCCTTCAGTCCGACGGGGTCGAGATGTGTATAATCGTCCAGCCCAAACACGCGCACAATCCGCGACAAGTTGCGCGATGCGGCGTCATCGCCGGGTTGCAGCCTGACGGCCTGCGTGAGGTTGGCTATTGCCGCGTCGATCTCGCCGATGCGCTCTTGCGTGCGGGCGAGGCTTACCAGGGGCGCGGCGCTGCGCGGCTCTGTGCGATGTGCTTTTTCAAAGAACTGCCGGGCGCGAAGCAGCCGACCCGCTTCGAACTCGCGTGTGCCAAGCGCCATCCAGTTGGAGCGCCGCGCCGGACGCTTGCCTAATCGCGCCATGAGCGAGACGTTTCCCTCACAGCCACGGCCGGGCGGTTTGCGCGCGTTCCTCGTAGGCCGCAATGCTGTCGGCGCGCTCCATCGTCAGGCCGATATCGTCCAGCCCTTCGAGCAGGCACTTCTTGCGGAACGGGTCGATCTCAAACGCGATCGTGCCGCCGTCGGGGCCGGTGATGGTCTGGGTCTCCAGGTCCACGGTCAGCGTGGCATTCGCGCCGCGCTCGGCATCGTCCATGAGCTTGTCGATGTCCTCCTGCGGTAAGCGGATTGGCAAAATGCCGTTCTTGAAGCAGTTGTTGTAGAAGATGTCGGCGAAGCTCGGCGCGACCACGCAGCGGATGCCGAAGTCCAGCAGCGCCCACGGCGCGTGCTCGCGGCTGGAGCCACAGCCGAAATTATCGCCGGCGATCAGTATTTTGGCATTGCGGTAAGCCGGCCTGTTGAGCACGAAGTCCGGGTTTTCGTTGCCGTTCTCGTCAAATCGCATCTCGTGGAACAGGTTCTTGCCCAGCCCGGTGCGCTTGATGGTTTTCAGGAATTGCTTGGGAATGATCATGTCGGTATCGACATTAATCATCGGCAGCGGGGCCGGTACGCCGGTCAATGTGGTGAACTTTTCCATCGGTTTTCCCCGGTTGTCTTCTCTGAGATCACACCTAGCGCAGATTGTGCGCTCGGCCAAGGGGTGAGGCTATCGCGGCTGAGGCCCATGCGCCTGAG
>CAZNGB010000069.1:3583-10297 GCA_964572465.1 uncultured Hyphomicrobiaceae bacterium
CTGAGGCCCATGCGCCTGAGCCTGGCTCGGCTGCTGGCTACAGGGCCGTGTTGGCCAGCGGGGAATCGGAGAAGCATGAGCGGATGTAGGCACACCGCTTCGGGCCTGCCGGATGTGTCGGGCTGGCCTTGGCCTGGCCGATGAACCGGCAGATGGTCTCCACCCCCTGCTCATCCAGCCAACCATCGCGACGGCCCTGACGCACCGCATAGCAGTCCGCCGCCAGTTCACCGCGCCCGACATACTGGTGCGCGCATTCATGTGCATAGACATAGCGCTTCAAAGTCATTGGCAGCTGGGTAAAGCGCTCTTCGTTCAGGATCAGAAAGCCGTAATAGGCGGCTGCGTAGTCGTCCAGCCTCTCGGCGATGACCGTTGGGCGATGGCCGCAGGAAAAACGCGCGCCGTCGATCTCCAACGCGCCCGCGGGCACGATTTCGCCCTTCCCGCCGATAAATTCCAGATACTGCTCCGGCGTCGGGTCGGCGTAGAGATGGCGCAGCGCCATCGTTGCCGTCAGCCCCGCCGCGGTAATCCCGCCGATTAGCAGGGTCGCCATGAATATGCGCATGTTCCCTCAGTCGCTTTCGCGTTCGATCAGTTCCATATCGGCGTCGGAAAAGCCGAAATGATGGCCGATCTCGTGAATGTAGACGTGGCGGATAACCGCGTCCACCGAATCGCCGGTGTGGCTGGCGTAATTCAAGATCGGATGGCGATACAAGAAGATCATGTCCGGGCCATAGCCAAATTCATGCACGCTTTTGAAGGGCAGGCCGATGCCGTGATAAAGCCCGAGCAGGCCCATGGGATGGTCGATTCCGAGCGCATCCAGCGTCTCGCGGTCAGCGAAATCACGCACCTGCGTGACGAGATTACCGGTGGCCGCGCGAAATTCGTCCGGCAAGCTGTCCCATGTGGCTTGCGCGATCTCGATGAACTCGGCTTCGGTCATGCTGCCTCCATTGTTTCGAGGAGGTAGGGCGCAGGCTGGCGCGGCGCAACGGCTCAGGCGGCCTCGATGCGGCGCTGCTTCACGGTCGCGAAGGCCCAATCGAGCCAGGGCGTGAGCGCTTCGAGATCGGCTTGCTCCACTGTCGCGCCGGTCCAGATGCGCAGGCCCGCAGGCGCGTCGCGGTGCGAGCCGATGTCATACGCCACCCCTTCTTCAGCCAGCAGCGCGGCGATGTCCCGAACGACAGCGGCTCGGCCGGCCGCATCCATGTTCGCGACTTCCGGATCGACGATCTGCAAGCACACCGACGTGTTGGAGCGCACACTTGCCGCTTCGGCCAGAAAATCGACCCAACTGGTATGTGCGACCCAGTCCTCGAGGACGCCGAGATTGTTGTCCGCGCGGGCGATCAGCGCGGGTAAGCCGCCAGTGCTCTCAGCCCAGACCAGCCCGTCGAGGTGATCCTCCACGCACAGCATGGACACCGTGTTGATGGTCGCGCCCTCGAAGATGCTCTCGTTGAGCGCACCGTTTTCGGTCAGACGGAACAGCTTGGGCATTGGCCAGGGCGGCGTGTAGCTCTCCAGCCGCTCCACCGCACGCGGGGAAAGCGCGATCATCCCGTGCTGCGCCTCGCCGCCGAGCGCCTTCTGCCATGACCATGTGGTGGCATCGAGCTTCGACCAGTCCAAATCCTGCGCGAACACCGCTGAGGTCGCATCGCATATCGTCAGCCCATCGCGATTGTCGGTGATCCAGTCTGCGCTGGGGATGCGCACGCCGGATGTCGTGCCGTTCCAGGTGAACACCACATCCCGGTCGAAGCTGACCTTGGTGAGGTCCGGGAGCTGGCCATAGGCGGCCTCGTAAACATTCACGTCGCTCAGCTTGAGCTGCTCCACCGCGTCCCGCGCCCAGGTCTTGCCGAAGTTCTCCCAGGCGAGGATATCGGCCCCGCGCGCGCCCAGCAGCGACCACATCGCCGCCTCGAACGCACCTGTGTTGGAAGCGGGCATGATGCCGACGTGATAATCGCCGGGAATGCGCAGGATCTCGCGGGACTTGTCGATCAGCGCCTGGATGCGCGCCCTGGCGTCTTTTGCGCGGTGCGAGCGGCCGACCAGCGCGCCGCGCAGGGCCTCCAGCGACCAGCCGGGCCGTTTGGCGCATGGGCCGGAGGAGAAATGCGGGTTGCCGGGGCGGGTTGGCGGACGCGACGTGGTCATGGCATGGGCTCTCGGGGATGCTGTGGTGACACGGAGAGGTTGCGTTCAGGCTTACGGCCCGCTGCACGGGCGAGTCAACTGGGCGCGGCTGCGCGCCGCGACATTAAACTGTCATGCGATAATCGCTAAAATTGGGAGGAAAGTCTGGATAAAACATCGCGAAGGCAAGAGGACAACCCATGAGAATTCTGGTGCTCGCATTGCTGGCGGCCATCGTCGCGCCGCTCGGCGCGGACGCGCAAGCGCGCAATAATGTGATCTTCTTTCATCCCGACGGTGCGGGTTTGAACCACTGGACGGCGCTGCGCCTGAATGAGGTCGGGCCGGATGGGCGCTTGAACTATGACGCGCTGCCCGCCACCGCCGTTTACACCGGACACATGCGCGATGCGCTAACCGGCACCTCACACGGCGGCGCGACCGTGCATGCCTACGGCGTGAAAGTGCCGGGCGACAGCTTCGGCATGGATGGCGACCGGCCCCTGACGGCCGCCTCTGGCGCAGACAAGTCGCTGATGCAGCAGGCGCGGGACGCGGGCTGGGCGGTAGGCGTCGTGCAAACCGGCCACATCGCCGAGCCGGGGACAGCGGTGTTCCTTGCCTCGTCGCAGAGCCGTCGCAACCGAGATGAGATCGCTGCGAAGGTGATCGGCTCCCGCGCGCGGGTGATCATGGGCGGCGGTGAGGAGTATTTGCTGCCCGAGGGCGTAGCCGGTGTTCACGGCGATGGCGCGCGAAAGGACGGCCGCAACTTGATCCGCGAGGCCGAGGAAGCGGGTTACACCATTGTCTACGATGCCGAACAGCTCGCCGCGCTCAATCTATCCGAAGTCGACAAGCTCTTGGGCGTGTTCGCCTCCGGGGCGACATTCAATGACCAAAGCGAGGAGGAGAACGCGCGCGAAGGCAAGACGGCGTATGTGCCGGGTGCGCCGACGGTGGCGCAGATGTCCGAGGCGGCGCTGGCCATCCTCTCGCGGGCGCGGGACGGCTTCTTTCTCGTCGTGGAGGAAGAAGGGACCGACAATCTCGCCAATGCCAACAACGCGCGCGGCACGCTGGAAGGCTTGCGCCGCGCTGATCAGGCCGTTGGGCTGTTGCACAACTTCGTGCGCGACAACCCTGATACGCTGCTGCTGATGACGTCTGACAGCGACGCGGGCGGGATGCAGGTGCTCGGCCCCGATCCGCGCTATGCCGTTGCGCCGGGCGATACGGTGCCGGGCAGCGGGCCGAATGGCGCGCCGCTCGATGGGAAAGCCGGCACAGGCACGCCGCCGTTCATTTCAGCGCCCGACCGGTACGGCAAGACGTGGCCGTTCGCCATCGCCTGGGCGACCTATTTCGATGTTTCGGGCGGCATTCTGGTGCGCGCGGCGGGCATGAACGCGCACATGGTTCGCGGGGTGGTCGACAGCACCGACGTCTACAGCATCATGCACGCGACGCTGTTCGGCGAAAAACCGAAGCGCTAATTGGTCCGATTTCCGAGCTGGGCGTCGAAATCGCCGCGCAAATGCGCCTTGATGACTTCGAGCGTCTCGCCCGGCTTTTCCTCCTGCGGGGCATGGCCGCAGTCGCGCAGAATGCGCAGCCCCGCGTTCGGCATGTTCGCCGCGAGCTGCTGGCCGAGCTCAATTGGCACGACCCGGTCGCGATTGCACCAGATGATCAGGGTCGGCGCGGTGATGTTTGGGTATTGCCGCGCAATGGTCTCGATGTCCTGCGGGATGATCTGCCGGATGGTCTCTACCAGGGCGTGCTTGCCGCCAGTGGTAGCGAGCGGCGCGGCATAGCGCGCAATCGCTTCTGGCGTAATTGCCGCGTCTTGCTCATAGGCCAGGCGCAGCGCCTGCTCGATCTGTACATCCGCCGGGATCATCGAGATGCTCAGATCACCGATCACCGGCACCTGCAACAGATCGAAAAACAGCGGGGTTTCCTGCGGATACGCGATGCTGTTGAGCAGGACGAGCCGGTTGATCCGTTTGCGCGCCGCCTTTGCGTCATCCAGCGCAAGCATCAGCGAAATTCCGCCGCCATAGGAGTGGCCGATGAGCGTGACGTTGCGCAGCCCCTTGGCCGCGATCACCTCCGCAACCAGATCGGCCTGCGCTCGAACCGTGTAGGCCCCGTCCAATGGCTTGTCGGATGCGCCGAAGCCCTTGAGGTCGATGGTGATGACCCGGTACTGCTTGGCGAGTTCGGGCGCGATGTGACGCCAGGTGTAGCTGTTGGTCCCCAGCCCGTGGATCAGCACGACCGGCTGGCCTTGGCCGGTATCGTTGACCGCTAAACGCAGCGCCGGGTCGCCGACATTCAGATAGGTTTGTGTCGGGGCGGCCGCTTGTGTCGGGCTTGACAATTCCGTCAGCCCGGAGCCACAGCCAGACAGCGCCGCCAACAGCACCAGTGTCGTCACAACGCCAGCGATCCGGCGCATTGCTCCCCATCCCGTCAAACGCATACGCGCAACCATGCGTCCATACCGGCCCTCACGCCGCGACCAACCAAGGCGTCGTTTCCGCGCGGGTCAAGCCAATTCCGCGCATCTCGACATCTGACCTACGACGATGGCGGCGGGTTGTGGCGCGAATGCGTCGGCTGAAGCGCGCGGCATCCTGATTTGACAGCGGATTAACGAAATGCGTAAATCACTGCGGGCAAGGGTATAGCGTTGGCGTAAAAAAATGGGGTCGATGGGGGGCAGGTGGCCGCGCGACTGCGCGCGCCGGATGCCGAGACTACTGATCGCCGCTTGGCTGGGGTTCGCCGTGGGCGCTCCCGCGGGGCCAGCGCGCGCCCTCGATCTGTCCGCGCTGTTGGCCTCGGACATCGCCGGGGCGGACTGGATGGGTGGCGGAGTCGAAGTGTTCGCTGGCGTGGATGGCAGCGACAGCGCCATGTTCAGTTATGGCGGGTTGACCCTGGCTCCTGGTGGCCTGAACAGCAATGGGTTGCGCGTTCGGTTCTATGCGGGTTCGGGGAATTACACCTATACGACAGCTACGGGTACACCCGATGGTCTCGTGAGTGTTCATCGGAACGCGGACATCCTGCAAGCCGAGGCGCTCATTGGCTGGCAGGTCAGCGCCGGCGCGATCACTGCCAAGCTGTTCGGCGGAATCGCTTATGAAGAGCAAGCCATAAGCCCTGATGACCCCGAGAACACGCTGGCTGGAGAGCGTTTCGGGGCGAAGCTGGCGCTTGAGACCTGGCTCAACCTGGCGCGCTGGGCCTGGCTGAGCGTGGATGCGTCATACGCGACATCGCTTGATGCGTATACGGGCGCGGCGCGACTGGGTCTCAAGCCGCATACCGATGTCTCACTCGGGCCGGAGGCGCGGGCGTTTGGCGACCGGGCGTTTGACGGACACCGGCTCGGCGGCTTTGCGCGCTGGCATTGCAGCGGCTGCGAGGTGACGATTTCCGGCGGCGTTGCGGGCGATTATGACGCGCAGACGGGTGCTTACGGCGCGCTGTCATTCTATCGACGTTTCTAATCCGCGAAGATACCGCGCGGCATGTGAAAGCTCACCGTCCAGTTTGGCGCATCGACAAGCTGGCTGATCCGCAAGCCGCCCGCCACGCTGCACAGCATATAAGCGTCCACGGCCGCGAGGCCGTGCCGCGCGCTGAGCAGGTCGATCATGCCGCGCAGCGCATCGCGCGCCGCCTGATGCAGATTGGGGCCGATCCCAAGTGTGATGTCGACCGGGCCGCTGGGCTGCATTTCGGCGGCAGGGCGGGTGAGGCGAGGGAAGGCGCTAGCGTTGCCCTTCTCCAGGTCGAGCCGCACGCTCACCTCCATCGGCGCTTCGACGGCTGTCCCGCAGACCTCGCCGTCACCTTGTGCCGCGTGCGTGTCGCCAATCGACAAAAGCGCGCCTACGACCTCCACCGGCAGGCGGAGGGCGCTGCCCGCGACCAGGTCCCGGATGTCCATGTTGCCGCCGGTGCGACGTGGCGGGATGATGTCATGCGGGCCGGGCGCGGCGGGCGCGACGCCAATGGTTCCGGCGAACGGCGCGAGCGGGATTTGCGCGACTTCGCCGAACAACAGCGGCGTCTTGCCGGTCGGATCGTAATGCCAGTGGCGCAGCGCCGGTTCTGTGAAATCCTCGCTGAGCAGCCCGAAGCCGGGAATGTTCGCCGTCCAGCCCCAGCCGGCTGGGCGATAGCTTTCCATCACCACGACCAGCGTGTCGCCGGGCTGCGCGCCATCCACGTAGATCGGCCCGGTGACAGGGTTTACCCGCCCGCTCATGTCGGTGCGCAGGATCTCCGGGGTACTTTCGGGCGTGATCACGCCGTCCCAGGCATCGCGCACGATCAGGCTGAGCGTGTCGCCCGGCGCAGCGGTGGTCACAGGCGGGGTCGCGTGGTCCCAGGCGTAATGGCGGTGGGTGTCGTGGATGGTGCGGTGAAGCATGGAATTCCGATCCTGTGGCGCGGCGGCAATCCGGCGGCTGCTGCCAGCGTATGATAACGGGGACCGTAACGAAACCGCCTGGGGGATTTCCCGTGAACAGC
>CAZNGB010000070.1:0-9737 GCA_964572465.1 uncultured Hyphomicrobiaceae bacterium
ATGAGCTATGACGCCGAGGCGCAGATCGCGGACGAGGTGATGAAGTTCGCCATGGCCGGCGCGCTTTATCGCGGATCGGCCCCGGTCATGTGGTCGGTCGTGGAGCGGACCGCGCTGGCGGAAGCCGAGGTGGAGTACGAGGAGCATGAAAGCCCGACGGTGTTCGTGAAGTTCCCGTTGCACGCGGTGCCGGGCAAGCACGGCAAGGCGGCCCAGGCGCTGGCCGATGCCAAGGTCGTCATCTGGACCACCACCCCGTGGACCATCCCCGGCAACCGGGCGATCGCCTATTCCAGCGAGATTTCATACGGCCTCTATCAGATCACCGACGCGCCGGAGGGCAACTGGTCCGCGAAGGGCGAAAAGCTGATCGTCGCAGATGCGCTGGCGGAGAGCCTGAAGCGCGCCGGACGGATCGAAGCATGGGACCGGCGCGGCGATGTAGACCCAGCAGGCTTTGTTTGCCGCCATCCGCTGCATGACGCAGGCTACGATTTCGAAGTCCGGCTGTATGAGGCCGATTTCGTTACCGAGGACGCGGGCACGGGTTTTGTCCATGTCGCGCCAGGCCACGGCGCGGACGACTATGCGCTTTTCGTCGCGAACAAGAAGAGCTTTGCTGACGCGGGCATCCCGGAAGTGCCGCACACCGTGCGCGAGGACGGCTATTACTTCGCCGACGTCCCGCTGTTCGGCGGCGACGCGCCGAAGCGCGTCATCACCGACAACGGCAAGTTCGGCGACGCGAATGAGGCGCTGATAAAGGCGCTGAGCGAGGCAGGAATGCTCGCGGCACGCGGGAAGCTGCGCCACCAGTATCCGCACTCCTGGCGCTCGAAGGCACCGGTCATTTTCCGTAACACGGCGCAGTGGTTCATCCCGATGGACCAGAAGATCAAGGTGAAGGGGCGTCGCGCGAAGGCGACTTTGCGCGAGATGGCGCTGGAGGCGATCGACAATACCCGCTTCGTGCCCACAGCGGGCCAGCGCCGCCTGCGCGCGATGGTTGAAAACCGCCCGGACTGGGTGATCTCGCGCCAGCGCGCCTGGGGCGTGCCGATCACCGTGTTTGTCCATCGCGAAACCGGCGAATATATCCCGCGCGGCGATTTCGACGGCTCGAAAGCGCTCATCAAGCGGATTACTGACGCGTTCAAGGCTGAAGGAGCCGATGCGTGGTTCATGGACGGCGCGCGCGATCGCTTCCTCGACGGGCTGGTCGATAACCCGGCGGACTGGGAGCCGCTGCGCGATATTCTCGACGTCTGGTTCGAATCCGGCTGCACTCACACATTCACGCTGGAAAAGCGCCGCGACCTGACTTGGCCCGCCGCGCTCTATCTCGAAGGCTCCGACCAGCATCGCGGCTGGTTCCAGTCCTCGCTGTTAGAGTCCTGCGGCACGCGTGGCCGCGCCCCCTATGACGCAGTGCTGACGCACGGCTTCGTCATGGCCGAGGACGGGCGCAAAATGTCGAAATCGCTCGGCAATGTCGTCGCGCCGCAGGACATCATCAAGCAGAACGGCGCGGAGATCCTGCGCATCTGGGCGCTCAGCGCGGACTATTCGGAGGACGTGCGCGTCGGCCAGGAGATTATCAAGTCGAGCGTGGACGCCTACCGCAAGCTGCGCAACACGCTGCGTTTCATGCTCGGCAACCTGGCGCATTACGACGATGACCTGCGCGTCGCGCCGGAAGACATGCCGGAGCTGGAACGCTACATGCTGCACCGGCTGGCCGAACTCGACGGGCTGGTGCGCGGGGCCTACGACGCCTACGACTTCAAGAAGGTATTTCACGCGCTTTACAACTTCACGACCATCGACCTCTCGGCGTTCTATTTCGACATCCGCAAGGATGCGCTTTATTGCGAACCGTATGACAGCGTGAAGCGCCGCGCCGCGCTGACCGTGACGGACGAGCTTTTCTCCTGCCTGACGGCGTGGCTCGCGCCGATCCTGTGCTTCACGATGGAGGAGGTCTGGCTATCGCGCTTCCCGTCAAGAGACGAATCGGTGCATCTGCGGCTGTTCCCGAAGGTGCCGGAAAGCTGGCGCGACGCGGCGCTTGCTGAACGCTGGGCGAAGATTCGTAAGGTTCGCCGCGTTGTGACTGGCGCGCTGGAAATCGAGCGGCGCGACAAGCGCATCGGGGCAAGCCTCGAAGCCGCGCCGATCATCTACATACGCGATGAGGCGCTCCACGAAGCGGCGAAGGACGTGGACTGGGCCGAGATCGCCATCACCAGCGACGCCACGCTCAAGAAAAGCGAGGGGCCGAAGGACGCCTACCGCTTTGAGGAGGTCGACGGCGTAGCTGTGGTGCCCGCGCTGGCTGAAGGGCGCAAATGCGCGCGCTCGTGGCGGATCTCGGCGGAGGTCGGCAGCGACCCGGATTTCCCGGACCTGAGCCCGCGCGACGCCGAGGCCGTGCGCCAGTTTGACGCGATGTTCGGGAGTTGAGGCGCGCCATGTGGTTTGGACCATGGCTCCGGTTGGGGGTTGCCGTCGCGCTGATCGTGCTCGCGCTTGATCAGTTCACGAAGTGGTGGATCATCCATGTTTATGAGCTGCCGGAGCGCGGGCGCGTGGCGGTAACGCCATTCTTCGACCTGGTGATGCTCTGGAACCCTGGCATCTCCTATGGGCTGTTCGCGCAGGACACCGACTTCGGCCGGAACATCCTGATTGCTATCGCCTTGGGCGCCGCGCTGCTGCTCGCCGTGTGGATGGCGCGCACGAACAGCCGCCTGCAGGCGGTCTCGCTGGCCTTGATCGTCGGCGGGGCGGTCGGCAACGCGATCGACCGGGCGGTTTATGGCGCGGTGGCCGACTTCGTGTCGCTGCATGCTTACGGTTTTTACTGGTACGTGTTCAACGTCGCCGATGCCGCCATTGTCGCGGGCGCGATCGCCTTGCTCTATGACACGCTGGCGGGAAGCCATAAAATCGACGCAAAGCATTCCGATTCCTCAAGTGCTTAGGCTTTTGATTCGGTCCCCGGGGGCGCAACTCATGGCACGACGCCGCATGAGCATCAGGCTGGCGCGTATTGGCGCGATTGGCGCATTCGCCGCGCTGCTTGCTGGCTGCGCTGGCACCGACGTCGAAATCGATGCCCCGATACTAGAGGCGGCCGGCATCAATCTCACCTCCAAGCCGCCGGCCGAGCCCGACCTTGAAGAAAAGCCGCCGCTTGTTGTGCCGCCCTCGACCGCAAGCCTGCCAAAACCGGGTGAGCGTCAGGTTGCTGCGGCTGAAGAGCAGTGGCCTGAAGATCCGGACCTGATCGCAAAGCGCCAGGCTGAGCAAGCCGAGGCAGAGCGTGAGGAATATTGCCGCGAGGGTGACTGGTCAGGCGACGGCGGGATCGAGGAATTCGACAAGGCGCTGGGCCGCGAGCAGCGCTGCCCGAGCCAGATCGGCGAGGCGCTCAGTGAAGCGCTCAGCGGCGGTTCGTCGGGCGGCGAGTAGGCGCTGCATTCCATACGGGCCTGTCCATCCGGTTTTCCCGCACGTAGTTTCCTGCTGTTCCCATGGTGCATGACGAGCAGTTAACTTGCACCTCGTCCGGCGCGCGCTACATTCCCCTCAGGCTTGAGGACGCATTGCGCATCCTCACGCAGTAGAGGAGCCACCATGCACCGTCACGGCAGCCGCTTGCCGCGTGTCCTCGCATCACGCGAGACCCACGCCAACACCTTCCAAATCCTCGCCGCTACCGTTCTCGCCACGTTGATCGCCATGGGGATAGCAATCATGACCATGCCCACTGCCAACGCAGAAGAGCAGCCAGGCGCCAGCGCTCTTGAACTTGCCGGCAACGCGCCCGAGGTCGCGAATTACACGCTCGACAACGGCATGCAGGTTGTCGTGATTCCGGACAATCGCGCACCGGTTGTCACGCACATGGTCTGGTACAAGGTTGGTGCAGCCGATGAGCCGCCGGCGCGGTCCGGGATCGCGCATTTTCTCGAACACCTCATGTTCAAGGGAACTGAGGCGCTTGCGCCGGGCGAGTTCTCCAAAAAAGTCGCGCGCTGGGGCGGTCAGGATAATGCATTTACGTCTCAAGACGTGACCGCTTACTTCCAGCGGATTCCGAAGAATCGGCTCGGCGATGTCATGGCGATGGAGGCAGACCGGATGGTCAATCTGCGTCTCGACCCAGAGAATGTGCGCACCGAGCGCGACGTGATCCTCGAAGAACGGCGGATGCGTGTCGATAACAACCCGTCCAGCATCCTGCAGGAGCAGGCGCGCGCCGCGCTTTATGTTGCGCACCCCTATGGCACGCCGATCATCGGCTGGGAAACTGAGATGCGCGAACTTGACCGCGAAGATGCGCTCGCCTTCTATGAGAGGTTTTATGCGCCAAACAATGCCGTGCTCGTTGTCTCGGGCGACGTGACGCCTGAGGAGGTGCTTGAACTTGCGCGTCGGCACTATGGCAAGATACCGCGCCGGGATGAGGTCAAGCGCGGCGCACGGCCGCAAGAGCCGGAACCGCGTGCGCCGCGCGAGGTGATGCTAAAAGACCCCCGAGCGGCCAAGCCGACCCTATACCGCTATTACCTTTCGCCCAGCTACGCAAAGGACGAAGGGCTTGAAGCGGAGGCGCTGGAGTTGCTGATGCGCGTCGTTGGCGAGAACCCCACCGGGCGGCTTTATCAAGAGCTGGTCGTAAAGCAGAAGCTCGCCACGACCGCAGGCGGCTGGTACTCCGGTATCACCCAAGACTATGGCTCGCTGGGTGTTTATGCGGTCGCCACGCCAGAAAAAGACATTGCAGACGTTGAAGCCGCGCTTGACCGGGTCCTCTCCGACGTTGCCGCGAACGGCATCACGGAAGAGGAATTGGAGCGGGCGCGCCGCGCAGCGATTGCCGAGATGGTCTACGACTACGACAGCCAGACCAGCATGGCGCGCATCTACGGCTACGCGCTCACCACTGGGCGCACCGTCGAGGACGTTGCGCAGCATCCGCAGCGGCTTGCCCAAGTGACAATGGCAGACGTTGCCGCCGCCGCTCGAAAATACCTGCAGGCCCCGCGATCTGTCACCGCGAAGTTGATCCCCGAGCCGAAGGCGGTTGCTGACGGCGCTCAACAGCCGTTGGAACCCAGCGTGGGGCCCCAAACCACAATTCAGTGAGGCGGAACAACGCCTTTACTCAGCGAGGTTGAACCATGCTGCGATCGCCAGCCTTAATGGCGCATTTCCTTCGAGCCGCAAGCGTCCTTGCCTTCATCGCCATCCTTTTCGCCACAAGCCAATCGGCCCATGCCATGCGCATACAAAAAGTCGTCAGCCCCTCCGGAATCGAAGCCTGGCTCATTGAAGAGCACCGCGTTCCTCTCATCACCATGGAGTTTGGCTTCGCCAGCGCCGGCGCAAAGCAGGATCCGCAGGGCAAGACCGGGCGCGCGCATTTCCTCTCTGGTATGCTCGACGAGGGTGCGGGCGACATGGATGCGCAGGCGTTCCAGCAGCGTCTGGAGGACCTTGCGATCCGGCTGAGCTTCGACGCTGGCCGCGACAACTTCACCGCGCGATTGCAGACCCTGAGCGCCAACAAGAGCGAGGCTGCGCGTCTGCTCAGTCTCGCGCTCAGCGCGCCGCGCTTCGATGCCGATTCCCTCGAGCGTATTCGCGGGTCCATCGCAACCGACCTGAAATTCTCCAAGGAGGATCCGGGTCAGGTTGCAACGCGCGAATGGTTTGAACTGGCGTTTGCCGATCACCCCTACGCCCGCCCCACCAAGGGCACGCTGGACACGATCGAAAACATTGGCGCCGATGACCTGAGCGCGGCGATGGCCGACGGTTTCACGCGCGCGAACCTGAAGGTCGCTGTCGTTGGCAACATCACCGCGGAAGAACTCGCGCCGATGCTGGATGACATGTTCGCTGGGCTGCCAGAGCAGGCGGCGCTGCAAGAGGTGCCCGAAGCCGCGCTGGCCAGCAAATCCGAGCCGCACATCGTGGAGATGAATGTGCCGCAATCGACCGCACGCTTCGGTCTGCCGGGCTACAAGCGTCACCATGAGGATTTCTACGCCGCGTTTGTGCTCAACTATATCATTGGCGGCGGCGGTTTTGCCTCCAAGCTGATGGAAGAGGTGCGTGAGAAGCGTGGGCTGGCTTATTCGGTATTCACCTATCTGTTCCCGCTCGATCATGCTGGCCTCATGATCGGCGGCGTGGCGACCAAGAATGAGGCGGTGGGCGAGAGTATCGAGGTGATCCGCGAGGTGCTCGCGGGCGTCGCCGAGAACGGGGTCAGCGACGAGACGCTGATGTACGCCAAGCAATACCTCGTCGGCTCTTATGCGCTGCGCTTCGACACCAGCGGCAAGATCGCCCAGCAGCTTTTGGGCATCCAGCTTGATGATCTGGGCAGCGACTACTTCGAGAACCGCAATACCTACATCGAAGCGGTGACGCAGGAAGATATCAAACGCGTGGCCGCGGATCTGCTTCAGCCCGAGCGGCTTATCACCGTGGTCGTCGGCCAGCCGCAGATGAAATCCGAGCCGCGCGGCTGATCGGCGGGTGACATGACGTTCCGGCACGACATCACGGGCTGCCTGCAAGAGCGGATCGGCGCGCGGGGGCTGACGCGCGATGCTCTGGACGCCCGCCTCCAAGCGCTGGAGCCAAAGCTGGCGGAACTCCGCGAGAGCCTCGCTGCGGGCGGCTATCGGATGCTCGGGATCGCGCGGGAGACGGAGGACATCGAACAGGCGCGCGCGGGGTTGGAGCGGCTCTGCGCGGGGGCCAAGACGTTGGTGGTGTTCGGCACCGGCGGCTCCAGTCTCGGCGGGCAAACGCTGGCCCGGCTGGCCGGCTGGTGCATTCCCGGCGATGCCCGCCCTGCCGCGGCCACGCTGCCTCGCGTTCGCTTTTATGACAATCTTGACGCCGACTCGCTCCAACATGGGCTGAACCTGCTCGACCCACAGACCACGCGCTTTCTCGTCATCTCCAAGTCCGGCGGCACGGCGGAAACCCTTATGCAGGCGCTCTCCGCGCTCGACTGGATGCGCCGCGCCGACATGGCTGACGCAGTCCCGCGCGCTTTCCTGGGCTTAAGCGAGCCAGCGCGTAATGGCGTAAAGAACCCCCTGCGCAGCTTGTTCGAGGGCTTGGGCATCCCGCTGCTCGACCACGACACCGAGATCGGCGGGCGCTTCTCGGTGTTCAGCAATGTCGGGATGATCGTGGCGCTGGCCCGCGGACTCGATTCGCACGCCATCCGCGCGGGCGGCGCGCGGGTGCTGGACGAACTAGCGCGGCCCGCCGCCGAGTGCGCCCCCGCCGTCGGGGCCGCCACCGCGATCGCGCTGGCGCAGGACAAGGGCGCGCGCGTGAGCGTGATGATGCCATACGCCGATCATCTGTCCCATTTCGCGCGGTGGTATGTGCAGCTGTGGGCGGAAAGCCTCGGCAAGGACGGCAAGGGCACGACTCCGCTCGCCGCGCTCGGGCCGGTCGACCAGCACAGCCAGCTCCAACTCTTCATGGATGGCCCGCCTGATCACATGATCACGCTGGTCCGGCCGGCGCATCCGCCAAGCGACCCGCCGATGCCTGCCGACCTCGCCGCTATGGCCGGGGTGGATTACCTCGCCGGCCGGCGCGTGAGCGAACTCGTCTCCGCCCAGCAGAGCGCCATCGCCGATGCGCTGATGCGCGCGGGCCGCCCGGTGCGCCTGATTGATGTGGACAAGCCCGACGAGACCACGCTTGGCCGGCTGCTCATGCATATGATGGTCGAGACGATTCTCGCCGGGCACCTACTGGGCGTTGACCCGTTCGGCCAGCCCGGCGTGGAACTCGGCAAGACGCTGACGCGGGAGTATCTCAAGCGCGATCCGAAAAGTGGGAACCGGTTTTCGGAGCCAATCGCGCGACAAGACCAGGACTTGGAGCACAAGGACTTGGAGTCATGATCCGTTCCAATCAGGGTGGGTCATGCTCGAGCCGCATCCGATGGGCACGACGCAGCACATTCGCCAACTCGACGCAGGACTGATTAACCGCATCGCCGCGGGCGAGGTGATCGAGCGCCCGGCGAGCGTGGTCAAGGAACTCATCGAAAACGCGATCGACGCGGGCGCGGGCCAGATCGACGTGGTGAGCGCCTATGGCGGGCTGGCGCTGATCCGCGTGGCTGATGACGGCGCGGGCATGACCGTGGGCGATCTCACGCTGTGCGTTGAGCGCCACGCGACCTCGAAGCTGCCGGACGGGAACCTCTCGCATATCGACACGCTCGGCTTTCGCGGCGAGGCGCTGCCCTCGATCGGCGCGGTCGCGCAGTTGCGCATCACCAGCCGGCAGACGGGCGCGGATACGGCCAACGAAATCAGCGTGAGCGCCGGCGCCAAGAGCGAGGCGCGGCCCGCAGCGCTGAACCGCGGCACGGTGGTCGAGGTGCGCGACCTGTTCCACGCAACGCCCGCGCGGCTCAAATTCATGAAATCCGAGCGCGCGGAGAACACGGCGATCGCCGATGTGGTCAAGCGCATTGCCCTGGCGCACCCCGACATCGGGTTCACGCTCACGACCGGCGAGCGCACCGGCCTGAAGCTGCCCGCTGCGCCTGCGGGCGACGAAGATGCCACGCGCCACCGGCTCGCGCGCATCATGGGCGAGGACTTTGCCGCGGACGCCACGGCGCTCACCGCCGAGCGCGAGGGTGTGAGCCTGACCGGCTATGCCGCGCCGCCGACGCTTCACCGCGCGACCGGGCAAGCGCAGTATCTCTACGTCAATGGGCGGCCGGTGCGCGACAAGCTGCTGCTCGGCGCGGCGCGCGCGGCCTATGCCGATTTCCTGCCGCGCGGACGGTTCCCGCAACTCGTGCTGTTCCTTGAGATCGCGCCTGAGCGCGTGGATGTGAACGTCCACCCGGCCAAGGCGGAGGTGCGTTTCCGCGATGCCGGGCTGGTGCGCGCCTTCGTGCATGGTGCGCTGCGCCGCGCGCTGGAGGCGGAAACCGGGCAGCGGACATCGCAGGCTATCGGCGCGGAGGCACTTGAGCGCGCCCAGCCGAACGGCTTTGCCGCGCCGCGCCAGACGGCCTACACCGCGCAGTGGCAAGCGCCGATGGCTGATCTTGACCAGCCCAGCGCTGAGGCCGCCGACGTGCCACGCGAGGCGATCGCTCATCCGCTCGGCGCGGCGCGCGCGCAGGTCCACGCCGCCTATATCATCGCCCAGAGCGAGGACGCGCTCGTCATCGTCGATCAGCATGCCGCGCATGAGCGCCTCGTCTATGAAAAGCTGAAGACGGCGCTCAGCAACGGCGGTGCGAAGAGCCAGGGGCTGCTGATCCCCGAGATCGTCGAGATGGACGAGGGGGATATCGAGTTGATGATGGCGCAGGCTGAAGACTTCGCTCGCCTCGGCCTGGTGACCGAGCGGTTCGGCCCCGGCGCGCTGGCGGTCCACGGCGTGCCTGCGCTGTTCGGCGACGGCGACATCAAGGGGCTGGTGCGCGATCTGGCGGACGAGTTGCGCGGCCATGGCGCGGCTTTCAGCCTTGAGCGCCATCTCTATGACGTCTGCGCCAAGATCGCCTGTTATGGCAGCGTGCGCGCCGGGCGGCGGCTCAAACCCGAAGAGATGAACGCGCTGCTGCGCGAGATGGAGGCGACGCCGCATTCCGGCCAGTGCAACCACGGGCGGCCCACATACATCGAGTTGAAGCTCGGCGACATCGAGCGGCT
>CAZNGB010000071.1:0-9569 GCA_964572465.1 uncultured Hyphomicrobiaceae bacterium
CGACTTCCTTGCGGATGTCCTCGATGTTCTTGAGGTCGTCGTTCAGCTCGATCCCGTCGACAGTGATGCTGCCTTCCTGGTGCACCTCCAGCCGGTTGATGCAGCGGATCAGCGTGGACTTGCCCGAGCCGGATGGGCCGCAGACCACGATGCGCTCGCCCGTGCCGACTGTGAGGTTGACATCCTTCAACACATGGAACTCGCCGAACCATTTGTTCAGGCCGCTGATCTCAATAATCGGGCGGTCGAGCCGGCGCTCGGGCGCCTGATCTGCGTCGGTCCGGCTATCTCGCGAAAGTGCCATGCAGTCGGCTCCCTAACGTTGCGTTTCCCTGTCTAGTTTCCGCTCGATGTACTGACTATAGCGCGACATGCCATAGGTGCAGACGAAGAAAATCAGCGCAGCGAAGACATAAGCCTCGAAGTCGTAGCCCTTCCACTCGATCGAACGGCTGGCCGTCTGTGACATGTTCAACAGATCCAGCAGGCCGATGATCGACACCAGCGAGGTATCCTTGAACAGGGCGATAAACGTGTTGACGATGCCCGGGATCGATATTCGCAATGCCTGGGGCAGGATGATGAAGATCATTTTGCGCCAGTAGCCCAGACCGAGCGCGTCTGCTGCTTCATACTGCCCGCGCGGGATGGCCTGTAGCCCGCCACGGATCGCCTCGGCGGTGTAGGCGGACTGGAACAGCGTGATGCCGACCATCGCGCGGACGATCTTGTTGAAGTCGACTCCAGAGGGGAAGAACAACGGCAGCATGACCGAGGCCATGAACAGGATGGTGATGAGCGGCGTGCCGCGCCAGAACTCGATATAGATCACCGACAGCGCGCGGATAATCGGCAGTTGCGAGCGCCGTCCCAGCGCCAACAGGATGCCGATGGGAAGGGCCAGCACGATCCCCACGCTCGCCAGAGTCAGGGTGAGAAGGAAGCCGCCCCATTCCTCCAGATTGGCTGCTGGCAGGCCCAGCCACTCGCCCTGCACGACCGCGTAGGTGAAAAACGGGAATGCGACCAGCGTGAACAATGCCACCTGCGGCTTGTAGGGCGTGCGCGGGATCGTCAGCCAGGCGATCAGCGCGCCGAACACGGCAAAAACAAGCGTTGGCCGCCAAATCTGGTCCGGATTCGCGCCGAAATACAGCCCGAACATGATCTGGTTGAAGCGGACCTTGATGAAGGTCCAGCATGCGCCGTCAGGGTTGGCCTCACAAACGGAACGGTCCGAGCCGGAGATGTTTGCCTCAAGGATCGCCCATTGCAGGATCGGCGGAAGGATCAGATAGATCAGGTATAGCCCGAGCAGCGTGAGGATGGTGTTCGTGACCGTGCCGAACAAATTTTCACGCGCCCACTCCCACGCCCCGGTGTGGCGGACGGGAGGCGGGCGGCTTGCCTTTGGTTCGAAAACCCCGGTCTGGGCCATGGCCTATCGCTCCACCATCTGGACGCGCCGGTTATACCAGTTGAGGATGCCTGAGGTGGTCAGGCTCAGGATTTCATAGACGACGATGGTCATCGCGATGATGATGAGCGCTTGGCCCGTCTGGTTGAGCGAGATGCCGGCCCACAGGCTCACCAGTTCCTCATAAGCGACCGCTACCGCGAGCGAGGAGTTCTTGGTGAGGTTGAGGTACTGGCTGATCGTGGGCGGGATGATCACGCGCATCGCCTGCGGGATAATCACGAGGCGCAGCATCGTGGGCCGTTTCAGGCCGAGCGAGCCTGCCGCTTCGGTCTGGCCCTTTGATACCGAGTTGATGCCGCCGCGCACATTCTCCGCGATGAACGCGGCAGTGTAGGTCGTCAGGGCGAACCATAGCGAGAACAGCGGTAACGGCACCTGTATTCCGCCGGTCAGATTGAACCGGCCAAGTTCGGGTATCTCGAAGTTGAGCGGCGCAGGCAGGATCAGGAAGACAAGAGACACAAGCCCGATAAGGGTCGCGAGACCATACAGCCGCCCTGGGGGCCGGTGGCCGGTATGATACTGCTTCGCCCTTGCCCAGCGGTTGAAGGCAAAAATCGCGAAGATGCCAATGGCGATCGCGATGAACAGGGCCCAGGCGCTGAAGCTCTCTGTCAGCATCGGTCTCGGCAAATAAAGGCCGCGGTTGTTCAGGAAAATCTCCTCGCCGAGCGTCAGACTCTCGCGCGGGCTGGGAAACAGTGGCAGAAACACCGCGAAATTCCAGAACATGATCTGCAGCAGCAGCGGCGTATTCCGGAAAACTTCGACATAAATTGATGCGAAGCGAGCCAGCAAGAAGTTGGGCGACAGCCGCGCCACGCCAATCAGGAAGCCGAGGATGGTTGCAGCGAGAATACCGAGCACGCTGACGATAAGCGTGTTCTGGATACCAATCAGAAAGACGACCCAGTAAGGGGTCTCACCGAGTTTGTAATCAATGAACGGAGAGAAGCCGACAGCAAACGGCGCCGTGTCGGTCAAGAAACCAAAGCCCGTCTGAATGCCGCGCTGGTTCAGGTTGGTAACGGTATTCGTGAATATCGTGTAGAGCGCCCAGATGACCAACGCGAGCACGGTGAACTGGACCACTATGCCGCGATAGACGGGATTGCGATAAAACGGAATCCGGTTGTTACGGCTCAAATCGCGTCCTCAAAAGTCCAGCCAGGGGCGTATGGTGGGCGGTTGGAGATAGTGTCTGGCGGCATCTGCGCACCGTGCGTAGACGCCGCCAGCCTCACCTGGTCGTTAGCGGATCGGCGGAGCGTACAGAATGCCGCCGTCGGTCCACAGCGCGTTCACGCTGCCTTCGCGCGGGATGCCCAGCGGCGCTACGTTGCGCTGGTACAGCTCGTCATAGTTGCCGACCTGCTTGATGGCGTTGTAGGCCCATTCCGGGCCGAGGCCCAGGTTTTCACCCATCGTGCCCTCGACGCCGAGCAGACGACGCACGTTCGGGTTGGCGCTGTTCGCCTTCAGGTCGTCGACGTTCTCTGAGGTGACGCCATACTCGTCCGCATTGATCAGCGCGAACATCGTCCAGCGGACGATATCCAGCCACTGGTCGTCGCCCTGACGCACCACCGGGCCGAGCGGCTCCTTGGAGATCGTTTCCGGCAGGATTACCGCGCCGTCGGGATCGGTGAGTTCGGTGCGGATCGCAGCGAGCTGCGACTTGTCGGAGGTCAGCACGTCACAAGCGCCGCCGTCGAACCCTTCGCGGGTCTGGACGGAGGTGTCATAGACAACCGGCTCAAACTCCATGTCATTGACGCGGAAGTAGTCAGCCAGGTTCAGCTCGGTGGTGGTGCCGGCCTGCACGCAGACCTTCGCGCCGCTCAGCTCCATCGCGCTGGACACGCCCAGGTCCTGCTTCACGAGGAAGCCCTGACCGTCGATGTAGTTGTAGTAGGTGAAGTTCACGCCCAGCGTGGCATCACGCGTGAGGGTGTCGGTGGTGTTGCGCGAGAGCACGTCAATCTCAGCGGAGGTGAGCGCGGTGAAGCGTTCTTTAGCCGTGAGATTGGTGTACTTGACCGCGGTGGCATCGCCGAAGATCGCTGCAGCGAGAGCGCGGCAGAAGTCCGCGTCGATGCCGGCCATGTTCCCTGCGTCGTCAGGCGCGGAGAAGCCCGGCAGGCCGCCGTCGACACCGCACTGAAGGTTGCCGCGTTCCTTTACCTCGTCGAGCGTGGCAGCAGACGCCGGCAGAACCGACAGCGCCAGCGCCGCAAAAATGCTGGTTGCGAGTCCGAGAGCACGCATCGCAAACCCCTTTCTTTGGTGGTTAAAGTCTGTGTGTTGCGCAATAGCTCAGGCACAATCTGTGCCGGAGCCAGAAGCTAACAAAAAGTTTCGTTGAATAACAAGAAGTTTGCGCCTCGTTCTTAGGTCGAGTAGCGCGCGGCAGGCATCTCTGGTTGGCTTGATTCTCCGGTTGGCGCGTTGCGCGCGGAGGCGGGCGGCTCGCAGGCCGTGCTGGATTTTCGCCGCCGCAGCCGGCATCATTTCACGTGGGCCGACCAACCGCTGCGCACCGTTGCCCATTCGGTGTGCAAACTGCCGGGAGCCGGGGATGAAGATACGCGCCGCCGTTTTGCATGAGCGGGACAAGCCGCGCCCCTATGCCGCAAGCCGTCCGCTCGCGATCGAGGAGGTTGAGCTGGCGCCGCCGGGCGATGGCGAGGTGCTCGTGAGAATTCGTGCGGCGGGGCTTTGCCACTCCGATCTGTCCACAATCAACGGAGATCGGCCGCGCCCGGTGCCTATGGTGCTCGGACACGAAGCCGCGGCGGAAGTCGTGGAGCCGGGGCCAGGCGTGGATGACCTGAAGCCCGGCGATCGGGTCGTGCTGATATTCGTGCCGAGTTGCGGGGCTTGCATGCCATGCGCGGAAGGCCGGCCGGCGCTGTGCGAGCCGGCTGCACAAGCGAATGCCGCCGGCACGCTTCTGTCCGGCGCTCGCCGCCTGAGGCTCAACGGTCAACCGGTTCATCACCACATCGGGGTGTCCTGCTTTGCCGAACATGCCGTCATCGCGCGGCAGTCGGCGATCAAGGTCGATGACGATCTCGACTTCACCGAGGCCGCGCTGTTCGGCTGCGCGGTGCTGACTGGCGCGGGCGCGGTGGTGAACACGGCCAAGGTGCCGCCCGGCGCATCGGTGGCGGTTGTCGGGCTCGGCGGCGTCGGGCTGATGGCGGTGATTGCGGCGAAACTCTCAGGCTGCGCCGACATCGTGGCGATCGACCTGTCGGAAGGCAAGCTCCAGACCGCGGCACAACTCGGCGCGACCCGCACCTTCAATGCCAGCGATCCGGAGTGCGCGGACAAGGTGCGCGCTGCGACCGGCGGCGGGGTGGATTTCGGCTTCGAGATGGCCGGCGTCGTGCCCGCGCTGGAGCTGGCCTACCAGGTAACGCGCCGCGGCGGCACGACCGTAACCGCGAGCCTGCCAAACCCGAGCGATCGGCTGCCCCTGCCGGCGGCGCACCTGGTCGCGGAGGAGCGGAGCTTCAAAGGCAGCTATATCGGAAGCTGTGTGCCGATCCGCGACGTGCCCCGATTCATCCGGCTCTACCGACAGGGATTGTTGCCTGTGGACCGGCTGGTAAGCGAGCGCGTCTCGCTTGATGAGTTGAACCTCGCGTTCGACCGCCTTGCCGAGGGGCAAACGATCCGGCA
Organism: uncultured Hyphomicrobiaceae bacterium; assembly: GCA_964572465.1. Taxonomy (GTDB): domain Bacteria; phylum Pseudomonadota; class Alphaproteobacteria; order Rhizobiales; family Rhodomicrobiaceae; genus Dichotomicrobium. Next base: position 5,168 of record CAZNGB010000071.1, read on the forward strand.
AATACTTGTCCCGTGATCGAGGCTGTCATCTCCGCGTTGTAGTCGCTCTCTACATTTCTGTTACATTGGATGCTTTGACGAGGACCAGCTACGCGTGCGCTCGAACAATGCTTTGTCTGCCGCGTGAGCCAATTCGACAGACCAGATGCCTGTCAACCGAATTGACCGCGGCATTTCAGAGTATGATAAGTATTTGAGATCGATGGTATTTGATTGATATCCTTCCTGAGTTGTTTAACATGAGCGCAATTGCACTCTAGCCCAATTATTGAGGTTTGAGGCTTTCTTAAAGTCGTGACGAGAGGTCCGGTATATCCTCGACCCCAGCAACTGAAATCATTGACGAGGTGCTTTTTTGAACGAAAGTCGTGATCCCGCTTCTCCTCTCCAGAAAGCTTTCGCGATTGTCAATCTACTCACAGAAACCGGGCGTCCCATGAGCGCGCCGGATATTGGCGCACAGCTTGGTTTCAATCGGCAAACAGCGCATCGGCTGCTTCAACAGCTCGAAGCTATCGGAATGGTGCGCCGCGATGTCGCGCGGGAGCGCTTCGAGATCGGGCCGGCGCTGCTCCAGCTCGGCCTGCGCGCGCAGACCGGCAATCACACCGCCAAGTTGCGCCGCGCTGTCATGCAGAAGCTGGTGGATGAGGTGAACGAAAATTGCAACCTTGGCGTGCTGGATGGTCGCGAAATCGTTTATATCGAGCATGTCGAATGCCGCTGGCCGCTGCGCCGGCAGATGGAGATCGGCTGCAGGCTGCGCGCCAGCTGCACCGCCATCGGCAAGGTGCTGCTCGCGCATCTTCCGCAAAAGGAACTGGAGAAGTATCTATCTGTCGTCGAGCTTGCGCCGCAGACAGAGCATAGTTGGACCGATCCAGAAGCTTTCCGCGAACATCTGGTGGAGATTCGCGAGTTGGGTTATGCGATCGGCAATCAGGAGAACTGGATCGGCCTTCTGTCGGTCGGGGTGCCGGTCCGGGACCCGTCGGGCCGAGTGATGGCTGGCCTGTCAATTCATGGCCCTGTGGCGCGCCTGTCGGAAGAGCGCGCAGGCGATATCGTACCCATGCTCGAAGATGCCAGCCGGTCGATCAGCGATTTGATGGCTGAGAGCGACAGTTGGCGAGCTTCGGCCTGAGCGGGCGAGTTACGCGGGGTGTTTTTCGGTACGCTGGCTAACCAGCTGATCGATCGCGGCGAGCACGATATCCGGCGCAACGTGTTGGGGCACATGTCCCACGCCGGTCAGCACCTCCAGCCGCGCTCCCGGCACCTTTGCGACCAGCGGCGGCGTGTGCAGATCGGTGTAGATCACATGGTCCTGGTCCCCGGTCAGCGCGATGAGCGGGGCGCTGATCCTTTGATATTCCGGCGCCATTTCGCGCACGATCGGCTTGAGACGCGTCAAATCTTGCGCATTCGCCAGGAACGTCGCTGGGCGGCTATAAAGCGCGGTAGCCACGGCTGTGCGGTAGTCCGGCGGTGGCGGGTTCGGGCGAAACACATTGCGGATGCCGTTGTCGACGCGCACCAGATAGCCAGGCGCAACGAGCGTCCAGGCGAAAATCTGGCCGAGCAGCGGCACCGATGCGGCCTCATGTTCCCAGCCGACGCCGCCGGGCCACGGGTGCGAGACCCCAGACAGGAACAGTATGCCGCCGATCTCATCGGGGAACTCCAGCGCGTAGGCGAGCGCCAGCGTGCCCGCCAGGGAGTGCGCGACGATCACCGGGCGCTCCAGCCCCATTTTCCGAGACATCTCAGCGCACAGCCGCGCCTGAACGCGGGGATCATGGGCGTTTTCCGCACGCCGCGTGCTCCAGCCGTGGCCAGGCCGGTCGAACGCGATGGCGCGGTGGCGCGCGGCGACATCATCGAAGATCGACGCCGTCCACTCGCGCAAGTTGCTGCTTGCCCCGTGGATCATCAAGACCGGCGCGCCTTCGCCAGCGTCGATGACGTGGAGATCATCGCAGCCGGCGCGCACAAATTGGCCGATCGGCGGAAAGCGCCGCTCGACCCGCGCCTGATGCACCCACGTAAACAGCGCCAGCCCCGCCAGTAGCATGACAGGCGCAAGCGCGAGCCAAATCCAAGCTGTCAAATGCCCCCCCTCGAACACGTTTGCCATGTTGTGCTCCAGCCATATCAGCCCAGGCGCGTGGGAATCCAGTACCGCTCCTCATTGGCGGGTGACATCTGATCGCCAAAGCGGCGCTTGAGGCGACCGCGATACCGCATCGGCTGCATGTGGCGAAACGCCTGACGCAATTGCGTCCGCCCGATTGCGCCCGCCGTCCGCGTGCCTGATCTTCCCGCTGCGGATTTAAGACAACCGAGGACCCAATGGGCCACCATGCCAACATGCCTGAGGCCGTCGCTATCGCTGGCCTGTTCGACCAGAACCAGGCGCAGGCGCTGAATGCGCTACTTCCAACTCTCACGCCCGAGCAGACGCTGTGGTTGAGCGGCTTTCTTGCAGGGCTAAGCCGGCAGGGGATCGCGGTTCCGGCGCAGGGGCCTGTCGCGGGCGCGCCCGCCGCCGGGCCGAAGGTCACGGTGCTCTATGCCACCGAAACGGGCAACGCAGCGGGCGTGGCGAAGCAGGCCGCTGAGCGCTTGATCGCCGCCGGGCTGGAGGCGCGCGCGCTGAATATGGCCGATTACAAGCAGCGCGACCTCAAGAGCGAGTCGCATGTCATCATGGTCGCCGCGACGCATGGCGAGGGTGAGCCGCCAGAGGGCGCGGCGGGTTTCTTCGAGTTTCTCGCGGGCCGCAAGGCGCCGAAGCTCGACGGCGTGAAATTCGCGGTGCTTGGGCTTGGCGATACCAGCTATGTGCATTTCTGCGAGGCAGCGAAGGTGCTCGACCGCCGCTTTGAGGAGCTTGGCGCGGAGCGCTTGGTCGAGCGCGTGGATTGCGATGTCGATTATGAGGATGTGGCGGAAGACTGGATCGTATCGCTTGCGGACATGCTCGCCGCGGACGCGCCCGCTCAGGCCGCCAAAGCCGCGACCGCCGCGCCGTCCGGCCTGGCCGCCTTTGGTCTCGCGCCCGCCGATGCGCACGCCCCGGCCTACACGCGCAAGAACCCGTTTGAGTCTGCAGTGCTGGAAAGCGTCCGGTTGAACGGGCGTTATTCCGATAAGCAGACACAGCACATCGAGTTGTCGCTGGAAGGCTCCGGCATCAGCTTCCAGCCAGGCGACAGCCTCGGCGTGCTTGCCAGCAACGACATCGCGCTGGTTGATGAGATCGTCGAGGCGCTCGACTTCGCGCCAGATGCGCCGGTGAGTGTGAACGGTACGGACAAGCCCGTGGCCGAGGCGCTATGCGACGATCTCGAACTGACGATGCTGACGCCGGGCTTCCTGAAAGCCTATGCCGACGCAAGCGGCGCGGACGAGTTGGCCGATCTGACGCGTGAGGGCAACGAAGCGGGGCTGCACGCCTTCATGAAGGAGCATCAGGTCGCCGACGTGGTTGCGCGCTGGCCTGCCACGGGCTTGGCGCCTGCCGACTTCACCGCGATGCTGCGCAAGCTTCAACCGCGGCTTTATTCGATCGCTTCCAGCCACGCCGCGCTGCCCGACGAGGTGCATCTGACCGTCGGCGTGACGCGCACGACGCCAAGAGGCCGCGCGCGCGCTGGGGTGGCCAGCACCTTCCTCGCAGACCGCCGCGTGCCAGGCGAGCAGATCCGCGTTTATGTCAGCGAGAACGAGAATTTCCGCCTCCCCGCCGATCCCGACCAGCCGCTCATCATGATCGGGCCGGGCACCGGCGTCGCGCCGTTCCGCGCCTTCATGCAGGAGCGTGAGGAGACCGGTGCAGGCGGTAAAAGCTGGCTGTTCTTCGGCGACCGGCGCTTCACCGAGGATTTCCTCTATCAGACCGAATGGCAGCGCTGGCTGAAGGACGGCGTGCTGAGCCGCATGGATGTCGCGTTCTCGCGTGATCAGGCCGAGAAGGTCTATGTGCAGGACCGTCTGCGCGAGAAGGCGGCCGATGTCTATAGCTGGATCAGCGACGGCGCGGCGATCTATGTTTGCGGCGATGCGGACAGCATGGCCCCGGCGGTGCATGAGGCTCTTGCCGGCATCCTGCAGAAGCAGGGCGGCATTAGCGCCGAAGATGCCGAAGCGCACCTGAAGCAGATGCAGCGCGAGCGCCGTTACCAGCGCGACGTGTATTGAGGGACAGAATGAGCAAGGCAGCCGAGCGCCACAACGTTGATCGCAGCGTCGACCGATCTCAGCCGATCGAAAAGCTGCACCCGAACGAGCGCATCAAGGTCGAGAGCGGATACTTGCGCGGCTCGCTGGACGCCAGCCTAGCCGAGCGGATCACTGGCGCGGTCCTGGAGAACGACCACCAGCTCACCAAGTTCCACGG
>CAZNGB010000072.1:0-9448 GCA_964572465.1 uncultured Hyphomicrobiaceae bacterium
TCGAGATCATGTGGGATCACCAGATGTTCGAGGTTGACGGCTGGGTCGTTCCTGTCGGCAATGAGGACCAGATGGACCTGATCAAGGACTATCTGTACTTCGCTACGGATACGCAGCGGCTGGCTGACCAGGCCAAGTACATTGCGTATGCGCCGGCGCGCAAGTCCTCCGTTCCGAAGGTCAGCACACATGCTGACAGCGGCGTCGATATGAAGCCGCACATGCCGACCAGCCCGGAAAACTTCAAGACCGCCGTTCAGTTCAATACCGATTTCTGGGCGGACTACGGCGACCTGCTTGAAGAGCGCTTCAACGCCTGGGTCGCTCAGTAAGCGACTGAGCCGAAACTTAAGAGGGAGCGGTCCGTCGTGGCCGCTCTCTCGCCCCCACTGATAAAGGCGAGCGGTGACATGCAGGATGCGACGCCCGAACAGGTTGAGCGGCTGACAACAGCCGACGGGACTCCGCTCAAGGATAGTATCCGCAAGTCGGAGCGCCGCGCGCGCACGAGAGCTTTCCTGCTCGTGCTGCCATTACTTGCGTTCCTGGTTGTCACTTTTGTCATCCCTATCATGTCGATGATGACCCGGTCGGTCTACAACCCTGAGGTCGTCAACTTCCTGCCCAACACCGCCGAGGCGCTGCAGCAGTGGGATGGCACCGGCGTTCCGGACGAGCCGGTTTTTGCTGCCATGGCGGCAGACATGGTCAAAGGGCTGGAAGACCGCACCATCGGCCGCGTCGCCGCGCGTGTAAACCGCGAATTGCCTGGCGCGCGGAGTTTGATGTTGCGCACCGCACGCGGTGTCGATGAGATGTCGCCGCCGTATAAGGCAGCTTTCATCAACGAGGATGAGCGCTGGACGAACCCCGAATTCTGGGGAATTCTCAAGCGCGAAAGCCGCCTCATCACACCGAGTTACTATCTGCTCGCGCTCGACTACGAATACACGGCCACAGGCGAAATCGCGCCGCGCGCCGAGATCTATCAGATTTACACGGACCTGTTTATTCGCACGGCATGGATGAGCGTTCTGATCACCGTGCTGTGCATCCTGCTGGCCTATCCGATCGCCTACATGCTCGCCACGCTGCCGCTGCGATATTCGAACCTGCTGATGATCCTGGTGCTGCTGCCATTCTGGACATCGCTGCTTGTGCGCACATCCGCATGGATCGTGCTGCTGCAGCAACAAGGCGTCATTAACGATTTCCTAGTGACACTCGGGATTGTCGGGGACGATGGGCGATTACGCATGATCTACAACCAGACAGGCACGATCATAGCAATGACGCATATCTTGCTGCCATTCATGATCCTGCCGCTGTACTCGGTCATGAAAACCATCAATCCCAGCTATCTGCGCGCGGCGCGATCGCTTGGCGCAAACCAACTTGTGGCGTGGTTCCGGGTCTATTTCCCGCTCACGCTGCCCGGCCTCGCCGCCGGTGTGATGCTCGTGTTCATCCTGGCCATTGGTTACTACATCACGCCAGCCCTGGTCGGTGGCGAAACCGGCATCTTCATCTCGAACATGATCGCCAACAATATGCAGGGCACCAGCTCCCAACTGCGGCTCGCGGCTGCGCTGGCGACCATTCTGCTTGTTCTGGTGATGATTTTCTACTGGCTGTTCAACAAGATGGTCGGCGTGGAGCGGCTGAAGTTCGGTTAGGCACGCGATAACGCGAGAGGACATAACACGATGGCGCTGCCTCCTTATGCGAGCACTCTGGAGCGGTTCTGGTATTACGCTTACCGCGTGATTTGCGGGCTGATTTTCCTGTTCCTTATCTTCCCGATCCTCGTCATCCTGCCGCTCTCGTTCAATGCGGAGCCATACTTCACCTTCACCGAAGAGATGCTGACCTTCGACCCGGCGGGCTATTCCGTGCGCTGGTACAATGACCTTCTGGGTAGCGAGGAATGGATCAGCGCGATCCGTAACTCCTTCATCATTTCGATCGCCTCCACCATCGTCGCCACGACGCTCGGCACGCTCGCCGCGCTCGGCCTGAGCCGGCGAAACATGCCCGCGCGCGGGTTCATTACTGCTGTCTTGATCTCGCCGATGATCGTGCCGCTCATCATTACTGCTGCGGCGCTGTTCAGCTTTTATGCGCGCATCGAACTCTCTCAGACCTTCTTCTCCATCATCATGGCGCATGTCGTGCTTGGCACGCCTTTCGTCGTCATCACCGTGACGGCGGCGCTCGCCAGCTTCGATGAGCAACTTATCCGCGCGTCGTCGAGCCTTGGCGCAAACCAAATGACCACGTTTTTCCGGGTGATCCTGCCGCTGGTGCTGCCTGGGGTGATCGCGGGAGCGCTGTTCGCCTTCGTGACCTCGCTGGACGAAGTCGTGGTTGTGTTGTTCCTCGCCGGGCCGGAGCAGACGCCGATTACGGTGCGCATGTTCTCAGGTCTGCGCGAGGAGATCAGTCCAACGATCCTTGCGCTGGCGACGATCCTGGTCGGCATCTCGATTGTTTTGCTGTCCACGCTTGAGCTGATCCGCCGGCGCGGCGAGCGGATGCGCGGCCTCAGCCCCGGTTAGATCAGGCTTCAGTGTGGACTTGGGCGCGCATGGTCGCAGCGCTCTGCGATTGCGCTCCGGCCATCAGCGGTTTAGCCTTTCAGCAATCCATCTGAATAGCTGAAGGCCCAAACTGCATGGCTAGCAAACCGCGGTTCCAATGGGACGATCCGTTCCTTCTTGAAGAGCAACTAAGCGAGGATGAGCGCCTCGTGCGCGACACTGCTCGCGCCTACGCGCAGGACAAGTTGATGCCGCGCGTCATCTCAGCGTTTCGCGACGAGCGCTTCGACCGCGACATCATGTATGAGCTTGGCGAACTCGGCCTGCTTGGCCCGACCATCCCGGATGAGTATGGCGGCGCGGGGGTCAACCATGTCTGTTACGGCCTCGTTGCGCGCGAGATCGAGCGGGTCGACTCCGGCTATCGCTCGGCAATGAGCGTCCAGTCGTCGCTCGTCATGCACCCGATCCACGCCTATGGCTGCGAAGCCCAGCGCGAGCGATGGCTGCCCCGGCTCGCCACGGGCGAACTGGTAGGCTGCTTCGGCTTGACCGAGCCGGACCATGGCTCAGACCCCGGCGGCATGACCACACGCGCGGTCGCCGTTTCTGGCGGCTACCGGCTGAGCGGCGCGAAAACCTGGATCACCAATTCGCCGATCGCCGACGTGATGATTGTCTGGGCCAAGCTGGACGGCGTCATCCGTGGCTTTATCCTGGAGCGCGGCATGGACGGGCTGGAAACCCCGGCGATCGAGGGCAAACTCAGCCTGCGCGCCTCGATAACCGGGCAGATCGTGATGGACGACGTGTTTGTGCCGGAAGAGAATCTGCTGCCAGGCGGGGAAGGGCTGAAAGGACCGTTCGGCTGCCTGAACAAGGCGCGCTTCGGCATCGCCTGGGGAACGCTCGGTGCGGCAGAGTTCTGCTGGCACGCGGCGCGCGACTATACGCTTGAGCGCAAGCAGTTCGGCCGGCCTCTGGCGGCGAACCAGCTCATCCAGAAAAAGCTCGCGGATATGCAGACCGAGATTGCGCTGGGCCTACAGGGGTGCATTCAGGCATCAAGGATGCTGGACGCGGGGGCGTGCGCGCCGGAGACGATCTCGCTGTTGAAGCGCAACTCCTGCGGTAAAGCGCTGGAGGTTGCCCGCGCGGCGCGTGACATGCATGGCGGCAACGGCATCAGCGAGGAGTATCACGTCATGCGCCATCTGGTGAACCTGGAGACGGTCAATACCTATGAAGGCACGCATGATATTCACGCGCTGATCCTCGGGCGCGCACAAACTGGCTTGCAAGCTTTCGCGGGCGAATAGAGCATTTTCAGCAAATTTCAACGCCAATCCGGCACCAGAGCAACAATCCCCGGGCACGCTCAGCCAAGTAGCCGTGCGTGCTCCACCATCGAACAGCGATCCGCTACGACCTGCAGCCCGGCCTCCTCGGCAATGCGCGCGGCTTCCATGTTGACCGCACCGATCTGCATCCACAACACCTGCGCGCCGATGGCGATGGCATCTTGCGCGATCGGGACAACCGCGTCCGGGTGGCGGAACACGTCCACGACATCGACCGGTTCAGGCAAGTCGCGCAACCGGGCGACAACCGGACGCCCAACGATCTCGCGGCCCGCCCATCCCGGGTTCACAGGGAATATCTCGTAACCGTGCTCCAGCAGATAGCGCGCGACATCATAGCTCGGGCGCGCGGGTTTGGGGCTGGCGGTAATCACCGCGAAGCGGCGATAGCGCGCGAGAATATCCCGCAATCCCGCATCGCTCTCGATCGGCGGCATATGGCTCAGCGCCCCTGCCATTGCGGCTTGCGCTTTTCCAGGAAAGCGCCAATGCCTTCTTCGGCGTCGCGTTCCATCATGTTGGCGACCATCACGCCCGCGGCGTAATCGTAGGCCTGCGACAGCGGCAATTCGGCCTGGCGGTAGAACGCTTCCTTCCCGATCGCCACGACGGCCGGGGATTTCGCTGCGATGGTTGCCGCCAGTTCAAAGGCGGTCTCCTGAACGCGGTCAGCCGTCACGACGCGGTTGACGAGGCCGTACTGCGCAGCCTGCGGCGCGTCGATCATCTCGCCTGTGAGCAGCATCTCCATTGCGTGCTTACGTGACACGTTTCGCGATAGCGCCACCATCGGCGAGGAGCAGAACAGCCCGATATTCACGCCCGGCGTGGCAAATCTGGCTTCTTCGGCTGCCACCGCGAGGTCGCAAGACGCAACAAGTTGGCAACCGGCTGCTGTTGCCGTGCCACTGACGGCGGCGATAACGGGCTGGGGCAGATGGACGATCTGTTGCATCACCTGCGCGCATTTGCGCATGACTTCTTCGTAAAATGCGCGGCCGCCATCCGGCTCGCTGCGATGCGCGCTCAGTTCGCGAAGATCGTGGCCTGCGCAGAACACTGGAGGAGCGTGGTCAATTATGACAACCTGCGCCGTATCGTCTGCTGCGATATCATCAAGCCGCGCGCTCAGCGCATCGAGCAGCGCATTGGATAGCGCATTGCGCGCCTTCGGCCGGTTGAGCGTGAGCATCACGACCGCACCGCGCCGTTCCATCAGAAGCGGGGTTTCATCTGCGGTCTCATTCGCGGGAATTTTTGCAGAGATGTCTGTCATTGCGTTCACATGTCCTTCCAGAGCACTTTCAGCAAAAGTGGATGCAGGTTTTGCGTTCGAAAGTGCGACAAATCAAGAACCCAGAGCCTGTTCAATAGCTCGGGTTTTGCTACTCAGGCTCTCGGTCAGTCGCGCCCGGGCAAGGTAACGGATTTCACGACAGGATGCACGACGAGGGAGGGCCGATGTGTCGGATGATCGCCAGCCGGGCGTGATGAGCCTCTGCGAGGTCAACGCGTTTCTTGAGCGCGAATTCACGGAGTTGCGCCGCATCACGCCGACCCTGAGGGTCGAGGCGGTAGGAAAGGAATTTGCCCGGCTGCGGCTCGGCCACGACCCGCACTTGCTGCGCCCCGGCGGGACCATTTCCGGCCCGGCGATGTTCACGCTGGCTGATGTGGCGATGTATGTGGCCGTGCTGGCAAGCATCGGGCCCGTGGCCCTGGCGGTGACGACCAATCTCAATATCAATTTCCTCCGCCGTCCGCCGCCCGGCGATCTGCTGGGCGAAGCGCATCTGCTCAAGCTCGGCAAAAGCCTGGCGGTGGGCGAAATTGACCTGCGCGCGCCTGGCAGCGCGGATTGCGTGGCGCACGCCGTGGGCACCTATGCGCTGCCGCCAGAGCGGCTAAGGTAACCAGATACCGTCTGTTTAACATGCTGTCATCGTGAGATTTTTTGCGCCTGATGCAGCTTTTTCTTGACCTGCCGGGCAGGATCGGATACTTCGCATAGCCAACATCGCTGTGGGGTGCACCCGCGCGTGAGCCTTTTCCCGACAAATTGGAGCACAGGCCATGAGGACCTTTTCGGCCAAGCCCTCGGATATTGAGAAAAAATGGGTGCTGATCGACGCGGAAGGCCTTGTGGTCGGCCGGCTTGCTGCGCTGATCGCAACCCGTCTTCGGGGCAAGCACAAACCCGGCTTCACACCGCATATGGATGACGGCGACAATGTCATCGTGATCAACGCGGAGAAGGTCGCGTTTACCGGCCGCAAGCGCAACGACAAGACCTATTACTGGCACACCGGCTATCCAGGCGGCATCAAGGAGCGCAAGGCACACCAGATCCTAGACGGCCGGTTTCCCGAGCGCGTGGTGGAAAAAGCCGTAGAGCGGATGCTGCCGCGTGGTCCGCTGGGCCGCCAGCAACTGAAGAACCTGCGGGTCTATGCCGGCCCGGAGCATCCGCACGAAGCGCAGCAGCCCGAGCCGCTTGATGTCGCGTCGCTGAACACCAAGAACACGAAGAGACATTAAGAACCATGTCCGACCAAGAAATCAAATCGCTGGAAGAGCTTGGCGCCGCGACGGAATCCGAGGAGCCGGGTGAGGGGCTGGGCAGCGCCCCGGTCTATGAGCAGAAACTTGATGCGCATGGGCGCGCTTACGGGACGGGCCGGCGCAAGAACGCGGTGGCGCGCGTCTGGGTCAAGCCAGGCAAGGGCCAGATCACTGTCAACAAGAAGGATATGCCCGAGTATTTCGCGCGCCCGGTGCTGCAGATGCTGGTGCGGCAACCGTTGGTGAGCGCCGATCGTGACAGCCAATATGACATCATGTGCACGGTCTCGGGCGGCGGCCTGTCAGGACAGGCCGGAGCTGTGCGCCACGGCATCGCCCTCGCGCTGACGCGATATGAGCCGGAGCTCAGGCCCAACCTCAAGAAACGCGGCTTCCTCACGCGCGACGACCGCGAAGTGGAGCGCAAGAAGTACGGCAAGGCGAAAGCGCGCAAGAGCTTCCAGTTCTCGAAGCGCTAATCCGACCGTCAAACTCAGACACAAAAAAATGGCTGGCGCGAAGCCAGCCATTTCCGTTTATGCAACCTGGTGCGCAGTTCAGTCGCTGAGATGCGCGGCCAGCATCCACGCGTATTTGTCGTGCTTACCTGCCCGCTCGATGGCAAGGTCGTTGGTGACGACATCACCCTGCTTCTCGGCCAGGTCAGCCAGCGCGCGCAGCGTTGCAGAGATGGTCTCCTGATCCGCCTTCAGCGCAGCGACCATTTCCTTATCCGACTTATGGCCATCGCACTCGCTCACGGCGCTGCGCTTGAGGTATTCCGAATGCCGCCCCTCGGCGTGCCCACCCAGCGCCTTGATACGCTCAGCGATGTCATCCTGACCCTCGAAATGGTCCTCATAAATCTCCTGGAACATCTCGTGCAGCGGGCCGAACGCCATACCCGTCACGTTCCAATGGTAGTTCTGGGCCTTCATGGTCAGCACGGCAGTTTCCGCAAGAGACTGGGTCAGCCCCTCAACGATTTCCTGCTTGGCATCGGGGGCAATTTCAACGGATGTCTGTTTCATTATCAACTCTCCTTCGGGTTCGCTTTTGTATCGACGCGTGAAATCTTGACGCGTGAAGCCTTGACACTTTCAGACTTGGTTTCGCTTGCTGGCGACATCAGATGGCCAGCCAGCTCACGCGCCAGGAACAGCATCCACCGCCGTCCCGCGGGCTCGATCGTCGACTCGATCAAGTATCGCGCGCTCGACATGTCGTCCTCGGCGACAACCTGCAATAGGCGCGCGACCCATCGCTCGCCAGAACTGACGCCGCTGGCCTTGGCATTAAAAAACACCATCCGCCGTGTGGCGTAGCGGCTGAGGCCGTGGAAAAAGGCAGTAGAGATCCGCTCGGCCGATACTGACGGATCCGCCGCAATCACGATGCAGGCGTGATGCAGTTCCTGCCGAGGCTGCAACATGCTGTCGCGCAATAGCTGCCTCAGTATTTGCACTAACTCGTAGGTCGGACATGCATCGCACGGATTGAGGATTGGAGCTTCCACCTCGTCCGGGCGGAGCATGACCACCTTGCACTGTTCCTCGCGGTCGTCGTGGCCTGCTTCCACGATCATAGCCATCTTACGTTGATACCCCGGGTTTAGATTTATAACAAGTCTAGAAAAGGGGCATCCACATCGGGATTGCCCGCAACCTTCTTAAAGGTACTTAAGTGGCCCGGCCGCGCGCAACAACTCTCGCTGGCCAACACGTCTGGCACCCTTTCGGCGCCCGGCGTCACTAGCGTTGACAACCAGAGCCGCCCGCGCCTATAGCCGCATGAATGTGCGAAGTCTCCAATGCGAAATTCGCCGATCCCGTGGCTTTGACCGCCGATCTGGTCCGTTGCGCCAGCGTCACGCCCGATAGCAGCGCAGCGCTTGATGTCGTTCAGCAGGCGCTGGAACCTGCCGGCTTCGCGTGCCATCGGCTTGTGTTCAGCGCGCCTGATACCCCGGATGTCGATAACCTGTATGCCCGGATCGGCGAAGGCAGCCCGCATCTGTGTTTTGCTGGACATGTCGATGTGGTCCCCCCCGGCGATGTCGCGGCCTGGACCCATCCGCCGTTTTCCGGGGTTATCGAAGGCGGCGAACTCTGGGGGCGCGGCGCGGTTGATATGAAAGGCGGCGTGGCCTGCATGGTTGCCGCGGCGCTTGATTTCCTGCGCGCCCGCGTCGCGCCTGCTGGCGCGATCAGCTTTCTCATTACTGGCGATGAAGAAGGCCCTGCCATCAATGGCACTCGAAAGGTGCTCGACTGGATGGCGGCGCACGGCGAGCGGCCCGACCACTGCCTGCTCGGCGAGCCGACCAACCCGCGAGCGCTTGGCGAGGTGATCAAGATCGGCCGACGCGGCAGTTTGAACGGCCGGCTGCTCATCACAGGCGCTCAGGGGCACGTCGCTTATCCGGATCAGGCAATCAACCCGTTGCGCGGTCTGGCGCGCGTGCTTGATCGGCTGACGGCGCTGCGCCTCGATGATGGAACAACCCATTTCGCCCCATCCAACCTGGAGGTGACGAGCGTCGATACGGGCAACCCGGCTGACAACATTATCCCAGCCCAGGTCACGACCAGATTCAACATCCGGTTCAATGACGCGCATACGCCCAGCGGTCTCAAGGACCTGATTTCAGGCCGGATCGGCGAGGCGCTGGCTGGAACGGGCCTCTCCCACGAACTCGCGTACCGCCTGTCGGGCGAAAGTTTCGTAACCGAGCCGGGCCCTTGGGTTGAGGCGCTCAGCGCGGCAATCGCGGAAGTGAGCGGGCGCACGCCACATTACGATACGGGCGGCGGCACGTCGGATGCGCGCTTCATCAAGGACGTCTGCCCGGTGGTGGAGTTCGGGCTGTCCTACGGCCTGATCCACGCTGTGGACGAGCGCGTGCCGGTTGGCGATCTGCGCCAGCTTACCGGCATCTACCGGCGTTTCCTGGAGCGGTATTTCAGCTGAACGCGACTGAGCTCG
>CAZNGB010000073.1:0-9421 GCA_964572465.1 uncultured Hyphomicrobiaceae bacterium
TAGAGCGCGGAGGCGGGCATGACCCTGCTCGCCTTCGACACGAGCATGGCGGCCTGCTCCGCGGCCGTGTGGCGCGATGGCGTGGTAGCCCGCCGCTTCCGGGCGATGAGCCGCGGCCATGCCGAGGCACTTTTCCCCATGATCCGAGAGGTTATGGCCGAGGCGGGTGTGAGCTTCGCCGATCTGCATGCGATTGCGGTCACGCCCGGGCCGGGCAGCTTCACTGGCGTTCGCGTCGGCGTTGCGGCGGCGCGTGGACTGGTTCTGGCAGCGGACAGGCCGGTCATCGCAGCGACCAGCCTGGAGGTCATCGCTCACGGCGCGGCCAAGCGGCTAACGCCAGAGCATGCCCGCAAACCGTTTGTCGTGGCGATGGATGCGCGGCGAGGCGAGCTATATTGCCAGCAATTCGCGGGTGGGCGCGCGGTGTCGGATGCGCAGGCGCTTTCGCCGGAGGATTGCGCCCACACTCTGCCGCACGAGGAATGCATTGCCGTGGGCAGCGGCGCGGCGCTGCTGGCGCAGGCGGCCGGGCCTGATAGTCGCGTGATCGCGCTGATGCCCGAGATCCTCCCGGATGCCGCCGATCTCGCCGCGATCTGCGCAGACCGCTCGCCAGAGCCCGGGCTGCTGTCGCCGCTTTATCTGCGCGCGCCGGACGCCAAGCCGCAGGAAGGCTTCGCAGTCGCGCGTCTGGGCAGGTGAGACACGTTCAGGCGGCGGCGCCGCCCTTCTCAGGTTTCTCGAAGAATACGGCCGTGCTCGGCTCCGGCACGCGCGCCGATGCGCTCACGGGCTTCATTCTGTCTCACGGGGCAGCCGCGAGGCAGAGGCGCTGGTATTCAGCGTCGCGCCAGAATTGCGCCGCCAAGACCGCGGCCGGCGCGAGGCCTATTATCGCGGCGAGGGCGAGCGCAGCCTCGCGGGCACGGCGGCGCTTGTGCTACGCTGTGATCTGTGCGACGCCGCGCCGCAGTGAAGGGCGCAGCGAAATTTCGTCGAGGGGATCATGCCGGCCAAGCCGAAACGCCGGAGCCGTATCGAGACGCTTTGTGAGGAAAAGGGGCTGCGCATGACCGGGCAGCGCCGCGTGATCGCGCGCGTGCTCTCCAATGCGACCGATCATCCAGACGTCGAGGAGGTCTATCGCCGCTCGAACGATATCGACGAGCGCATATCGCTGGCCACCGTCTACCGCACGGTGCGGCTATTTGAGGAGCAGGGTATCGTGGAGCGCCACGACTTTGGCGATGGCCGCGCACGCTATGAGGAGGCCGAGGGCAGCCACCACGACCACCTGATCGACATGGATACGGGCCGGGTCATCGAATTTCGCGACGATGAGATCGAGCGTATTCAAGAACGCGTCGCGCGCGAACTGGGCTACCGGCTGGTCGGCCACCGCATGGAGCTCTACGGCGTTCCGCTGCAGCGCGACACGAACGCGGACAGCAATCATGAAGATGAGGAAGTCGATGCGTAATGCGCGGCGGCGCTATGCGGGGAGAACGCGCTGATGGACCGTATCCGCGCGGGCTTGCTGCTGGCGGTGTTTTTCGCGGCCACCATCGCGCTCATTCCGGCGCAGTGGCTGCTTCTGAAAACCGGCTCGCGCGCGGCGGAATGGCTGCCGCACTACTACCACCGCTTCTTGTGCTGGCTGCTCGATGTGCGCGTGAGCGTGAGCGGTGAGATTTCGCGCGGGCGTCCGGTGCTGTTGATCGCCAATCACATCTCCTGGCTGGATATTATCGTGATCAGCTCGGTTGCGCCCGTGCATTTCGTCGCCAAGCGGGAGGTCGCGGACTGGCCGTTCTTCGGGCTGATGGCGAAGCTGCAGCGCACCGTGTTTGTCGATCGTGAGCGGCGGACAACGGTCAAGGACACCGCCCACGAGATCGCAAGGCGGCTCGACGCAGGCGAGCGGATTGTGCTGTTCGCCGAAGGAACTAGCAGCGATGGCAACCAGATCTTGCCGTTCAAGAGCGCGCTGATCGCCGCGGCTGCGCTGGCAGCGGAAGAAGAAGGCGACGGCGCGGACGTGCAGACGCTGGCGCTGGCCTACACACGCCTGCACGGCTTGCCGATGGGGCGCGTAGCGCGCACGCATGTCGCATGGTACGGCGATATGGATATGGTCCCGCATGTCTGGGGCCTACTTCGGCAGGGGCCGCTGGATGCGCAGGTGCAAATCGGCGAGCCGCTGCGGTTGGACAACGTGCGCGACCGCAAGAAGCTGGCCGCGATTTCCGAGGCGCAGGTCCGGCGCAACTTCGCGGAGTTGCTTACGGCGCGGGCGGCGGCGGAATAAGCTATTGCGCGCGGGGGTCGGGCTTGCGATATGCTTGCGATCACAGGGCGCAGAAAGGAACCGGCAAAAGGTGAAAATCATTGTCTGAGCGGCAGCACTCAACCGCGCACCGTAAGGTGTTCATCAAGACATTCGGCTGCCAAATGAATGTCTATGACAGCGACCGAATGGCCGAAGCTCTGGCCCCGGAGGGCTATGCCCAATGCGAGTCGATGGACGACGCCGATCTGGTGATCCTGAACACCTGCCACATACGCGAGAAGGCCGCAGAGAAGGTTTATTCCGAGCTGGGCCGGGTGCGCGAAGCGCGTGAGCGCCGGCGGGAGGCGGGCGCGGGCGACACGCTGATCGCGGTGGCCGGCTGCGTCGCGCAGGCAGAGGGTCAGGAGATCATCCGCCGGGCGCCTGCTGTGGATATCGTCGTCGGCGCACAGAGCTATCACCGGCTGCCGGAATTGCTGGGCCGGGTCGGACGCGGCGAGAAGGTCGTCGAAACCGAGTTCCCGGAGGAAGACAAATTCGCCGAACTGCCCAAGCGCGCGGCGACCCGCCGTCCCAGCGCGTTCCTCACCGTTCAGGAAGGCTGCGACAAATTCTGCACCTTTTGCGTCGTGCCGTATACACGCGGGGCGGAGTTCTCGCGCCCTGTGGCTGCAGTGATGGCGGAGGCGCGGCGTCTGGCCGGGTTCGGCGTGCGCGAACTGACGCTGCTCGGGCAGAATGTCAACGCCTATCACGGCGAAGGCCCGGACGGCAGGGACTGGTCGTTGGCGCGGCTCATGCACGGACTGGCGGAAATTCCAGGCGTCGAGCGGCTGCGCTACACCACAAGTCACCCGCTGGACATGACGGATGATCTTTACGCGGCCCATCGTGATCTGCCGGAGATGATGCCTTATCTGCATCTTCCATTTCAGGCGGGTAGCGACCACATCCTGGCCAAGATGAACCGCCGCCATACAGCCAACGAATATCGACGTGCAGTCGATAAATTGCGTAAAGCGCGCGCCGACATTGCGCTATCGACGGACATCATCGTAGGCTTTCCAGGCGAAACCGATGAGGATTTCAAGGCCACCTTGCGGCTCGTTCGCGAGATCGGATTTGCGAGCGCGTTTTCGTTCAAGTACAGCAGCCGCCCCGGCACGCCCGCGGCCGAGATGGACGAGCAGGTGCCGGAGGATGTGAAGCTGGAGCGGTTGCACACCTTGCAGGCACTGCTGGCGGAACAGCAGCGTGCCTTCAACGCCGCTATGGCGGGCCGCACACTGCCGGTATTGTTTGAGGCCAGCGGGCGCAACCCTGGCCAGCTTACAGGCCGTTCGCCGTATCTGCAGCCTGTGCACGTGGACGCGCCGGCCGAAGCGGTTGGCCAAATCGTGGATGTTGAGATTACCGAAGCCGGCGCAAACAGCCTGAAAGGTGTCATAAAACCGCTGTGAAACCCGATTACCGTCAAGATCGCTTGGGCATTATGGGTCGGGGAATGGCGCTTCAACAGCCCCGATGGAGAGGTCACCACCGCGCATGCCGCAACAGCGCTCGCCTCTGAAGGCACAACCGACCTTGCCAACGCAGGATCGCTTTCAACTGCATTTCGAAGACAACAGGCTTCTGGCCGCGCTGCTTGGCGAGTTCGATTCCCACCTCGTGATGATTGAGGATAAGCTGGGCATCGAGGCCGTCGCGCACGGCAATGTCGTGATGCTGGACGGCCCGACTGGCGCGTGCGAAGTGGCGCGCGATGTGCTGGAGGGGCTTTATTCGCGGCTTGAAGCCGGCGGACAGGTCAATGCGGGCGATGTTGACGGCGCGCTTCGCCATGCGCGGGCAGGCCGACGGGCGAAAGAGGCTGCAAACGCTCCGGCTGAAAACGCCCGTCAGAAGGATCGGCCGGGTGAGATCGCCACGCGCAAGCGAGTCATTACCGCGCGCACTCCGGCGCAATCGGCCTACATCAAGGCTTTGCAGAACTGTGACCTGGTGTTTGGGACCGGCCCGGCGGGCACCGGCAAGACTTATCTCGCGGTCGCCTACGCCGCGGCGCTGCTGGAGCGCGGCGAGACCGAACGGCTGATCCTGTCGCGCCCGGCTGTCGAAGCGGGCGAGCGTCTCGGTTTTTTGCCTGGCGACATGCGCGACAAGGTAGACCCTTATCTGCGCCCACTCTACGATGCACTGTACGACGTGCTGCCGCCAGAAAAAGTACAACGCGGCATGGAGACGAACGTGATCGAGATTGCGCCGCTGGCCTTCATGCGCGGGCGCACGCTCAGCCACTCGATCGTTATTCTTGACGAAGCGCAGAACACGACCACCATGCAGATGAAGATGTTTTTGACTCGCCTCGGAGAAGGCAGCAAGATGTTCGTTACGGGAGATCCATCGCAGATCGACCTCCCGCCAGGCCAGACATCCGGCCTTGCCGAGGCGACATCGGTCCTTGATGGGGTTGAAGGCATCGACCATGTCGCCTTCTCCAATCAGGACGTGGTGCGCAGCCAACTGGCCGCCCGGATCGTCGAGGCCTACAACAAAGCCCGATAAGGACGATGAGCGACGACCCCGACCCTGGGCAAAGATCGAGTAACGCGACGGCGACGGAGGCTGCTGCGTCCGGTCACGTGATTGACATTCTCTTCCCTGAAGACCAGTCGAGCGAGGAATCGCGCGTGCTCGCCGCGCGCTTGCGCATGGCCGCCGAGACGGCGCTGGATATGGCTGAGACCGGCCCCGTCGCGCTCACACTGGTGCTGAGCCGCGACGACGAAGTCCGCGTGCTCAACCGGCAGTTCCGCGGCGCTGACAAGCCCACCAATGTCCTGTCGTTTCCCGCTGACGCAACCATGCCGGAGCCGGACGAGCCGCCATATCTGGGCGATGTGATCCTCGCGCGCGAAACGCTTGCGCGCGAAGCGGCCGCGCAGGGCAAGAGTTTTCTGGATCATGCGACGCATCTGGCGATTCACGGCGTGTTGCATCTGCTCGGCCACACGCATGAGGCAGAAGAAGATGCCGCGCGGATGGAGGCGCTGGAGGTCGCGGCGCTAGCGCGTCTCGGCCTGCCCGACCCTTATGTGGAGACAACCCTTGCATCAACCTAACGTGTTGAATTCAGACAAACGATGAGCGAAATCTCACAAGCGCGCGTCAATGGCAACGGCGCGCACGCCGTCCAAGAAGACGACAGTTCGGGGAACGGCGCCAATTTCTTCAGCCAGTTCGCGCAGCGGCTTGGCTTTGAGGGCGAGGAAGACTTGCGCACACGCCTTGAACGCGCGCTGAAAGGGGAGACCCGCGAGGCGCAGGCTTTCGATCGGCAGGAGCGGACGTGGCTGCTGAACACATTGCGTTTTGGCGGGCTGCGCGTTGAGGATGTCATGGTGCCGCGCGCCGATGTGGTCGCGATCGACGAAAGCGCGCCGCTCGCAGACCTTATCCGGCTGTTCCGTGAGGCTGGACATTCACGGATGCCCGTCTATCGCGAGACGCTCGACGCCCCAACGGGCATGATCCACATCAAGGACCTTCTGACCTGGATTGCGACGCAAGCGGAAGCGGCGGGGCTGCCCGCTGAGGCCGGTCAGGGGGATGCGAGCTTGCAACTGGGCACGGTGGACCTGTCGCTGCCGATCAGTTCCTCAAATTTGGTGCGCGAGGTGTTGTTCGTGCCGCCGTCGATGCCCGTTGTCAGCCTGCTGCTGCGGATGCAAAGCCAGCCGATCCATCTCGCCATCGTCGTCGATGAGTACGGCGGCACCGATGGCCTGGTCACGATCGAAAACCTCATTGAAGAGATTGTCGGTGACATCGAGGATGAGCACGACACCAATGGCGATCTGGAAATCCGCGAAGGGAAGGACGGTCTGATCGCCTCGGCACGTACCCCGATAGAGGATCTCGCTGAGCGGCTGGGCATCGAGGATCTTGTGGCGCCGGAGCACCAGGACGAGGTCGACACCCTTGGCGGGCTGGTGTTCACGCTGCTGGGCCGTGTTCCATTGCGCGGTGAACTGGTGCCGCATCCAAGCGGTATCGAATTCGAGGTGCTTGAGGCTGATGCGCGCCGGATTACAAAGTTGAAGATCCATCTGCATAAGGTGGAAATTGCCCGGCCAGCATCGCGCCAGGCAGACAACGACGCCCCCGACGGTGACGCCGAAAGCGGGTGATAAGGCACCCAGCTTTCCACCGCTCGTGGTCTACGCCTCGGCAAGCGGGTACGCAACGCCGGTGCCGCGAATTCCGCAATAGCCAGCAGGGTTCTTCGCCAGATACTGCTGGTGGTAGTCTTCCGCGAAGTAGAACTCCGGCGCGGACGTGATGGTCGTGGCGACTGGACCTTGTCCGCGAGCCTTCAGCGCATCGGCATAGGCGTTGTGCGATGCTTCAGCGGCGTCTTTCTGCTCAGGCGTGGTGTAGTAAACCGCCGAACGATATTGCGTACCGACGTCGTTGCCCTGGCGCATGACTTGTGTCGGATCGTGGCTCTCCCAAAACACCTGCAACAGTTTGTGCAGTGAGACCTGCTTGGGATCGTAGGCAACAAGCACGACCTCGTTATGCCCGGTCATGCCTGAGCAAACCTCTTCATAGGTCGGGTTGGGCGTATGGCCATCCGCGTAGCCGACAGCTGTCACATAGACCCCCGGAATTTGCCAGAACAGCCGCTCTGCGCCCCAGAAGCACCCCATACCGAAGATGATCATTTCAATTCCTTCGGGGTACGGGCCTTTGAGCGGCTTGCCGTTGACAAAATGGCGCTCGGCGGTGCGGATCGGCTCGCCGCGACCCGGCAGCGCTTCATCCGGCGTCGGCATCGTCAGCTTCTTGCGTGATGTGAACAATCCCATGATCTCTCTCGGTGAATGGTCTCTCTCGCACTCAAGATAATTTATGGATTGGCCCGTGCAAAGCGGCCGCTCTTCACTTTCGTGTTGACCAGCCCCGTGGCCCGGCGCAATTTGCTAGCGCTTTGCCGCTGGTGATGGAGACGGGGACATGGCGCAAGCGACGGCAACTGGTGAGGTTCCGGCCTACACGCATGGGCGCGGTCTGCGCGTCATTCTGAGTATCGGCTTTTTTCTGTTCCTGCTGTTCGTGATCAATGCGGGCGCGGGCGCGGTCTGGCTGGCGACCCACAATTTGCCTGGCACCGCCGTGGTGTTCGGGATCATGTTCGCGCTCGGGTTGGCAATCCTGCTTTACATCGGGATCTTCCTGTTCGCTGCCTCGCACACGCGGCTGGAACTTGCTGAGGATGGCGCACACATGGTCTTGCCAAACTGGCGCGGACCGATGCCGATGTTCCCTTACACCGAGATCGAAATCCCCTACCATCAGATCGCGGCGGTCGAGACGCGTGGAGAAATCTACCGCTACTTGCTGTTGCCGACGCTGATGCGCAGCGTCAGCATCCTGCGCAAGGACGGCGAGCGCTTCACGCTGGGCTATATTCGCGAAGACACGACCGACCCCGCGGTCCCGTTCAACGAAGTTGCTGAACGCATTGCCGAGCGCGCAGGCGTAAGCGTCAACAAGCGCGGCGTTGTCGATTGCGGGAACCGGTTCCGCGTGATGATCCAGGACGAACCGACCTGGGATACCGACGAGTGTACGCCGGTGGATGTTGACAAGGCCCGCAAGCGCGAGAAATGGCTGTGGATGGTCGCCTTTTCGATATTCGCGATCGCCGTGGTCGGTGCGATCAGCTACCAGATCGTGGAACTTTATATTCTCACCGAGTAGCCGTTAGTTGGTGTACACGTTCAGCCGCTTGCGCCGATAACCCAGCAAATAAAGCAGCGCGCCCAGCCCACCGACCACAACCCACGCCGGCAATAACAGAAGCGTTGTCATCACCGGATCCCACAGAAACGGGGCCACATGACGCTCGATGGCGGCCTGTGTCGCGTTCAGGCTTGGCGGGTGGAGCGCAAACCAGTGCTCGCCGAGCGACGTGAATACGAGCGCGCCATTGTCCGCCAGCACCCGCGTGCCGTCATAGATGAGCGCAACGATGGCAAGAAGCATCAGCCACACGCCCAGCAATCTCAGTATGAGCATGCTGAATTCCCTTCATTCGCCGAATGGATGAACGACGTCCTTGTGTGTAGGCCTCTGGCCGGCGAGGTTCAAGCTCGCATCACGCCGCTTGATAGCTGATTGAAGATTTGACGCGCACGCCTTGTGTCAAAGGACGCCTTGGGTGTATTGCAAAGCCTGCGCGCCCATGATTACCGTCAGAACGGACTCGCGGAGGGGTGGCCGAGTGGTCGAAGGCGCACGCCTGGAACGCGTGTAGGCGGGAAACCGTCTCGAGGGTTCGAATCCCTCTCCCTCCGCCACATTGCGATCCGGCCACGTCCAGCCAAGTCCAGAAAATTCCTCAAATTCAACATTATTGCCCACATGTCAATCCGTGGAAATGCGATGGGGGCCGTGGACAGCCGGAAAATTTGACGGTATTTCTGACGGTATAAGAACGCACACCGTCCCCAGATACCGTCATGCCGCTCACCGATACCGCTGTCAGGAACGCCAAACCCAAGGACAAGCCCTACAAGCTCAGCGACGGGTCTGGGCTGTATCTGCTGATCCATCCTAAGGGCGGGCGCTACTGGCGCATGGATTATCGCTTCGCCGAAAAGCGCAAGACGCTCAGCCTTGGGGTCTATCCAGAGGTCTCGCTTCAATCTGCACGAAAGGCGCGGGCTGCGGCGCGGGAGACGATGGCCGCTGGCGAGGATCCTGCCGAGGTGAAGCGAGCCAACAAGCGCGAGAGCCGAATTCGCGCCGAGAACAGCTTCGAGACGGTTGCGCTCGAATGGCTGCACGCGCAGCAGCATAAATGGACCCCGCGCTATGCCGATCATGTCGGCAAACGCCTTCGCGCTGATATCTTCCCTGCCTTGGGCAAACGCCCGATCGCCGAGATCGACGCACCTGAACTGCTTGATGGTCTGCGCAAGGTGGAAAATCGTGGCGCCTTGGAGATCGCCAAGCGCCTGCGCCAGACCTGCAGCCAGATCTTCCGCTATGCCATTACGACCGGTAGGGCCAAGCGGGATCCGGCCGCCGATCTGATCGGGGCGATGAAGGCCAAGGGCC
>CAZNGB010000074.1:0-9330 GCA_964572465.1 uncultured Hyphomicrobiaceae bacterium
TGTCGAGCGCGGGCAGTATGTCTTCGCGCAAGTACTCGCCCGGATGCGGCGGGCGGAATGCAAGCCTCTCCATCTTGTCAGCCATGATAGTCCTCCAGATCGACGTCAAACGGGCCGTCGTCATCCCACCGGAACGTTATGCGATAGTTCGCCGATACCTTCTCCGCGTAGGTTCCCGCGCGGTTCCCTTTGAGTTCGTGAAAATCGTTGCCCGGCACATCAAGCTCGGTCGGATGCGTAGCGGCGTGCAGTGCATAAAGAATGCGCTTTACGCGGGGCAGCCATCGCGGGTTGATCTTGCTGGCATCGCCGCGCGTGGCAAGCCGCTTCAGGCCCCTGCGCTCAATGCCGCTGCCCGTAAGCATGCCGCAACGCGTCACGTTACGCGCGACGCGTCAAGTGTGGCGTGTCACCTGACGCTGCTGCGTGGCTTAATGCTTGCGGTTGATGATGAATTCCGCCGTGGCGGCCAGCGCCTCGCCGCGCGCGCCGAACGGCTCAAGCGCGCGCACCGCCTCCCGCTCCAGCTCGCGCAGCCGCGCCTTCGCCGCCTGCAACCCCAGCAGCGTCACCAGCGTCGCCTTTCCAGCTGCCTCATCCTTCCGCGCGGCCTTGCCGAGCGTCGCGGCGTCGCCCTCGGCGTCGAGCAGATCGTCGGCAAGCTGAAACGCCTGCCCGATCAGCGCGCCGTATTGGCTGAGCACCCCCATTTCATCCACGTTCGCGCCGCCGATGATCCCGCCCGCCTCGCAGGCGAATTTCAACAGCGCGCCGGTTTTCATCGCCTGCAGCCGCGCGATGTCGTCCGCATCCAGCTGTTGCCCCGGCGCCATCAGGTCGAGCATCTGCCCGCCTGCCATGCCGCGCCATCCGGATGCTTGGGCCAGCCCCACCGTCAGACGCGCCCGCGCCGCAGGGTCGGGATGCGTGCTATCGCGCGCCATGATCTCGAACGCCAGCGTCAGCAGCGAGTCGCCCGCGAGGATCGCAGTCGCCTCGTCGAAGGCGCGGTGGACCGTCGGCCGGCCGCGCCGCAGGTCATCATCGTCCATCGCCGGCAGGTCATCATGGATGAGCGAATAGCAATGCACGCATTCGAGTGCCGCTGCCGCCTCGACCGCCGCCTCGGGCGGCGCACCGAATACGCTCGCGCTCTCGATCATCAGATGCGGGCGCAGCCGCTTGCCGCCGCCGAGCGTGCCATGGCGCATCGCATCGACCAACCGCTGCGGGGGCGCAAAATCGCCTGTGCCTTCGCCACTCAGCAAATCCTGGAGGCAGCTTTCAACAAGTCTTGCATTTCCCTCCAGACGCTCTTTAAACATTGGTCTTCGCTCTACATTTCTGGGATCGGGGTCGGACGTGGCGCATGCCGGTGCGGATTGTTTTGCAAATTTCCGGCGCGGCGACAAGCCGTCCGAGATGCGGCGCCAGGGGTGCGATGACCGCATTATCGACCACATGAATGGCCGCGCGAAGTGCTGGCCAACCGGATCGATACCCGTTATACACCAACGCAATGCGATTACGCGCGCAGTCGTCGCGCGCATGGTCTATGGAGAACAACGATGGCAGTCCCAAAACGTAAAGTTTCGCGCATGAAGCGCGGCAACCGGCGCGGGCATGATTCGCTCGATAAGCCGACCTATGTCGAAGACAAGGACACCGGCGAGCTGCGCCGACCGCATCACATCGACCTGAAGACAGGCATGTATCGCGGCCGGCAGGTGCTGGAGCCAAAGGACGAATATTGATCCTCGCGCATCATTGATGAACGGAGAGCGCCATGCTCGCGGCAGTGCCATGGATCGCAATCGCGCTGATCGTTTATGACATCGCCGTGTTCGGCTTCGCCGGACCAGGCGTGGCAGGCGCTCAGCAAATGCTGCAGGGCGAGGTCATCAGCGTGTCGCTGATGTCCGGTGCGAGCTGGTCGCTGAACGTCGGCGACGCGATTGTGCTACTTACGCTCGTGTTCTTGTTTGTCGAACTTATGAAAGCAGCGCGGCGACGTGCCATGTCGATCGCAGATCAAGCGCTATCGACAATTGTCCTCATCATATGCGTGATCCAGTTCCTGATGGTCGAGAAGGCGGCTACGTCGGTGTTCCTCATCATAACGGTGGCGGCTTTAATCGACGTGATCGCGGGCTTTTTCATCGCGCTGCGCCCTGCTCGCCGGTCTCTGAAACCGCAGGCATATGGGCCGCGTGAGGCGGAGACATCCCGCCCATCTGATGCGGCCACGCAAGGTTCCCAACTTGGCCAGGGCTCCCACGGCTAACAGACAATCAAAGCCGACGTCCGAAATTCG
This sequence comes from uncultured Hyphomicrobiaceae bacterium, assembly GCA_964572465.1. GTDB lineage: Bacteria > Pseudomonadota > Alphaproteobacteria > Rhizobiales > Rhodomicrobiaceae > Dichotomicrobium. The sequence goes on from CAZNGB010000074.1 coordinate 2,315, forward strand.
GGCGCGGACCGAGGCGCTTCAGGCGCCGGCCGTCGAGATTGGCCTGAGCGCCGCGATTATCTGTGTTCGCGATGGGGAGCCGCACATCCTCGTCGTGCGCAGCGATGAGGATGACGCGCGCGACGCGCTGCCTTCAGGCGTGTTCAACCCGCTGACCCACCGCACGCTGGAGATCGGCTTGCGCTCCTGGGTCGCCGAGCAGACCGGGTTGCAACTCGGTTATGTCGAACAGCTCTACACCTTTGGCGATCGCGGCCGCCATGCGCGCTACGGCGACACCGGCCCACATGTCATGTCGATCGGCTACCTCGCGCTCACGCGCGCGCAAACGCTGACCTGCGGCGGCGGTGCAGTGTGGCGGCCGTGGTACGATTATTTTCCCTGGGAGGATCGGCGCGGCACGACCCCTGCAATCCTGCAGGCACTGGGGCCGCTGCTGGAGACATGGGCGAACCGCGCGCCCGCCCCGGGCGAGCCCGCGCGCCCGCTGCACCGCGGCGACCGGCTGAACATTTGCTTTGGCCTGGGCGACGGCGCGTGGGATGAGGAAAAAGCGCTGGAGCGCTATGAGTTGCTTTACGAGGCCGGGCTGGTCGCTGAAGCTCTATACGACGGCCGCAAAGCGGCACGCGCCTGGGAGGGGTCAGTGCGCCCCGGCCGCGCGATGCGCTATGACCACCGACGCATACTCGCCACGGCAATGAGCCGGCTGCGCGGCAAGATCAAGTATCGTCCGGTCATCTTCGAGTTGCTGCCGGAACGGTTCACGCTCTCAACCTTCCAGTCGACCGTTGAGGCGATACTTGGCAGCCGCTTGCACAAGCAAAATTTCCGCCGGCTGGTGGCCAATGCCGGGCTGGTCGAGCCGGCGGGCGGCGTCGAAGCGGCCACGGGCGGGCGGCCCGCGCAACTCTACCGCTTCCGCCGCGAGGTGCTGCTGGAGCGCCCAGCGCCCGGCGTGCGCGTTAATCCCGCACGGGGCGGAACTTGACTGCGCTGCCGCCGTTTTTCTCTCAGGCGGCACAGACGTAGCCACCACCTGCAAACCCTGGCGAAAAGGAGATAGACATCCATGAAGGGCGAAGAGATTGTCGTCGAGCACCTTCAGAAGGCACTGACGATGGAGTTCACCGCCGTCCACCAGTACCTGCTGCATTCACATGTACTGAAAGATTGGGGGCTTGACGCACTTGGCGAAAAAATGAGCGAGGAAATGCATGAGGAGCTGGGTCACGCGAACATGCTGATCGAGCGGATGCTGTTTCTTGAGGGCAACCCGGACATGACCTCGATGAACAAGGTGGACCGGTCGCAAACGCTCAAGGACATGTTTGAGGCGGACCTGCGCGACGAGCATCAGGCCCGCACATTCTACACTCAGGCCGCGCAGGCGTGCCAAGAGGCCGGCGATCTCGTCAGCCGCGACCTGTTCACGGACCTTGTGCACGACGAAGAGGGCCATATTGATTGGCTGGAAACGCAACTCGGGCTGATCGACCGGCTCGGTGAGCAGAGCTATACTCAGCTTCAGGTCAGCAGGGCTGCTGAAGACGACGGCGACGACGACTGAGCATGCGACGGCGCTGCTGGCCCGATGCGTAAAGCCTGCCGGGGTTCCGGCGGGCTTTTTTGTGCGACGGAATCGCGCGGCGAACGGGGGCAAGTGATTTGCCGATTTTTCTCGAAATTCTCACGGGCATCACGCTGCCGGTGCTGGTTCTGGTTGCGCTTGGCTGGGCATCGCAGCGCCGCCTCGGGTTTGACCTCGACACACTCTCGCGCCTCACCGTCTATGTCGTCCTGCCCGCCGCGCTTGTGCACTTTCTCACAACCGCTGACATTCCGCTGATTGATGTCTGGCCGACCGCCTGGTTCATGCTGCTGCAGTTCGCGGTGCATTACGGGGTTGGCTATGGGCTGGGCACTGCCTTGGGGCAGGACGCGCAGACGCGGCACCTGTTCGGCTGGCTGATCGCTTTCCCCAACAGTGGCAACTATGGCCTCCCACTGATCGCCTTGAGCTTCCCGCCCGACTTCTTGCTGCACCAGACCATCGCCGTGAGCACCCACATGGTGCTGATCTCTACGCTGGGCATTTGGCTGATGGCGCGTAATGGGCCGAATGGTCCCAGTGTGGGCAAGCTGCTGTTCGGCAATCCGGTGCTGCCCGCTGTCGCCGTGGGGCTGCTGCTCAAGGGCTTCGAGGTAAGCCTGCCGGTCGCGGTGGCGACGCCGCTCAAGCTGATGGGCGATGCGTTCACGCCGCTGGCACTGTTCCTGCTCGGCGCGCAGCTCACCACCGTGACGGTAGAGACCGCGCGTGGACCGATGGCGAGCACCGCCGCGATCAAGCTGCTCCTGGCGCCGGCGGCAACATGGGCGCTGGCGGTGGCGACCGGCTTTTCCGATGCGATGGTCGCGTTTTTCGTCGTCGGCACGGCGACGCCAACCGGCATCATGCTGGCGATCTTCGCGGCGCAATACCGGGCGCAGCCGCAATTTGTCTCCGCGATCGTGTTCTTCGCGACCGTGCTCAGCGCGCTGACGGTCACGGGCTGGATTTTTGCCATGCGCCTCGCCGGGCTGATGCCGTGAAGCGCATTCCGGAAAGTGGGCACCGGTTTTCGGATCAAATGCGCGCCAATAGGGTGGCTGGCCACGCGCCTGCCTCCGTGCCATAACGCGCGCAGAACGATGCAGTCAGAGGAAGCCAAATGATCGATCTTTACACTTGGGCGACGCCGAACGGACGCAAGGTGTCCATTGCGCTGGAAGAGATGGGACTGGCCTACAACACCATCCCGATCAACATCGGCGCGGACGAGCAGTTTTCGCCCGAGTTCCTCGCCGTCAGCCCTAACAACAAGATCCCCGCTATCCGCGACCACGACACAGGCCTTTCGCTGATGGAATCCGGCGCGATCCTGATGTATCTGGCGGAGAAGACCGGGCAATTCTGGCCGCAGGATTTTGAGGGCAAATGGCGCACGGTCGAATGGCTGATGTGGCAGATGGGCGGCCCCGGCCCGTTCCTGGGGCAGGTCCATCACTTCGTCAAGTTCAACCCTGGCGTGAGCGAGTATGCCGAGCAGCGTTATCTGACCGAAGGCAAGCGGCTCTACGGGGTGCTCGACAAGCGGCTTGCAGAGCATGAATTTGTCGCAGGCGCCTATACCATCGCCGATATGGCGATTTTCCCTTGGATCGCGCGCTTCGATTATCAAACGATCGACCTGAACGATTATCCGAACGTCAAGCGTTGGTTTGTGACACTGGCTGAACGCCCGGCGGTGAAGCGCGGCTATGCCGTGCCGAACGCGTCTTCTGAAATTCCGACGCCCTAAGCTAAGGACCGACATGGCCAACAACGATCAGATGAGCGGCGTCCTCGCGCCGGTGATCACCCCGTTTAAGCGTGATGGCGGGGTGGACGAGAACCGCTTTTACGAACATGCCCAGTGGCTGCTGAGCAATGGCTGCGACGCGCTCGCGCCGTTCGGCACGACGAGCGAGGCGACATCACTGGGCATGACCGAGCGCAAGCAGCTTCTGCAAGGGCTGATTGATAGCGGGGTCTCGCCGGACGATCTCATGCCCGGCACCGGGTTGTGCGCGCTGGCCGATACGGTGAGCCTGACGCGCCAGGCGGTCGAGATGGGGTGTCGCGGGGTACTGCTGCTGCCGCCGTTCTACTACAAGGGCGTTAGTGATGATGGGCTGTTCCGCTACGTCACGGACCTGATCGAGCGGATCGACAGCAAGACGCTGCACATCTACCTGTATCACATCCCGCCGGTGGCGCAGGTCGGCTGGCCGGTCGCATTGGTGAAACGGCTCGCGGAGGCCTTTCCCGGCACGGTGGTGGGCCTCAAGGACTCTTCCGGCGACTGGGCATATACCGAGGCGGTGCTGAAGGCGCTGCCGGGCTTTGCGGTTTTCTCTGGTAGCGAGGATTTCCTGCTGGAGAACCGGCGCGCCGGCGGCGCGGGCACCATAACGGCGATGGCGAACATCAACGCGCCGGCGATCGCGGAGCTTTACGCGAAATGGGAGCAGCCGGAAGCTACGGATTTGCAATCGACGATCTCTGATGTGCGCACCGTGATCCGCGAGGCAGGGACGATCCCCGCGCTGAAGGCCGTGCTGGCGCATTATCGTGAGGCACCATCGATGCGCACGGTGCGCCCGCCACTGCAGCCCCTGGATGAGGCGGCCGCGACCAAGCTGATCAGCGACCTGGAGACCGCCGGGTTCACTCCGGCTTTCTGACCGTGGCAGGGTTGGCCTTGACCCCGCCGCTTTGTTCCTCGGTGCCCAGTGCGTCTGCGAGACGCGCGGCGGCAGAGCCAGGGCGCAGCGGCTTCTGCTGGCTCTCGTGTGGCGCCCAACCGGTTAGCGTGATGATCTCGAAGGTCGCGGTAACGCGTCCGTCTTCCGTGCCGTAGTGCTCGGCGTAAATCTCCGCTGCGCGCATCAGCACATCGCGGCGCAGCGGCCGTCTCGTGCGTTCATTAAGCGCGTTGGCCGCGCCCATCCCGCGCAATTCATTCATGAGCGCAAACGGCGTCTCATAGCTGACCTGCACGACGTCGGTATCGCTCACTGGCAGGTTGAAGCCGGCCCGCTGCACCAGCGCACCGAAATCGCGGACATCGGCCATCGGCGCGACGCGCGGGGCCGCCCCGCCGGTGATCTCAGTCTCGGCGGTCATCAGCGATGCGCGTAATTCGTGCAGGCTCGCGCCACCCAGCAGCGCGGCGATGAACAGCCCGTCCGGCTTGAGCGCCCGGCGGATCTGTACCAGGGTTCCCGGCAGGTCGTTCGCGTACTGCAGCGCCAGCGCCGAGACAACAAGGTCGAGCCGCTCAGCCCCGAACGGCAGCACCTCCATATCGGCGCACACCCACGGTGGCGGGCATTGGCGCAGCAGCGCAGCGCTTTCCTCGACGCTGATGACTGTGCCGACGCTCGGCAACGCAGCGAGCGCGCGCGACAGCACGCCGTGATGCGCGCCCAGGTTCACCGCAACCGGAAAATCCCGCTGGATCAATCCCAGCCGATCGGCGATATCTTCGGCCGCCCGTTGCAACAGGAAATCATGCGCGCTGATGCTAGCGGCGGCGCGGTCGCGCTGGCGGGCAAGCATCTTGTGGTCAAAAAGGTCCGGGCTAGTCATGGGTGCTGGGCCTGCTATAGTCCGAGCGTTTCGCGTGAAGGGTGATTGTCTTGGCGCTTTCGTCACATGTTGAGCACACGGGCGGTGTGCGAACCTGGACCACGACGGCGTTGAGCTATCTCGCCGATCTCGTTCTGCCGCCGCTCTGCGTCGCATGCCACGATCCGCTCGATCGCCACAATGCGCTGTGCCCGCGGTGCTGGTCCGGCCTTCGCTTCATCCGCGCGCCGCTATGCAACCGGCTCGGCATTCCGCTGCCCTATGATGCCGGAGACCAGCCGGTGTCGTCCACCGCGCTGCGTCATCCGCCGCTGTATGACCGCGCGCGGGCTGCGCTGGCTTTTGACGGTGTCGCGCGCGATCTGGTCCATGCATTCAAATACGCTGACCGTCACGAGGCGGTTCCTCTTTTCACCCGCTGGATGAGCGATGCGGGGCGCACGCTGATCGCAGAGGCGGACGTCATCGCGCCGGTACCGCTGCATCCGTGGCGGCTTGTGCGCCGACGCTTCAACCAGTCGGCGGTGCTGGCCGGGCGGCTGGCGCGCGCGCATGACAAACCGCTGATCCTGGGCTTGGCGCGGCTGCGCAACACCAAACAACAGGTCGGGTTAGCTTTCGGTGAGCGCCGCGCCAATGTCGAAGGCGCGTTCCGCGTGTCGCCGGAACGCTTTGCGGCACTGGCCGGGCGGCGCGTGTTGCTCATCGACGATGTGATCACCACCGGCGCGACGGTTGAAGCCTGCGCGCTCGCACTCAAGGAGGCTGGAGCCAGTGTGGTTGATGTGCTGGCCGTCGCCCGCGTGACCGACCCTGAGCGACCAGTCGGCTAGTCCCGCCGTTTTTCCCGAAATTTGATCGACAGGATCGCGCGGCGGGTTGCAATTCGCGTCTGGCAAGCCCAAACTCCAGACAGATTATAAACGTTCTAAATCAGCTGGCCGTCATGCCGGCTTCCACCAACTCTGAGGTGCATCATGTTCATTCAGACCGAAGCGACACCAAACCCGGCGACACTCAAGTTTATCCCAGGGCGCGAGGTGCTTGCCTCCGGTACGCGCGACTTCCGCGACCCGGCAACGGCCGCCGAAGCTTCGCCGCTGGCTGCGCGGCTGTTCGACATCGACGGCGTCGAGGCCGTATTCCTGGCGACAGACTTCATCTCGGTCAGCAAGCGCGACAGTGAGGACTGGCAGCATCTGCGCCCGGCCGTGCTCGGCGCGATCATGGAGCATTTCATGTCGGAAGCGCCGGTCGTCACCGATATCGAGGAAGACCCGGCCACAGGCGAGCAGAACTATGCCGAGGAAGACGCAGATACGGTCAACACGATCAAGGAGCTGCTCGACACACGCGTGCGCCCGGCGGTGGCTCAGGATGGCGGCGACATCACCTTCCACGCCTATCGCGACGGCGTCGTCTACCTGCACATGCGCGGCGCTTGCGCCGGCTGCCCCTCCTCGACCGCGACGCTCCAGCAGGGTATCGAAAATTTGCTGCGCCATTTTGTCCCCGAGGTTCAGTCTGTTCGCCCTGTCGTGTAAACATGCATGACGAGCGCTGGCAGGCCTGGCGCATCGCAAGGTAAACGGCGAAGGGACAATCATGGCTGAGCCATTGGACGATGCGGCGCTCGACCAGCTTTTCCGCGAAGCGCGCACGCACAACGCCTGGCATGACCGCGAGGTCACGGACGAGCAGCTCCACGCGATCATCGGGCTGACCAAGATGGCCCCGACCAGCGCGAACTGTTCGCCGGCGCGCTTCGTTTTCGTCAAATCGGCGGAGGCCAAGGAGCGGCTGAAGCCGCATCTGATGGGCAACAACCGCGACAAGACGA
>CAZNGB010000075.1:0-5587 GCA_964572465.1 uncultured Hyphomicrobiaceae bacterium
TTCGGGCTGAAGGCCATGTCGATGGGCTTCCTGATCGCCGAGGACGAGCCAATGATCTGGCGCGGGCCCATGGTCATTCAAGCGCTCACGCAGATGCTGCGCGACGTCGCCTGGGGCGCGCTGGACGTGCTCGTTGTGGACATGCCGCCCGGCACGGGCGATGCGCAGCTGACAATGGCGCAACAGGTGCCGCTGGCCGGTTCGGTGATCGTCTCAACCCCGCAGGATCTCGCGCTCATTGACGCGCGCAAAGGCCTGAACATGTTCCGCAAGACGAATGTGCCGGTGCTCGGCATCGTCGAGAACATGAGCTATTTCCTGTGCCCGAAATGCGGCGAGCGCAGCGAAATCTTCGGTCACGGCGGGGCGCGCAACGAGGCGATGAAGCTCGGCGTCCCGCTGCTCGGTGAAGTGCCGCTGAACATGACGATTCGCGAGCGCTCTGACGGCGGCCAGCCCGTGGTCGCCAGCGAACCGGACAGCCCTCATGCCCAAGTCTACCGCGACATCGCGGCAATGGCCTGGGGCGAACTGACCGGCGAGGATGCCAAGGCGCAAACGGCACGCCCGCGCATCGTCATCGAATGATCCCCATGCACCAACCTAAATGCTATTTTTGACGCAATCACTTGATCCGTCGGCCAAGTTCATTTACCTAAGTGCAGAGGTTGGTTATAGCTGGAACGCGAAACACCATCGCACTTGCGTTTCGCCCGCGTCTATTGGACATACGCGTGAAGACTGCCGAAGTCGCGCCTGCGGAGGGAACGAAATGACGTATGTGGTCCTGGATGCCTGCATCAAGTGCAAGTACACCGACTGTGTGGAAGTGTGTCCGGTGGATTGTTTCTACGAAGGCGAGAACATGCTCGTCATCCACCCGGACGAATGCATTGACTGCGGCGTCTGTGAGCCGGAATGCCCGGTCGAGGCGATCAAGCCGGATACCGAGCCGGGCCTGGAAAAGTGGCTGGAGATCAACCGGGACTACGCTGACAAATGGCCCAACATCACCGCAAAAAAGGATCCGCTGCCCGGCGCAGATGAGATGGCCGATGTGAAGGACAAGGAAAAGCATTTCTCGCCCGATCCGGGCGAAGGCGACTGATTAGCCACGCGTCCCGCGTGAAACTTCAAACGCGGCGAGGGCCTCCCGCCGCGTTTTTTTTATGACTGAAAATCATCGAGCCGAACCGCCAGCGCCGCGCCCGCGGCAGGCGTTATCAACTCGTCTGCGCGGAACTCCTTCTTGTCCGCGTAGTAGGACGGCCCGTCATTGCGCTGAACGGGCTTGCGATGCACGTGGGTGATTCGCTGTCTCGCATCGACTACCCAAAGTTCCGCCACGCCTGAGCCTGCATAAATCTCCGGCTTCTTGTTGAGATCGAAACTGATGCTGTTATCGGCGATCTCAACGGCCAGCAACACTGTCTCCGGGCGCAGGTTCTGCAGTCCGTCGCTGCGCCGGTAAAAGACAATATCGGGCTCGACATAGGTGACATCGCTCATGCGCAGCGTCGTCTCCGGCGTCAGCATGATGCTGTCCGGCTTCGCCTTGATCCAGTGCTCGATAAGCAGCGTCTTCAAGACTTCATGCACCAGACCTTTGGGGGCCATGGGGACGATCTCTCCGCCAATCAGCTCAAAACGCTCGTTGCGCTCGATCACCCCCAGATCGACCATCCGTTCGACCTCAGCCACAGTAAACGCACGACGTGGCCAACCGTCTGCTGCCATCGTGGACCCTACGAGTGTCATTTGTTTATGGGCCTCCGTTATTCCATAGCCATTGCCGCGCGGGATGCTCCTTGCCAAATCCCCTTCGTTGCATCGTTGATGCGCTGGCCGCAACGCGGGCCGAGAAATGCCCGCTGTATTAAACCCCATATATTAGCCGAAAACCTCGCCGTTGTGTAAACATGATGTGCTGGTCGCGGTTCATGTCACCTTCAGCAGCGCATGTTTCTTCTTGCCCATCGACAGCTTGATGACGCCGTCTTGAACGTCATCAGGGCCGATCTGCGCGGTTTCGTCGCGCACCGGCTCGCCATTAATACGCACAGCCCCGCCCTTGATGCCGCGGCGCGCCTCGCCGTTCGACGCCGCCAGACCAGCGAGCACGAACGCTCCGAGCACGCCGATACCGCTTTCCAAATCCGCGCGCGCCACCGCGACCGTGGGCAGCCCGCCGGCGATACCGCCCTGCTCGAAGGTCTGGCGCGCCGTTTCCGCCGCCTCGCGCGCAGCCTCCGCGCCATGCGCAAGCGCGGTCGCCTCATCGGCCAGGCGCTTTTTCGCGTCGTTCAGCTCCGCGCCTTCAAGCGCTTCCAGCCGCGCGATCTCGTCAACCGGCAGCTCGGTGTACAGCCGCAAGAAGCGGCCGACATCGGCATCTTCCGTGTTGCGCCAGAACTGCCAGTAGTCATAGGGCGAAAGCATTTCGGGCGTGAGCCACACCGCGCCCGACGCCGTCTTGCCCATCTTCGCGCCTGAGGCGGTGGTGAGCAGCGGCGTGGTCAGCCCAAACAGCTCCGGAGTGCCGGTGCGCCGGCCAAGCTCGGTCCCGTTTACGATATTGCCCCACTGGTCGGAGCCGCCCATCTGCAACCGGCAGCCAAAGCGGTTGTAAAGCTCGACGAAGTCATAGGCTTGCAGCAGCATGTAGTTGAATTCGATGAAGGTGAGCGGCTGTTCGCGCTCCAGGCGCAGGCGCACCGAATCAAAGCTCAGCATCCGGTTGATGGTGAAGTGCCGGCCATAGTCGCGCAAAAACTCGATGTAACCAAGATCGCTGAGCCAGTCGTCATTATCGACGAATTGCGCGCCGTCGTCGCCAAAATCGAGGAAGCGGTCAAAGATGCGGCCGATGGCGTCCTTGTTCGCGGCGATCTGTTCCGGCGTGAGCATCTGACGCGTCTCGTCCTTGCCCGATGGGTCGCCGATCTTCGTCGTTCCGCCGCCGAGCAGCACGATCGGACGGTGCCCGCACTTTTGCAGCCAGCGCAACGTCATGATTGCGATGAGACTGCCTACATGCAGACTTTGCGCGGTCAGGTCGAAGCCGATATAACCGGTCACACGCTCGCGCGCAAAAAGGTCATCAAGGTCGGCCTCATTCGTGCACTGGTTGATGAAGCCGCGCTCGTGCAGGATATTGAGGTAATCTGATTTGTAAGCGCGCTTGGATGCGGCAAGCTTGGAAGCGGCTTTCTTTGAAGCCCCTTTCTTGGATGCGGCTGGCTTGGCCTTGCGCGCGGTTTTCATCTCGCTCATGTTGTCGCGTCCGGGTTGTGCTGCGCCTTGCGCCTGAAAACGGAAACACCCACGCGTGAGCGCATCTTGCGCTTCGTACAAATGCAACGGCGCTGTCGGGTGCTGTTGTTAGGGATCACCATCAGATTTAACAGGTGCGCGACCGAAATGCACGCCGACAAATACGCCGAACCTGTGATCGCGCTGGGCCTGATGAGCGGCACCTCGCTGGATGGTGTGGATATCGCGCTGATTGAGACCGACGGCCGCACGGTCCAGCGCTTTGGCGCTGCCGGGGAGCGGCCTTTCACGCCAGAAGAGCGAGCGCTGTTGCGCTGCGCGTTGGCGGATGCGCAGACGCTCACTGACCGGCATGCGCGGCCTGGACGGCTGGCTGAGGCCGAAGCCATGATCACTGACGCCTATGCCGATACGATTCGCGATTTCCTCGCCGGGCGCGAGAGCCGGCCGGTGTCTGTGGTGGGCGTACATGGCCAGACGGTGCTGCACCGGCCGCAAGACCGGCTCACTGTCCAGCTTATCGACGCAGATGCACTAGCGCGGCGCTGCGGCCTGCCGGTCGTGCATGATCTGCGCGGAACGGATGTCGCTGCGGGCGGTCAGGGCGCGCCGATGGTGCCGGTGTTTCATCAGGCGCTCGTGCATGCGGCCGGACTGGAATTGCCGGTCGCGGTGGTCAATGTGGGCGGGGTGGCGAACGTCACATGGATCGGCGAAGGCGACGCGCTGATGGCGTTTGACACCGGCCCGGGCAATGCCCTGCTGGATGACTGGGTCCACCGGCACTCTGGCGAGCCGATGGACCGCGATGGCGCGCTCGCGGCGGGAGGCGCTCTGGACCACGGGGCGCTCAGCGCACTGGAAGCCGGTCTGAGCGGCTATCTCGCCCAGGACCCGCCGAAATCGCTCGACCGGCTCGACCTGGGCACGGGCGACGCGCTGGACGCTCTGAGCGTGGAGGACGGCGCAGCGACCCTGACGGCCTTTACGGCGCGCTGTCTCTCCCGCGCGCTCGACCACATCCCCGAACCGCCAAAAAGCTGGATCGTCGCCGGCGGCGGCGCACGAAACCCATCGCTCATGCACGCGCTCGAAGATGCCCTGCCCGGCTGCGTCATGGCAGCAGCCGACTTGGGCTGGCGCGGCGACTTCATCGAGGCGCAAGCCTTCGCATTCCTCGCGGTGCGCAGCCTTCGCGGCTTGCCTATCACCTTCCCCGGCACGACCGGCGCGCCGCAGCCATTGACCGGCGGCAGCCTGATCCAGCCCGAACGCGCCGCCTGACAGGACATCCATGAGCGAACAGATCCCTTTCCAGAAGGAGATGCGCTTCGAATACGGCGTTGCCACCGAGATCGCTCCAGGCGTGCGCCGGCTGGTCGCGCCGAACCCCGGCCCGATGACCGATCACGGCACCAATACCTACATCGTAGGACGCGGCGAGGTGGCGGTGATCGACCCCGGCCCGGAAAGCCCCGACCACTTACAGGCGCTGCTCGATGAGCTTGCAGGCGCGGGCGAGCGCGTCACGCATATTCTGCTGACCCACACGCATCTGGACCATTGCGCCGGGCTTCCCGCCCTCAAGGAGGCAACGGGCGCGCAGACCGCCGGCTTTGGCTCTGTTGGGCTGCGCAGCACCGACACGTTCGGCCCCGGCGGACGCAGCTTTGCGGATGGGAATTTCGCGCCGGACATCGCGCTGCGAGACGGCGACGTGCTATCCGGCGAGGGCTGGGAGATGACCGCGCTGCACACGCCCGGCCACGCGCCCGATCATCTGTGCTTCGACTTTGCGCCGGCCCGGGCGCTGTTCTCCGGCGATCACGTCATGGGCTGGAACACCAGCGTCATAGCGCCGCCGGAGGGACATATGGGCGCATATCTCGATTCGCTACACCGGCTGCTCGCGTTCGCGCACCAGACCTATTTCCCCGGCCACGGCGGTTCGATCGACCAGCCCCAGCGGCTCGTCAAGGCCTTCATCATGCACCGGCGCTGGCGCGAGAAAGAGATTGCCGACGCGATGCGCGCGGGCGCGGTGTCGGTGACGGACATAGCCGCAAGGGTTTATGCCAACATCCCCGATCACCTGTTGCGCGCCGCTCAGTTGTCGGTGCTGGCGCATCTCGAACGCCTCGCTGAGAACGGGCGCGCGGAAACCTCCGGGCCGATCTCTCTGGAGGCAACCTTCCGGCTGAAATGAGCCGGAATCGCGGGGGGATCATCCAAGCCCGGCGGTTCGTCCTGGTCCAAGCCGCGCGTTTGGTGCTCGTCAAAGACATGGCCCGGCTCGCGGCCCAAGACATGGCCC
>CAZNGB010000075.1:5687-9306 GCA_964572465.1 uncultured Hyphomicrobiaceae bacterium
GCTCGCGGCCCAAGACATGGCCCGGCGTTCGGCTGTAGCTCAGCGGCGTCTTGTAGACAAGGAAACTCAATCGCCCCACCTTCGGACTGAACAGGTTGGCCCAATATTCGCGCGCGACATGCTGCGCGGCCGTCAGCCGGTGGCCGCCGTCCACGACCACCCACCGCCCTGCCCGGCCGATGCGCACCACGATCGGCTCCATGCTGGAATAGCCCCGGGCGCGGATCGCTGCCATCAGCGTGCGCAAGCGTGGGCTGTCGACGCGCTCATGATTTTTTAGCGGCAGCTTGCCGACGAGCTCGATGGGCACCTCGACCTCAGCCAAGCCGTCGACATACTCGATCTTGTCGAGGTCGTTGATACTGCGCAGCACTTGCCATTTCGGCGCGCGCATCACCGTGGGGCGTTGAAAATGCATCGCGATAATCCTTGTGGAGGCGGCGCATGGCCGCTCACCACCATTTAGTCGCGACACGCGCCGATTATCAGTGCCAGTGATCCTCTGCCGGATAAGCGAGCGTCACCCTGCCGATCGGCTCCTGCGCGGGCAACGCGTATTCGCGCCCGGCCAGCGCAAGCTGGCACCACAGGTAATCCGCGTGCGACCAGCGAATCGTCAGCACGAAAGCTTCCGGCACGGCATCCGGCTCCAGCCGCAGGATCGCAGGGACCCGCCCGAACATCGACCCTTTCACCTGGCCTGCCTGGAAACCGCGTGGATGCATGTCGAGCGTCGTCAGTTTCGCCAAGACCTCGCGCGCCCGCGCACCCGACACGCCGATTTCCGCGTAATAGTCCGAGACATCGACAAGCTGGTGGTGCACGCCCGCGCACGCAGCGCGGATCGCATCGGCAATATGCGCGCCTTGACCATCCTCAGCAGCCAGGACCATCCACTCATCCGGGCCAAGCCAAAATACCTGCGCTATGTCACTCCGGGTCATGGTGCAGGCCGTCTCGGGCAGCGTCACGCCGTGTTCCGCCAGCTTCGGCCCGATCGCCGCTGCCTCGCCGCGCAAGATAAACCGCATCCCGCCCGGCAATGGCGTCAGAGCCACCGCGCCACCGCCGCCGGAGATCGCCTCGCGGTGTGCAAGCGGCCCGCGCGTGTAAGGCGTCGACGGAGCCTCGGGCGCGTGCGCAGCATCATCAACTGGCTGCGGCTCCGGCCGTTTGGCGTCCTTGAGGAAATCGGTCTCGGTGATCGTCACGCGTTTGACCGCACCCTTGCCCCAGCTTGCATGAAGCGTCTCGCCGATGCGCTCGCCGCCGCGCTCAACCAGCCCGAGGGCGAAGGCGCGCTTCAGCACCGGGCTGTAATAGCTCGACGTGACATGCCCAGCCTTCTTCATTGGCGTGACGTCTTCTTCTGGCGTGTCGCGCAAGTAAGACCCTTCGACCAGCACATCCTCCGGATCCTCACTTAACAGCCCCACGAGTTGCCAGCGGTCTGGCCGCGCAGTGTCGGAGCGCGAGAGCGAGCGCTTGCCGATGAAATCGCCCGTTTTCTTCACCGCCCAGTCCATGCGCAGATCGAGCGGCGTGGTCGTGCCGTCGGTGTCCTGTCCGACGATGATGAACCCGACCTCAGCCCGCAGCAGGTGCATGCCTTCCGTGCCATACGGCGTCGCGCCGTATTTCGCGCCGGCGGCGAAGATGCGCTCGAACAGCCATTTGCCGTAGCACGCCGGAATATTGATTTCGTAGGACAACTCGCCCGTGAAGGAGATGCGGAATACACGCACCGGCACGCCGTCGATATGCGCCTCCTGCCAACTCATGAACTTGAACCTGGCGGGGTCGGTGTCCAGGTCGGGGCACAGCTCGCTGACGAGTTTCGCCGAATGCGGGCCGCAGATGCTGGCCACCGCCCACTGCTCGGTGACTGAGGTGAGATAGACCTCCAAGTCCGGCCATTCGGTCTGCAGGTAGTCTTCCAGCCAGCCCAGCACACGTGCCGCACCGCCGGTCGTGGTGGTCATGTGGAAATGGTCATCGGCGATGCAGGCGGTCACGCCGTCATCCATCACCATGCCGTCCTCGCCCAGCATCAGCCCGTAGCGGGCGCGGCCCGGCGCAAGCTTCGTCCAGCTATTGGTGTAGACGCGGTTAAGGAATTCGCGCGCGTCCTTGCCGCGGATATCGACCTTGCCGAGGGTGGAGGCATCGAGCACGCCGATGGCCGTGCGCGCGGCGAAGCATTCGCGCTGCAGCGCATCCTCGAAGCTTTCGCCAGCACGCGGATAGACGCGCGGCCGCAGCCAGTCGCCGACAATCTCGAACTGCGCGCCGTTGGCGACATGCCAGTCATGCGCGGGGACGGTGCGGCGCGGCTCGAAGAAGTCGCCGGTATGCTGAGCCGCGAAAGCGCCGAGCTGCACAGGCTTCCAGGGCTGGCGATAGGTCGTCACGCCGATCTCTGCGACGGCCTTGTCCATCGTGTCGGCCAGCAAGCCGAAGGCGTTGACGCCGACCACCTTGCCCTGGTCGGTGCCCATGCCCGTCGTGGTGTAGCGCTTGGCGTGCTCGACGGACTTGTAGCCTTCTTGCACCGCGAGCTTGAGGTCCTTCACCGTCACGTCGTTCTGCAGGTCGATGAAAGCGCGCTGCTTGTGCGCGGGTTTCGATGAAATCGGAGACCAGGCGGCACGGATCGCATAAGGGATCCGGCGGATTTCCGGCGTGTCGATCTCTGGCGCGTTGGCTGGCGAGGTTTCGAAACCGCTAGCGCGGGCTGCGTCGGCTCCGGCGCGCGCGCCTTCGTTCAGTCGCTCGACAAGGTCCATCACACCGTTGCAGCGCCCGGCCGAGACTTCCGCCTGCCACGACTTGAACGGGCGCATGGCCGCCAGCTCCTCGTCGTAACGCAACTGCCCGCGCGACTGCGAGAACAGCGCGGCGTTCGGCGACCAACCGCCGGAGACGGCCAGCAAGTCGCATTCGATGTCGTTCGGCTCGCCCACGGGCTGGCCATCGGCACTGATCGGCTGAACCGCGGCGCTTTCAATGCGCTTGCGCCCAAGCGTGCCATCCACGGTTGCACCCGCATGGACAGGGATGTCAAACCCGGCGGCCGCGCTGCGCAAGTCCGGCTCGATCTCGTGGCGCAGATCGATGATACCCGCCACCTGCGCACCCGCACGCTTGAGGTCAAACGCGGCATGCCAGGCGCTGTTATTGTTGGTGAAGATCAGCGCCTTCTGGCCCGGCAGCACCCCGTAGCGGTGCAGATAGGTCCGCACCGCGCCCGCCAGCATGATGCCCGGACGGTCGTTGCCGTCGAACACCAGCGGGCGTTCCACCGCGCCGGTCGCCAAAACCACGCGTTTGGCGCGCACCCGCCAGATGCGCTGGCGCGGCGCATTGGCGTCGCGATCCGCTTCGGGCAGGTGGTCGTGCAGCTTCTCGTGCAGTAAGACGAGATTATCGCTGTAATAGCCGGTTGCGGCGGTGCGCTTGAGAACAATCATCTCGGCCGTACCGGCAAACTCGGCCTCGGCCTGCGCCACCCACTCATGCGGCAGCTGCCCGCTGATCCGCGTGTCGCCGGGGTTCATCGACAAGAGCGAGCCGCCCAGTTCCGCCGTCTCCTCCGCCAGGATCACCCGCGCGCCCGAGC
>CAZNGB010000076.1:0-6495 GCA_964572465.1 uncultured Hyphomicrobiaceae bacterium
AAGGAGAACCCACAATCCGAGTTCGACCTGCTTGAAATCGTCGAAGTTACGCCAGTCGACCAGGTCTGGTATGGCACGGATCATCCGCAGTTCGCTGGCGGCGAACTCGGCGAGTGCAATCCAGGAGCCTAATCGCGCCTGATACCGGAACAAGCGGGGCAGTCGTTCGAAGCGGCAGCCCCGCGACCCGGTCCTGTCTCCCGCACTAGCGGGAGACGATAATCGCGATGGTGGATGCGATGGACGCGATACTCCTGCAAATTCTCAACGGTCTGGACAAAGGATCGGCCTATGCGCTGATTGCATTGGGCCTGACCCTGATCTTCGGCACCCTCGGCGTGGTGAACTTCGCCCACGGCGCGCTTTTTGCGCTGGGCGCTTTCTGCGCTGTGACTATCAGCACCCTATTCACGGCGTCTTTCGAGACGATCGATCCGACGCGAACGGACTTTCTTGGCAACCCCTTGAGAGTGCAAACCCCCTATGTCGAGGCGTGGTTCGGCGAGGCGGTGGGCACCTTCCTGATAGACTGGTCCGTGCCGCTATCTATTCTTTTTGCGATTCCTGTCATGGCGCTGATTGGTCTGGCGATGGAGCGCGGGCTGATCAAGCACTTCTACAAGCGTCCGCACGCTGACCAAATCCTTGTGACCTTCGGCCTTGCCATCGTCTTGCAGCAAATCATCAAGTATTTTTACGGCGCGAACCCGATCCCGATGCCCGCGCCGGACGCGTTTAATGGTTCGATTGACTTCGGCGTCCTCATCGGGCTCGACGCTTCAACGATCATTTATCCCTATTGGCGGTTCATTTACTTCTGCTTCGCCCTGGTCGTGATCGCCGCGATATTCGCGTTTCTTCGCTACACGACCTTCGGCATGGTGGTGCGCGCTGGCATGGCCGACCGCGAGACGGTGGGGCTGTTAGGGATCAATATCGGCCAGCGCTTCACGATCATGTTCGCACTCGCAGCGATTGTCGCCGGGCTGGCCGGCGTTATGTACACCCCGATCGTTTCGCCCAATTACAACATGGGGATGAACTTCCTCGTGCTGAGCTTCGTGGTGGTGGTGGTCGGCGGCATGGGCAGCCTGCCGGGCGCGGTCGCCGCGGGCTTTTTGCTTGGGATACTGGAGAGTTTTGCCTCGATGGGGGCGGTTATCAGCGTGCTCCCTGGCATCAACCAGATCATCATCTATCTCGTCGCGATCATCGTGCTGCTCGTGCGTCCGCGCGGCCTGATGGGCCAAAAGGGCGTGATGGAGGAGTAGGGATATGTTCGGACTGCAGCGCAAGGATCTCTATCTCTTCTTGCTCGTCGTGGTGCTGGCCATCCTGGCGCCGTTTCTGTTGAACCCCTTTCCGGTGGACTCCGGAATGGCAAGGTTCAACGCAGGCTATCCAGACTTGATGCAGCGCTTTGTGATCTTCGGCATCTTCGCGATCGGTTTTAATCTGCTGTTCGGTCTGACCGGCTATCTGTCGTTCGGGCACGCAGCCTTTCTCGGCATCGGCTCCTATGCCGGCGTCTGGATGATGAAGCTCTTGACGGTGAATGTGCTACCTGCCATCGCCGCATCGATTCTTGTCGCCGGCATCTTTTCCGTGGTCATTGGATACATCTGTCTCCGGCGGGCGGGCATCTATTTCGCGATCCTGACACTGGCCTTCGCCCAGATGTCGTTTGCGCTGGCTTATTCGGTGCTAACGCCGATCACTGCGGGGGAAACCGGCTTGCAGCTTTCGCTTGCGGACCCGCGTATTCTCGAAGGGAGCAGCGAGGCGGGCTCGATCCCGGCCACTAACCTGTTCGGCATAACGATGCGCGACGGGTTCGAGCTGACCATGGGCGGCTGGGCTTTCACTTTGAATTTTGGTTATTATTTCTGCGCGCTCATGATGTTGATCGCCTTCTACATCTCGATTCGCATCTTCCGATCCTCTTTCGGGATGACGCTGCGCGCGGTGAAATCCAACCAGACCCGGCTGAATTACGTCGGCATCAATACCAAGCCTTACATGCTGGTGGTCTTCGTGATTTCTGGGATGTATGCGGGCCTTGCTGGCGGCCTCATGGTCGCGGTTGACCCGCTTGCGGGCGCTGAGCGGATGTTCTGGACCGCCAGCGGCGAGGTTGTGCTCATGACCATCCTCGGTGGCGCGGGTACGCTGCTCGGACCAGTCCTGGGCGCGGGCATGATCAAGTATTTCGAGAACATCTTTTCGCGGCTCAACGAGCGCGACCTCAACGAGATGTTCGCCTTCATGCCCGATGGCCTGCAGAACGTAGCGGTGAACGTTGCACAACTCTTCGTCGGTGACGGCTGGCTGATGACGCTCGGCTTGATGTTCATGCTCGTGGTGATCTTCTTGCCCGGCGGACTGATGGAAGGTTTCAGCCGTTTGGCGAAGATGGGCTCACGGCGCACTCAGGACGATGAACCCGAGCGCGCGCCGGCCGGCCAACGCCAGCCCGCAGAGTAAGGGAGAGTTCTGTGGCAACTCTTGAAGTTCGGGGCGTGAACAAGAATTTCGGTGGCGTGCAAGCGCTGCGCGATGTCAATCTGAGCGTTGAGGAGGGCAGTGTCCACGCGATAATTGGTCCGAATGGCGCTGGCAAATCGACCCTGCTGAACTGCATGGTCGGCCGTCTGCTGCCTGATAGCGGCAGCGTGACGTTCAAAGGTGAGTCGCTGATCGGGCGTCGCCCCCACGAGATCAACCAGTTGGGGGTGTCGCGTGTGTTTCAGACACCGGAAATCTTTCCTGACCTGACACTCATCGAGAATGTGATCGTCCCGGCGCTGGCGAAGCGTGACGGCGCATTCAACTTCCATCCCTGGGCACGTGTGGAGACCCAAGGGGACTTGATGGATGAAGCCGAGCATGTGCTTGAAGAAGTTGGCCTCATCAACATTAAGGACTTGACCGCCTCAAGCCTTTCGCGCGGCGACAAGCGGCGGCTTGAGATGGCAATGTGTCTTGTTCAGCATCCCAAGCTGCTACTTCTCGACGAGCCGACCGCAGGCATGTCTCGCGCCGACACCAACGCGACGATCGACCTGCTCAAGCAGATTGGTGAGCGCGGCATCACCAAGGTCGTCATCGAGCATGACATGCATGTCGTCTTTTCGCTCGCGCAGAAAATTTCTGTCATGGCACAGGGGACCGTGCTCGTCGAAGGCGAGCCTACAGCTATCAAAGGCGACCCGAAGGTGCAGGAAGCCTATCTCGGAGGAGCCCATTTATGAGTGAACAAACAGCGCCGCTTGGCGTCAACTTTGCCAAGGACCGGGCCCCAAGTGTCGAGCCAGTGCGCTCGCAAGGGGGGCAGCGCGCTTACTTTTCCGCCTGGGAAATGCACGCCTATTACGGCGAGAGCTACATCGTCCAGGGCGTCAGTTTCGATATCCGCGAAGGCGAGATTCTGGCGCTTCTGGGTCGCAATGGCGCGGGAAAGACCTCGACGCTGCGCACGATCGCGCGTCTTGATAGCCCCGAACTCAAGCACGGCGAGATCTGGCTCGATCATCAGCCGCTGCACGAATTGCGCGCCCATGAAGCTTCGCGCGCCGGCATTGCGCTGGTGCCGGAGGACCGGCGGATCATTCCCGGCCTGACCGTGGAAGAAAATCTCAAGCTGGCCCAGATTTCCGCGCCGCATGGCTGGAGCTTCGAGCGTATTTACGAGGCATTCCCTCGGCTGGGCGAGCGCAGGTGGCAAGAGGGCGTGACGCTGTCAGGCGGCGAGCAGCAGATGCTGGCAATCGCCCGGGCGCTGGCCCAGGATATCAGGCTGCTGCTGCTGGACGAGCCATACGAGGGACTGGCGCCGGTGATCGTTCAGGAGATTGAGCGCATCCTGTCCGACATCAAAAAGCTTGGCATCACCACAATTATCGTCGAGCAGAACGCAATCGCCGCGCTACATCTCGCCGATAGGTGCATTATCCTCGATATGGGACAGGTGGTCTTCGACGGTACGGCGCAGGAGGTGATCGACAGCGAGGAGTTGCGCCAGCAATACCTCGCGCTCTGATGCCTGGCGCACGGCATTCGCCCATATTTTTGTGCGGGTGCGGTAATAGCTCACGGGTCAGCGCGTTGCCTTGAGCCACGCCCTAACATACACTTCCGCTTGCACGGCCGCCTGCGACCATTCGGTGAAGGCTGCCCGCAAGGCCGGGAGATAATCATGCGTAAGGCTCGCACGGCGTTTCGCGCGTTGGCGACGTTCTTCATCGCGCTCGGCGCGGTGATGCTAGTCGCGTCGATGCTCGGTACACGGGCCCAAGACCCAGCCGAGCCAGCGCTGATCAAAAGCGGCCTCGTTATCGAAATCGACGGCGCGATTGGCCCCGCGACCACCCGGCTGGTCGAAAACGGGCTCAAGGAGGCCGAAAGCCGCGGCGCGACGCTTGCCGTGCTGCGGATCGACACGCCCGGCGGACTTGTGACCAGCACGCGCGACATCATCCGCGCGATCATCGCCGCGCCTGTTCCCGTCATCGGTTATGTTGCTCCCGCAGGCGCGCGCGCAGCCAGCGCCGGGACCTACATCATGTACGCTACGCATCTCGCCGCGATGGCGCCAGGCACCAATATCGGCGCTGCAACTCCGGTGCAGATGGGCGGCACCCCAAGCCTACCCGGCTCCGAGCCGCAGAACGACGATGGCGGCGGCAATCAGGATCAGTCCGAAGAAGGCTCTGAGGGGGAAGGCGCGGGCGAGCAAGGCTCCGACAGCGAAAATCAATCCGAAAGCCCCAGCCAGCCAGATGACCCGGGCACGGCCAAAGCCGTTAACGACGCAGTCGCCTTCATCCGCAGTCTTGCCGAGTTGCGCGGGCGCAACGCCGAATGGGCGGAGCAGGCTGTGCGCCAGGCCGCCAGCATTTCCGCGAGCGAGGCACTCGACAAGGGCGTGATCGAGATCGTTTCGACGAGCCTGACCGACCTGATGCAACAGGTTGATGGCCGCACGGTCGAAATTGGCGATGTTGAGCGCGTGCTCGACACGACAGGCATCCAGCTTGAGACCTTCGAGCCAAGCACGCTGACCCGCGTCCTCGGCATCCTCGCCAACCCCAACGTCGCGTTCATCTTCATGCTGATCGGCATCTACGGGCTGATCTTCGAGTTCGCCAACCCCGGCACGATCGGCCCTGGCGTCATTGGCGTGATCTGCCTCGTCATCGGGCTTTATTCGCTCAACCAGCTACCGCTTGACTATGCCGGGCTGACACTGGTGCTGCTCGGGTTGGCCTTCATGGTCGCCGAGGCGTTGACGCCCACATTCGGAATACTGGGCTTTGGCGGTCTGGCCGCCTTCATCCTCGGCTCGCTGTTTTTGATCGATACGGATGTGCCCGAGTTTCAACTCTCCACCGGCGTGATCGCCGGCACGGCGCTGGCCAGCGGGCTGCTGCTCGTGATCCTACTGGGCTACGCCTGGCGCTCGCAGACGCGAAGGGTCACGACGGGGCCGAACCCTTATGCCGGCGAAGCGGCGACCGTGCTGGAATGGTCAAACGGCGAGGGTTACGTCCGCGCCCACGGCGACCGCTGGCACGCGCGCGGCGATGTCGACGTCAGGCCGGGCGATGAGGTGGAGATCAAGAAAATCGACGGGCTGACGCTGATGGTCGGAGCACGCGACCGCGGGCGTAAATCTGGCTGACCTTCTTTCGCCGATATCGAATTTTGCCATAAAAGGAGCCTCGCCATGCAGTTCCTACAAGTTGACGCTATCGCCATTCTGGTCCTCGCGGGCCTCATCATCTTTGTGCTCAGCTCAGCCATCAAGATTCTGCGCGAGTACGAGCGCGGCGTCGTGTTCACGCTGGGGCGCTACACGCGAGTCGCCGGGCCAGGCCTGATCATCATCATCCCCGTTGTCCAGCAGATGGTGAAAGCGGATATGCGCATCTTCACCGAGGACGTGCCGTCCCAGGACGTTATCTCGCGTGACAACGTGTCGGTGAAGGTCAACGCGGTGATCTACTACCGGATCGTCGATGCGGAGAAGGCGATCATCAACGTCGAGAACTTTACCAAGGCCACCAGTCAGCTCGCGCAGACCACGCTTCGCTCGGTACTAGGCAAGCATGAACTGGACGAGATGCTGGCCGAACGCGACAAGCTCAACGCCGACATCCAGCAGATCCTCGACGAGCAGACCGATGCATGGGGCATCAAGGTGTCCAATGTCGAGATCAAGCATGTCGACATCGATGAGAGCATGGTCCGGGCCATCGCCCGGCAGGCGGAAGCTGAGCGCTATCGCCGCGCGCGCATCATCAACGCGGAGGGCGAGCAGCAGGCGGCGCAGAAGCTCGTGGAGGCAGCGCAGATCATGTCGGCGGAAGGCAATGCCATGCAGTTGCGGTATTTCGAGGCGTTGCAGGACATCGCCGGAAATAAGACCTCGACAATCGTGTTCCCGTTACCTATGGAGTTCATGAAGAAGATCAGTTCGTAACGGGATGGGTAAAA
>CAZNGB010000076.1:6595-9267 GCA_964572465.1 uncultured Hyphomicrobiaceae bacterium
CAAGCTGCTGTCCCGGCCGGAATGTATCGAGCGCAGCGCGTTTGCCTTGCATTGGCGTGTGGGTGGCGAACAGGTCCATTGCTGGATCACCGGAAACGATGCACTGTCCGCAGCCGGTATCTGGGGACGGCCACTTGGTGTCTGTTTTCACGGCGACGTCGAACTGAATGCCTGGATGCTGCGCACGTGTCATGCTGATATCCCTGACAATCCGGCGCACCGCGTATGGCGCTACGCTCCGGTCATCGCGCAGCGAGCTTGCCCGGGGGCCGACACGCCGGTCGCCAGCGCGGACACAGGTTAATTCGACAGGCTGCGCGAATGCGCGTCGATCGTGTCCATCGCCCGAGCGAACTCAGCGAACCATTCTTCGCGTTCCAGATGTTCGCGGCAGGCCTCGTTGATCCCACCTGGGGTTTCATGCGCGCCCGGCAACGCCTCAAGCGCGGCGGGGTCATGGCGCAGCGCGGCCTTCGACAGCGCGGCGAACATGGCCATCACA
This sequence comes from uncultured Hyphomicrobiaceae bacterium, assembly GCA_964572465.1. Taxonomy (GTDB): domain Bacteria; phylum Pseudomonadota; class Alphaproteobacteria; order Rhizobiales; family Rhodomicrobiaceae; genus Dichotomicrobium. Next base: position 7,098 of record CAZNGB010000076.1, read on the forward strand.
TAATCCCGCGCCTGGGTGCGCGGCAGGTCGCGCGCCTCCAGCCAGCCAACCGCCTCCTGCGATAGCCGGAAAAAGCTGGACATCAGTCCGCTGGCAGTGCTCAGCGAAGCCATCGCGGCGTCACTTTCCGGTTCGATTAACACACCAAGCGGCGCGATGAGCTGGCGCACCTGCCCGAGCGCGGGATACAGCATCACCGGCCCTTCGAGCTGCGCGATCGGCGGCAGCGGTGTCACCCGGCAGACCTCCACTTCCGGGCCAGTCAACTCTTGCAGGGCCGCCACATGCAGTCCAGCAACGAAGCTGGCGAGGATCTGGCCGTCACGTAGTCGCAGTTCGCGGATGACCTGCGCCGCCTGTTGTGGCATTACGCCGAGAAACACAACGTCGCTTTCGTCCACGACTTCCTGGTTCGAAACCGCGCGGCGCACCCAGCGATAGCGCTGAGCGAGGTCCTCCGACACTTCCGCCGAGCGCGGCGAAACGGTGATCTGGTTGCCGTCGCCCCAAGCCTTGCTGATCCCGTGGATGACCGCAGCCGAAATAGCGCCTGTGCCAATAAAGCCAAGTCTCACAAAGCTCTCCTTGTCGTCCTTACTCTGGCCGGCTCAGCGATCCAGCCGGGCACGGTGCCGCGCCATGAAGCGGTCGATCTCGTTTTGCGACGGGGCCCGACCGGTATAGGTCTCAACATAATCGGGCATGCGGCGGATGCGCTCCGCCAGCGGCTCTTCAGCCTCAATGGAAATATAGCCGACCTGTGTCAGATAGATAGTGCTCGCACGGATATCGGCCTGATTGCCGTCAAAACCGAAGCGCGCGAACATGGCCCGAATGGCCGCGATGCGCTCGGCGTCGGTCTGCGCGAAAATCTGCTTCAACTCGGGCGAGGTCTGCGACCAGTTGCGCATGGCGAATTCCAGCCGCGCGTCGAACAGCTCCGGGTCGATCCAGCAATCGAACAGGTTGAGCACTGCCTCGCAGATCGTCTCGGCAAACTGGTGGGTCTGGGCGATGAGATTGCCGGTGTTCTTGTCACGCCACTGGGTAACAAGCGCGTTAAGAAGCGCCTCGCGGTCCTCGAAATGCCAATAGAAGCTAGTACGTGACACGCTGAGGTTTTCGGCGATCGGCATCACGCGCACAGCTTCCACGCCGCCTTCGACCAGCGCCTCGTAAGCCGCGTCGAGCCAGAGATCCCGGGTGCCGCGCTGAGGCTGGACCGCGAGCTTGTTCATCTCTCAGGGAATACCAGCATCGGCAGGGTGCGGCAAACGAATTGACACCAATGTCGTTTTTGTCGACATTTATGTCGAGTCGAGGACGGAGGCGCGCTGGTGCATCCTCCTAGACTGAGCTGCGGTTCGCCGCGCCGCCTAGTCTTAAAGGGCCCGTTCAGGAGCACAACGATGATCGCCGACCCGCTGCTCCAGCCCTATGACCTGAAGCAGCTGCGCCTGAAAAACCGTATCATGACGAGCGCGCACGAGCCGGCCTATGCCGAAGACGGCGTGCCGAAGGAGCGTTACCGCGCCTATCATGAGGAACGCGCACGCGCCGGGCTCGGCCTGACCATGACCGCTGGCTCCGCGTCCGTCTCCCGCGACAGCCCGCCAGCGTTCAACAACATCGCCGCTTGGAAGGACGAGGTGGTGCCGTGGATGCGCGAACTGGCCGACGCCTGCCACGCGCACGGCTGCGCGGTGATGATCCAGCTCACCCATCTCGGTCGGCGCACGCATTGGAGTAACGGCGACTGGCTGCCGGTCGTCTCGCCGTCTCACGCCCGCGAGCCGGCGCACCGCGCGTTCCCGAAAAAGATCGAGGACTGGGACATTGCCCGGATCATCGGTGATTACGCTGACGCCGCCGAGCGCATGAAAGAGGCGGGCCTCGACGGCATTGAGCTGCAGGCCTACGGCCACCTGATGGACAGCTTCTGGTCGCCGCGCACCAATGAGCTTGATCCGCCTTATGGCGGCGATCTGGACAATCGCCTGCGCTTCTCGATGGAAGTGCTGCGCGCCGTGCGCGAGCGCGTCGGGCCGGAGTTCATCGTCGGCTTCCGCTACACCGCCGATGAGGTGGCGCCCGAGGGGATTAGCGCCGAGGAAGGCCTGGAGATTTCCCGGCGCCTGCGTGACACCGGCATGGTCGATTTCCTCAACGT
>CAZNGB010000077.1:0-9225 GCA_964572465.1 uncultured Hyphomicrobiaceae bacterium
TCCGCGAGCGAAGTCTCCGGCCGCGCGCCGATATGCGAGATGATCTCCGCCGCGGCGAGGCTCGCCAGCTGGCCGCATTCCGCCAGCGGCCGTTCTCGCGCCAAGCCGTACAGAAAGCCGGCGGCGTAAAGATCGCCCGCGCCGGTCGTGTCCACCACCTCATCGACCCGCACAGCCGGAATTTCGATCGTGTCCTCCGGCGTCATGATGATCGAGCCATCGCCGCTGCGCGTCACCGCCGCCAGCGTGCATTCCGCGCGCAGTTGCGCCAGCGCGTCGTCCAGCGTGTCGGTCTCGTAGAGCGCGCAGACCTCCTCCTGGTTGCCGAACAGCACATCCACCCCGCCCTGGATCAGGCTGCGGAACGCGGCGCGGTGGCGCTCGACGCAGAAGGTGTCGGACAGGCTCAGCGCGACCTGCCGGCCGGCTTCGGCGGCGATGCGCGCGGCGTCGTGGAACGCGGCCTTCGCCTCTGGCGGGTCAAACAGGTACCCCTCCAGGTAGGTCACGCGCGCGGAGCGGATCAGCTCGGGCACGATCTCGCCATTCCCCAGCTCGGTGGACGCGCCGAGATAGGTGCTCATGGTGCGCTCGCCGTCTGGCGTCACCAGCACGAGGCAGCGCGCGGTCGGCGACTGGCTATGGCTCTGCGGGGTTTCGTATTCCACGCCGATGGCGCGAATGTCGTGCGCGAAGACCGTGCCGAACTGGTCGCCCGCGACCTTGCCGATGAAGGCCGTGCGCGACCCGAGCGAGGCCAGCCCCGCGCAGGTATTGGCCGCCGAGCCGCCGGACATCTCCGTGGCCGGCCCCATCCTGGCGTACAGCCGGTCAGCTTCGTCGGCGTCGATCAGGCGCATGCCGCCTTTCGCCAGCCCCTCGGCGGCGATGAAATCGTCGTCGCAGCGCGCGATGATATCGACGATGGCGTTACCGATACCGACCACATCAAGTTCCGTGCTCATAGGCTACTCTTTCGGGTTGGTGTTCGTGATTGGCCGCGCTCAGGCGGTCTTTTCGGGGTACAGGCACAAATCGCGGATCGCACAATCCCCGCACTGCGGCTTTCGCGCCTTGCAGACATAGCGCCCATGCAGGATCAGCCAGTGATGCGCGTGTAGCGCGTAATCGGCCGGCACGACCGCCTCCAGCCCCTGCTCCACCTCCAGCGGGGTTTTCCCCGGTGCAAGCCCGGTGCGATTGCTCACGCGGAAAATGTGGGTGTCGACGGCCATCGTCGGCTCGCCGAAGGCGACGTTCAGCACGACATTGGCGGTCTTGCGGCCCACACCGGGCAGGCTCTCCAGCGCCGCGCGGTCGCGCGGAACTTCGCCGCCGAAATCCTCGATCAGTTTTTGCGACAGCGCGATGACGTTCTTCGCCTTGTTGCGATAAAGCCCGATCGTCTTGATCATGTCGCGCACGCGCTCCTCGCCGAGCGCCAGCATTGCCTCTGGCGTATCGGCTTCAGCGAACAACTTTTCGGTGGCCTTGTTCACGCCGGCATCGGTCGCCTGGGCGGATAGCACCACCGCGACCAGCAGCGTGAACGCGTTGCGATAGTCCAGTTCGCTTTCTGGCGCGGGCTTCACCTGCTCGAAGCGGGCGAACATCTCCGCGATTGCCTCGCGCTTCAGCCGGGAGCGCGGCCTGCGCCGGCGGGTTTTCCTCTGGGGGTTTGCGGGTGAAGGGTTCGCTTGCGCCATGCGCCGCCTTGTACAACATTTGGATGCAAAGTGGAGAGGCGAAATCGCGCGGGCCACAGGAGATGAATGAATGACGCAAGACGACACGGCAGGACAGGGCTTCGCCGCGCGCGAGAGCGTGGATATCGAGGAGAGCGAGGTTTTCGCGCCGAAATTTGGCGAAGGCGGGGTGCTGCCCGTCGTCGCGACCGATGCGCAGACCGGCGAGGTCCTGATGCTGGCCTATATGAACGCGCTCGCGCTTGCGCGCACAATCGTGACCGGCGAGGCGCACTACTGGAGTCGCTCGCGCGGGAAGCTCTGGCGCAAGGGCGAGGACAGCGGCAACACGCAGCAAGTCGTGGAAATGCGCACCGACTGCGATCAGGACGCGATCTGGCTGAAGGTGCGGATGGGTGGCTCAGGCGGCTGCTGCCACACGGGCCGGCGCTCGTGCTTTTACCGCGCGGTGCCGCTCGGGCAGCCTGCCGGCGTGGAGACCCGGCTGGAAATGTGCGACGCCGAACGGGTATTCGACCCTGATACCGTTTACGGCAAGGGCGATTAACCGGTCGCGATATATTCCTGCAGCGCGGCGTTGCGCGACTCGATCTCGGCGATCCGCCACTTCACCACATCACCGATCGAGATGATCCCCGCGAGCTTGCCGTCTTCTTTCACCGGCAAATGGCGGATGCGGCTGTTCGTCATCTGCGCCATCAGTTGTTCCGTGCTGTCGCAGGGGCCACAAGTGAACACCTCTCGCGTCATAATCCGGGAGACCGGCGCGGCCAGCAGATCAGCCTGCCCATTTGCCAGATTGGCAACGACGTCGCGCTCCGAGACGATGCCAGAGATGTCACCGGCCTCATTCACCACGACCAGCGCGCCAATGTTCTTGTCGGTCATGAGCCGCACGGCTTCCTGGACCGACCTGTCGCTGGCGATGGTTGCGCAGTCGCGACCCTTATGTTTCAGGATAGACGCCACATTCATGACTAGCCTCCCAAAGACGATGCCGCGGCCAATCGCGCGCGGCGCATGACGCTTCCTCGGAAAATGCGCGTTTGACCCGCATCTTTATGACTTGTACCGAATATGGTGCGACGAAATGCCTGGCTAGGCAAGAAGGATTAGAGATGGGTGGCGCAATACAGGTGGCGTGATAAATCAGGCTAAGCCCAGACTGGCGAATTTGCTTGCCAGGATATTCTTGTCGAACGGTTTGACCAGGTATTCGCTCGCGCCGGCCGCCATCGCGCGGACGATCGGTGCTGGCTCCGCGCCGGTGGTGCAGAAGATAACCTTGGGGCGCGCCCGGGTGTCTTGCAGAGCGGCGAGCACCTCCAGCCCGTCCATCAAGGGCATGTTCCAGTCCAGCAGCAGCGCATCGGGCGTGCGCGCCAAGCAGCTTTCCAGCGCCTCCAGCCCGTTCCCCGCCTCGCCGGCTTCAAACCCGAGTTCGCTCAGGAGACCGCGCAGCACCTTGCGCATGGCCGGGCTGTCATCGGCAATCAGGCAATAGGGCATCGGGACGCTCACTCTTTACGCGGAACGACGTGAGAGTGCGCGTCAGACTTTAATGAATCGCTAAACGCTTATTCAGGCGCGGCGGTGAACACCACGTCCTGCCCCGCTTTGGCGACCCCAATGGCCATGCCGGCCTCGTCGGCCAGGCGCGCGGCGTAATAGGGCAGGATCGAGCGCGGATCCAGTTCGTCAAGGTCCATGCCAGAGAGGATGCCATCGACCTTGTCCGGGATACGCGCATTGCGGCCCGCGCAGCGCACGCTCATCTTCGGCCCGGCTTTCGCATCTTTCACTTCGACATGCAGGTCACCGCCTACTGGTAGCGCCGGAATGGCAATGGCGATCATGATCATCAATAGCCGCGCATGGCTCTTGTCGAGTTGAAGGTGTCGCGGCGCATGCCAGTGCAACCGATGCTTGCCCTCCTCGACATACCCGCGGGCGATGCGCTCGGCCTGGCCCAGATCGACGGCCTGGCCCATCCCCGACGACGCGCCGAAAGCCAGCCGGGCGAACTCCAGCCGGGTCCAGGCGGCCTGCGCGCTGTTAAGGATCACCTCCTGGGCGTAAGCGCGCGCATCTTCGTCGGTTTCTTCTTCCAGAAGCTCAAGGCCGTTGCTGATCGCCCCGATAGGACCGACGAGATCGTGACAAATCCTGCTCGACATGAACGCCGTTAGCTGGATGTCGGCCAAAGCCGGCTTCACTGTCATTCCGCCTCCTCAAGAATTCGACTGCCTCGCGACCGCCCCGGCCCGGTAGCGCCGGAGCAGGAAAATTCCTTGGCATGGCACAATCAGATCGGCGGGCTTACCAGCCCTGCCCTCGCAGTGTGGGCGCAAGTTTGTCCCGTTGCCACACCCTTAAGTGGTATAGTTGTTCGCCCGCGACTGCCAAGCGGCTTCGGGCATATCCCCGTTGATCTGCACGCAAAACACCTAATTTTGGCTATTGATGCGCACCAGATCGTGGAAAACCTTCGCCACGGCTTCAACGCAAGCGCGGCTCAAGACCTGCCGCTTGGCGGGCCGTGGTCAAGCTGATACCCCTCTTGGCGAACGCGGTCGGCGGGGAGACTGCTATGACGACGCCCGAGATTGACTTTGACGCGCTGGCCGCGGCCCTATGCGAGACCGCACAGCGCGCTGGCCAAACAATCCTGGAAATCTATGCCAGCGGTCTGAACGTGCGGGCCAAAGCAGATGCCAGCCCGGTGACCGATGCTGACGAGGCTGCCGAGCGCATCATCCTGGATGATCTTGCCCGCATCGCGCCCGGCGTGCCAGTCGTCGCGGAAGAGGCTGCCGCATCCGGCATAACGCCTGAACCAAGTGAGACCTTCTTCCTTGTCGATCCGCTCGACGGCACCAAGGAATTCGTCAGCGGGACCGGCGAGTTCACTGTCAATATCGCGCTGGTGCGCAACGGGCTGGCGCGCTTCGGGCTGATCCTCGCCCCCGCGCTAGGCGAGCTTTTCCTCACGCTCTCGGAGAACCGCGCGATCAAGGCCCAGGTCGGGACGGGCGCGATCAAACCGCTGGACGCCGTCGCGCATACGCCAGTGCAAACGCGCATGCCGGCACCGGGCCAGCTTGTCGCGCTGGCCAGCCGCTCGCACATGAACGAAGCGACACAGCTTTTCCTCAAGGCCCATGCCATCGCGGACATCCGGCAGGCCGGATCATCGCTGAAGTTCTGCCGCATCGCGGAAGGTCTGGCCGATGTTTATCCCCGGCTTGGCCCGACCTGCGAGTGGGACACCGCAGCGGGCGATGCGATCTTGCGCGCAGCCGGCGGCGTGGTGCTTGCCGAACAGGACGCACCGCTGACTTATGGCAAGGCCAAAGACAGCTATCGCAACCCTGGCTTCATTGCCTGGGGGCGCCCGCCTGCGCGGGGATAATAAATCGGCAGCGCGAAACATTGGCGGGCTTTAGCCACAGTTTACCATTATCCGCAAAACTGGAAACAAGATGCCGATTCGCTGTGGCGCGTGCCGCCCGGCGTAGGCTCTGAGAACGGGAGACCGATCCGATGACGGGGTTGATGAAGCCGCTGGCCATTGTGGCCTTCGCGCTGGCTTTTGTGCTGAATGTGCCGGCCGTCGGCGCTGAGCCGATCAAGCTCGCGCAAGCTCAGCAGGACGAGGGCTATCTGCCACCGTGGCAGGGCGAAGCAGGGAACAACGATGACGAAGCGGGCACCAGCGACGGTTACGAGCCCGAGAGCCTGGCGCCGCCGCGCGAGCGCCGATCCTACGACGATCAGTATGATGAGGCTCCGGCGCGCGACACCGGTCGCTACGATGATCGCTATTATGATGACCCGCCCCGCGGCAGCCGCGACTACGACGAACGTTATGCCGACGAGCCGCCAAGGCGTTATGATGCGCCGCCGCGCGAGGCTTATGACGAGGATGAAAATTACACCGCCGACGAGATCGTCGCGGCTGGCCACCGCTTTTTTGGCACCGTTACCGAAGGGCTTGCGCGTGTCGTCGAATACGCGTTTTCGCGGCAGGGTTATCCCAACGGATACATTCTCGGCGAGGAAGCCGGCGGCGCGTTCGTGGCCGGGCTACGCTATGGCGAGGGGATGCTCTACACGAAGCATCTCGGCCGCCACAAGGTGTTCTGGCAGGGGCCGTCGATCGGCTATGATTTCGGCGCGGAAGGCTCAAAGACCATGATCCTGGTCTATGACATTCAACATCCCGCCGAACTTTATCACCGCTTCGGCGGCGTCGATGGGTCCGCTTATTTCGTCGGCGGGGTCGGCATCACGTTCCAGCGCCACGGCGATGTGGTGCTCGCGCCGATCCGCTCCGGCGTCGGGCTCAGGCTTGGGGCGAATGTCGGGTATCTGAAGTACACGCGCAGGCCTACCTGGAACCCGTTCTAGCTCAGGCGGTTCGCAGAGCCGTCTTGTCTGCGGCGGCATAATCCGGCAAGAAGGTTGGAGCCGGGGCGCGATCAGGGAGATCGCGCGTGGACGCGCGTTGCCGCGTTTTGGGAGTTGCCATGTCTGATCGGGGAGCCGCAAGACCATGATCCTGTATATCATGCTGGTCGCGCTGGGCTTTCTGATCGCGATGCTCCTGGCGCTGTTGCTCGCGCCAGCCTTCTGGCGCAGAGCGGAGCGGCTCACGGCGCGCCGGCTGGAGCAGAGCATGCCGATGTCAATCGCCGAGGCCGAGGCCGAACGCGATCAGATCCGCGCCAGCTACGCGATTATCATTCGCCGCCTCGAAGCAGCTCTGTCCCAGGAAAAGATGCGTTCGGCGCGCCAGCTGGTGAAGATCAGCCGCCTGCAAATGGAGATCGCCGATCTCAACGACAGGACCCGCCAGTTGCGCGGCCAGCTCGACGCCGAGCACAACGCGGCCTCCGTGCTGCGCCGGACGATCGCCACGCGCGTGCCCGAACTCAATCGCGCCGCGCATGACGCCAAGCAACTCGTCCATGTGCGCGACAGCGAGATCAACACCATCGTCAACCGGCTGCGCCACCGCGAGGAGGCGCTCGCCATCGCCCAGCGCACCACCGAGATGCAGCAGGCCGAGATCTCGCGGCTGCGCCAGGCGATGGAGATGTCCGGCGCGCAGAACGCAGGCCGCTTCAAGCTGCGGCCGACCGAATGGACGATCCACGACTATCGCGCGGAGTACGACCGGCTGAACGTAGAGCTGTCCAAGCTGCGCGAGCGCCTTGCCGTCGCCTATGACCGCGAGGCAAACCAGGTCAAGGAACTGCGCACCGAGTTGCAGCAATTGGCGGATCATATCGTGACAGCGGCCTCTGCCCTGCCCCAGAGCGAGGCGCAGCGCGCGATCGCACATGACGCCGCCGCGGATCAGCCCCGCCAGCTAGCGTCGCCCACCGAGCAGATGGACGCTCCGATGCGCTCTATCGACGCGATCATTGGCGACAGCGTGGGCGGCGCGCGCGCATCTGGCTTGAGCGATGGCTCATTGCCGACGCGACGCTCCGCGCGCTCGGGCGGCGCACTGGCGCGGGCAGCCGATGCGCCGAAGCGCCTTGCGCTCGGGGCAATTCAAAAGGTCGCCGGTCTGGCGGGCGCAACCGGCAAGGCAATGAGGGTGGTATCTGGCAGCGCGCGGAACGAGGAACCAGCGCCCATGCCCGGCGAAGTGAGCGCGGCCAGACTGCTAGGCGGTGCGGCGGTTTCCGATACCCACACCGACGGTTCGCGCGTCAGCGAGGCGGGCCCGGCGATCACCAATACCGCAGAGGCGCGGCCCGGCGGCAAATCAACCGTACAGACAGCGCCGAATTCGGCACAGCCGAAAACCGGGGAGCACGGCCAGCCTGATACGACGGACTATGCTGCACCCGGCCCCGTAAATTCGGACGCTGCATCCGATCCAGAGGCAGCCGCCGCGCGCGCGTCGCGGCCGCAGACCACCGATCAAACGTCGGCGTCGGAGCCAAGCATGGCGAGCGACCAGACCGACGGCGATGCCAACCTTTATGACAGCTATCGCAGCGCCAAACCGATCTCTGACAAGCCTGCCTCTGACAAGCCGATTTCGGGCAAGCGCGTCGAGTCGACGACGACGGCGGCGTCTGCTTCCGGCGAAGCTGAGGGTCCAGCGCAGACCGAAGAACCCGCGCCCGCCGAACAATCCAGCAAGACCGATCACGAGCCCGCCGCTGCCCAAGACCGCCCGCCGAAGTCTGACCCAACCGACGCAAACGAGACAGCCGGCGAGACGCCCGGCTCTCTGCTCGACCGGTTGAAGCATGTGCCGGAAAGCGAAACCCGCTGAACACGGCGTTCAGGTACGCCGCCATGTGACAAAATCAGCAATGTGCTGGGGACAACGGCACAATATCTTGACGAAACATCAGCTTCCCTTGACCGCCGCGAATCAGCTATCTTGTGCGGTGAGGGGGCCTGACTCACTTCAATTTTTCGGCCTGTCGATTCGTTCTCTCCCGGTCAAATAATAACGGCGAACGGGCACCCGGGAACGCGAAGAGGCAGTGTTGGGGACAGATGCGGCAACATTGAAGTCCCTGCCGAAAGAGCATCCACATTCAGGCTAGCGCGTCGTGACTGGACACTCGCGACGGGGCAGTCGTTTTGCGTCGAATTGATTGATTACCGGCCACGCGCCCGTGCGCGCCTGGATGGATTCGTGTACGCCCGTGCAAGGCCTTCGCCAGGCCCCCGATGATGAAAATGCCGCGTAAAGCGGCAAACAGGGGGCTGGTTCAATGAGACATGTTCTAGGTGCGCTTGGGGTTCTCGCGGCGACAATACTGCTCGTCGTATCCGCGGCAATGAATTGGCGCTTCGGCTTCAGTCTCGGCAAGACCGAGTTTGACGCGCATATCTACGGGGCCGCCAGCGCAGCGTCCGATGTTCTGAAGGCGCTGATCCCATTCCTCATTCTCGCCGCGATGCGCCGCCGCCACTGGTCGCAGGCGCTGGGCGCGATGCTGCTGCTGGTCATCTGCTCGGCCTATTCGCTGACATCCTCGCTGGGCTTCGCCGCGCTCAACCGCAGCGACACGGTGAACGAGCGCGCGATCAGCGCCGCCAACTACCAGGATCTGCGCGCGGAATTGCAGTTCTTGCGCGACCAGATGGAAGGACTGCCGCAGCACCGGCCGATGGGCGTGGTCGAGAGCAACATCGCCCAGCACAAGCAACACCGCCGCTGGGACTCGACCATTGGCTGCACCAACGCAACCGTGGCCCCAAGCATCGCCTATTGCAAGGAGTTCCACGCGCTGGAGGCCGAACTGGCGGCAGCCGCCAAGGCCGCCAAGCTTGACCAGCGCATCGTGACAGTGCGCGCCGAGCTCAGCGATGTGCGCGGCGCGGGGCCGGCAACCGAGGCTGATCCGCAGGCGGCGATCCTGTCAAATATTTCTGGCGTCGGGACCGACCATGTGCAGCTTGCGCTGATCATCCTGGTGTCGGTGTTGGTCGAGGCCGGGTCGGCACTTGGCTTTTATGTGGCGCTCAGCCACTGGCGGAT
>CAZNGB010000078.1:0-4647 GCA_964572465.1 uncultured Hyphomicrobiaceae bacterium
TCAGCGGCAGTTCGACCATCTTGCCGACGTAGCGTTTCCAGCGCTTGTCGTCCGGGTGGACCGCGACGGCCGTGTCGCCGAGCATCGTTTCCGGGCGCGTCGTGGCGACGACGATATATTTCGCCTTGCCCGGCTGCTTGATCTTGTAGCGTAGGTGCCAGAGATGGCCCTTGGTCTCGACCGAATTGACCTCCAGATCGGAGATCGCGGTCTGGAATTTCGGGTCCCAGTTGACGAGGCGCTTGTCGCGGTAAATCAGCCCGGCGCGGTACCAGTCGACGAAGACCTTGAGGACCGCCTTGCTTAGCCCTTCGTCCATCGTGAAGCGTGCGCGGGACCAGTCGCAGCTTTCACCCAGGCGTTTCTGCTGGTCGACAATCATGCCGCCGGATTCGCCCTTCCACTCCCAGACGCGCTCGACGAACTTCTCACGGCCCATCGTGCGGCGACCCGGCTCCTGGCGCTCCATCAACTGGCGCTCCACGACCATCTGCGTTGCGATGCCGGCGTGGTCCATGCCCGGCTGCCAGAGCACATCGCGCCCACGCATCCGCTCGAACCGCGCGAGGATGTCCTGGATCGTGTGGTTGAGCGCGTGGCCCATGTGCAGCGAGCCGGTCACGTTTGGCGGCGGCAGCATGATGCAGTAGGGCTTGGCGGCCTCACCCTCGGCGGTGCGCCGTCCGGCAGTGAACGCGCCGGCGTCTTCCCATTTCTTGTAAATGCGCGGTTCAACATCCGCTGGATCGTACGTCTTTTCAAACATCTGTAAGTCTTACGTTGGCTAAGGCATCCTCCATCGCTGTCGAGCGGAGGATTACATCGGAGTTGTGCCTGAGTGTCGGGCGGGTGTCGCCAGTTCCCAGCCTGATGGCCAGCCGCGGATCAGGCAAACTGCCATTGCTGTATGATGCCCGCTGCGAGCTCGTCAATGTCCCAAACAGATGGGGCGAACATTGTTCGAGTGATCATGCCATCAGTGCTCGTCGTATTCAGCGCTCGTCGTCTTGCGGTCCGGTTCCGCCTCCCTCGCGGTGCTGCTCGTGAGAGGCGGCCACTTCCTCGCGCATTGCCGCCTCGACCAGTCGCGGCATGTTCTTATCCAGCCATTCCTGCAGCATTGGCCGCAGCAACTCCTTGACGCTGTCTTCAAGCGTCTTGCCGCCCAGGGTCGCTTGCGGGGCGGAAGATGCGGCGGGCTGCGGCGGCGTAACGTCCGGTTCAGCTGCCTGATGGTTTTCCGCGGCTTCGATTTGCGTGAGGGCCGCCTGCGGGTTGTCTTCGGCTGGCATTGCATCTGGTCCGGTCATGGCGTCATCGTTCGTCATATGCGAAGGCGTTGCTCCCGTTTCGCCCCAGGCTTCACTGTCCATCGCGTGATGATCCGCTGGCTGTGCAGCCTGATGGTCGCCCGGCGCGCGCGTCTCATCCTGCATCTGCGCATGGCCGCCCCATTGGCGCGGCGGCATACCGAACACCGCTTCAAGTTCATCTGCGACCGGAAACGCACGCGAGGGCTCTACTTCTGATTCCGGCGCCATCGACGGCTCCGCGCCACCCTCCGGCGCCGGGGCTGCCTCCGCAGCAACTTCGCTCTCACTCAGCGAGGCCAGTTCGATACCTGGCTCAGCGTCCGGCGCTGGCTCGGCGTGCTGCTCGCCAGATTCCTGCGGTGGTTCAGTTGGCTCGGCTTCAAGGGGCTGCTCGTCGTGGCTGGCGGAGCGCCCATTCGTGCTTTGCGAGCGGGCCAGCTTATAGCTTTCTGTGACATCGAACGGATCATTCGACGGCCAGGCGCTCTCGGGATGCGCCTGCGTGGCAGTGAATGGAGAGGCCGGCCCGTCCGCACCCAGGGGCATCTGAAAGTCCTGCGCCCAGACATTTGTCTGCGGACTGGCCAGGCGGTCCGCCTCTTCGCTTGTGTCCTCGTCGGATGTGTCCTCGGCAAACGCGGGTTCTGAGCCGTGCGCACCAGCTTCGGCCTGCGCAAACGGCTCTTGCTCGCCTTGCGCAGCTTCTTGCGCGTCCGTCACGATGAACTCTTCCGATAGATCAAGAACCTCCTCCGCGGGTTCTGGCGCATCTCTCGTGTCTGGCTGATGTTCCGGCTCATGCGCCTGACCGCCGCGCAACACGCTCAAGATGTTAGGCTGGCCGTTGGGGCCGCCCTCCTGATGGCTCTGGGCGGTTTCGGCGATCCGCGGCGCGGCTTGCTCGGCCCCGGTGTCCGCGATGATCTCACGGATCGAGGATAGAATGTCGTCGATGCTGGGTTGAGACTCTTTACTCTCCGTGCTCATCGCAAGCTCCCCCGCTTAAACCGCCGCACTGCTATCTAGGAAAAGAGGATACCGAACCGGACTGGTCAGGCCGCCCGTTAACGAGCTTTTACCTTTTCCGTAGGGTGAATAACGCAGATAGCCTGGCAGCGACAAGAAATTCCGGGCCGTTCGAGAGCACTCTCAGGAAAAGTGGACGCCGGTTTTGGGTTCGAAGAGGCGATAGGACGACAACTCAGGACCTGTTCAACGGTTCGACTATTATTGAAAAGGCTCGGGAGCCGTCCGAGCGAATTTTCCGGGCCTGTCCGAGCGTGTCGCAAAGCCTGCTGACCGCGCGCGCGTCACTTCATCGATGCGCCGCCGCCGTCATCTGGCACAACCCAAGGCTGGTCACTGACGCCAACCCCGGCGGTCTGCTCGTCGATCAGTTCGTTGCCAGGCTCCAGCACCGCGTCGCCGCCAACGACCGTCGTGTCCTCGACGGGCAGGACGCTGGTCGACCAATGGAAGCCGAAAGGCTGGTTCTTAACGGCCTCGTAGTGAACACTTGGGTCGTATGTGTCGGTGGGAAGGCCCAGGTCGGAGGGTGTCAGCCGCCCAATCGCCGCAAGCAGGGTATATGATGCAACGACCAGATCGCGTCGGCTGGTCACGAGTGATACCTGGGAGTCGAGCAAGTCCTGCTCGGTGTCCAACACGTCGAGCAGTGTACGTTGACCGACTTCCCATTCGGCGCGGACCCCTTCGAGTGCAATCCTGTTGGCCTGGACCGCCGCGCGGTCTGAAACGATCGCAGCGCGCGCGGCAATGACCTGGCCCCATGCCGACACGACGTCTGCGCGCACGGCCTGGCGCGCCTGGTCGACCTGCTGGCGGCGCTGGAGTTCGACGTCCTGCGATTGGCGCACGCGCGCGGAAACCTCACCGGCTTGATAGATCGGAACGGTCATGCGCCCGGTCACGGTCGTGGTATCACGCTCTTCGGCCACGCCGGTGTCGAAGCTCTTCTCATAGCTCGCTTCGAGTTGAACTTCTGGCAGCAGTTCGCCCTTGATCGTCTTGGTGTCGTATTCGGCCGACTTCACTCTGAACAGCCCGGCTAGGATCTGCGGGTTGCGCATCTCCCCCTCTCGCATCGCAGCTTCCAGAGTGGGCGGGGTCAGACGATCTGCCGGCGGCGGCGTCTTGAGGTTGCGCGGCGGAAAACCGATGACGCGCTCATAAGCGGCGCGGCTGGTCTTGAGGTTCGCTCTCGCGAGGTTGAGCTGAGAGATGGCTGCTTCGCGCCGCGCTCGGGCCTGCGCAACATCCGTTTTGGTGACCTCGCCAACATCGAAGCGATCCTGCGTTGCCTGAAGCTGCTCGGTCAGGAATTTGACGTTGTTTTCGCGCAGGCGGACGATCGCCTGGTCGCGCAGCACGTTCATGTATTGCGTTACGCCGTCCAGGAGCACCTGCTGGCCGACATCGCGAAGATCCTCGCGCGCCGCCTCGACGCCCGCTTTTGCGCCCTCGACCGCGTTGACTGTGCGGAAGCCGCGAAAAAGCGGCTGGGCCAGACTGATTGAATAACTGCGCGGCCAGCTGTCACCGTCCGATGGCAGGGATGGATTCGACGATACGTCCTGGTAGGTGTGGCGCACCTCGCCCTGAATCGTCGGGCGATAGCCGGATTTCGCGCGGGAAACATCTTCATCGGTCGCGCGCAATTGCGCCCGCTGCGCCTTGATCTGCGGATTGGCGATGTAGGCTGATGCCAGCGCTTCTTCCAGCGTTTCTCCATAGACCACGGGAGACGATAGCGCGCCTGAAACCGCAAGCGCTATCGCTGACACGAGGACACTGCGCATCGTTCGCCCTTTCGCCGGAAATCCGTTTTCAAAGCCCCTACCTTGCTCTCCCTCGACGCAATCACCCGGCACGCAAACAGATGGATCGACCAACCGGCGAAAGCCCCCTCTGCCGTGATCGATGCTCAGGAACAAGGTCTCTATATTGCTTGGCAAACTAAACCCCGGATGCGTTCGGCGAAAGCGAGTCTCCTGCAATGGGGCGCAATCTTCGGTGGGCCGTGACCTTTTTGCAGCGTTATCGCCTTGCAACCTTAGGCTGTGTTGCTGGCTAGACACAGTCTTTTGGACGTGTCTTCGTTCTAAGATGGCTCAAGAACCGGCCTCACGCGGCGAACGCGCGAATCAGTCGGGGAGTCAGCCCAAGAATCAGGTCATCGCGTTTGTGCCGTTGGCGCTTCGCGCCTGCCCGTTGGTCGATTGGCTGTTCGCGGGTTCGCGGTTTGCCGGCTGTGGCAGAATGCAAGTCACGGTTGTGCCCTCGCCTGGCTTGCTCTTGATGTCCAGCCGCCCTT
>CAZNGB010000078.1:4747-9222 GCA_964572465.1 uncultured Hyphomicrobiaceae bacterium
ATGCAAGTCACGGTTGTGCCCTCGCCTGGCTTGCTCTTGATGTCCAGCCGCCCTTCATGCATCTCCAGAATCGACCGTGAGATCGCAAGGCCCAGCCCGGATCCTTGATGGTCCTTGGTTAGCTGATTGCTGACCTGCTGAAAAGGCTTGCCCAGCTTGGCAACTTCGTGGCGCGGAATGCCGATACCATTGTCGGCGATCGCTATGCGCACCGTACCCTTGTAGCGATAGCTGCGAACGCTGATGTCGCCGCCTTCAGGCGTGAACTTCACGGCATTGGACAGCAGGTTCAGCAGCACCTGTTTCAGAGCACGCTTGTCCCCGGCGATTTCGATTTCCGGGTTGCCGGCCTGCTTGAGCGCGATCTGGCGTTCCTCTGCAGTGGCCTGGACGACACGCAGACTCTCATCTATCAGGCTGCCCGCGCGGACTGGCTCGATGGAAAGCGAGAACTGCCCCGCCTCAATCTTCGACATGTCGAGGATATCGTCGATCATCTCCAGCAGGTAGCGCCCGCTCTCGGTGATGTCCTTGGCGTAATCTCGATATTTGTCATGCCCGATCGGACCGAAGAACTCCTCCGTCATGACTTCCGAGAAGCCGATGATGGCGTTCAGCGGTGTCCGCAGCTCATGGCTGATATTGGCGAGGAACTCGGATTTGGCCTTGCTGGCTTCTTCCGCGCGGGCTTTTTCCTTGGCGTATTTGTCCGCGAGTTCGACGAGCTGGCTGGTCTGGCTTTCCAGCTTCTGGCGCGACTGCTCCAGCTCCTCGACCGTGGCGCGCAGTTCGCGTTCGCTATGGGCCAAGCGGCGCTCGTTACGCTTCAGCGCAGTGATGTCGGTGGCGATACTGACGAAGTCGCTGGTGCGCGTGCGCCGCTCCGAGACCATGATCCAGCGGCCGTCGTCCAGCTCGATGTCGTAGTTTGCCGCGCGCGACTTCGGCGCGCCAGCCGCCGAGCGGGGGCCTTGCGGGACGCTGCATTGCGCGGCTTGGCGCAGCTTTGCGTGGGGCATTCCCAGCGCGGCCTGATCGCTGGTGAGGCCATAAAGCTCCGGGAAGCGCCGGTTGCAGAAAACCAGCCGCTCGCGGCTGTCCCATAGCGCAATGGCGTGATGCTCGCTGTCGAGCGCCTCCGCGAGCCGCGCTCCCATCTGAAGCTCCTGGCTCTCGCGGCGCTCCTCGCTCGGAACCTCCATGATCATACCGAGGAACACTGGCTGCGCCTGCCAGCCGCCTTGAAAGATGCGACCGCGCATCTCGAACCAGACCCAATCGCCCTGTGCGTCGGCCATGCGAAAGCGCGCGGCAAAATCGGGCGCGCCCTCTTTCATTGTGCTGTTGATGCTGCTGTAGAGGTCATCTTCGGGATGCAAGAGGCCGCGAAAACGGCTAAACGCAATCGGGCCGGCCGGCGCGGTGAGGCCCAGTGCGGTGAAAGCCGAGCCAGTGAGGCGAAGTTCGCCGCGCACTATGTCCCAGAAACAAAGCCCCGCGCGGCCGCCATGCAGGGCCGCATCCATATCGTTGCGAAACGCCTCCGCGGAGCGAAGAAGCGCCCGGTGCTGGCCAAGTTGGCGCAGGAACAGCCAGAATACGCCGCCCGAGGTCAATAGTGCGACAAGCCCCAGCGCCGCGAATAAGAGCAGGTCCCGGAACCAGACCGCTAGCGCATTCTGTGGCCGGGCGAGCACGATAATGCTGCCGCCGCCAGCAAGTGAGCGCTCTGCGCGAAGCAGCCTTGCGGTGGCCTCGTTAAACGCGGCGAGCGGCTTGCCCGCATGGCCGCGCACCGGCTGCTCGGCAGCGACCTTGCCCTCTGCGTCGATGAGGAACGCGCCATGATAGCCAGACTCGCGCAGAGCCCAGCCTGTATCGGACAGGGCGGCGCGCCACGCGTCGTATAGCGGCGTGGGCTGCGGTGTGTCGCTCGCGTCAGTATCATTTGCCGCATCAACCGGCCCGGCATCTCCCGGGCGCAGGTCGTCGACGCGCGCGGCAACCAGCGCGCCCGCCATGCCGATCCGCTGTTCCGCGCCTGCAATCGCGCTGTCGTGTGCCTCAACCAGGTGAAGGGCGATGCGTGCGCTCAGGCCCAGCAGCAGTGCGATTGCTAGCAGAGGCAGCACCCACCGCAGCCAGAAACGCGGGGGGCGTGCGGCCACGGCAAACGCTCCGGCCTGTGGCGAAATATGCCAGCCAGCGCCCGGAGGGACGTCCCCGGGCCCGTGCGATTCCGCCTCCATCGCACTCATCCGTGCCTGTTCCGAATGTCGATTGTGTGCACCCAATGATACTCCCACTCCCCCGACCTTGTATCGAATGATTCGATCATTCCATAAAGACATGACGGTCCGGGGCTGTGGATCGTGCGACGCGATGTCAGCGTCCGGCCATTGCCGCCATGGGTCTTCGGGCTTATCTTCATAGGTGTCGAGAAGGAGCCGAAAATGTTGCGCTGGATCAGATATGGCTTGTTTCTGCTTGTGGCATTTGCGCTGGGCATCAGCATTCATCTCGCACTGCAGCAGATTCAGAATCCAGTACAGACCCAGAACGCGCAAAGCAGTGGCAGAGCCTTGATCGGTGGCCCGTTCGAGCTGGTGAATCAAAACGGCGACACGGTTACGCAGCAGGATTTTGCCGGCAAGCATATGCTGGTCTTCTTCGGGTTCACGCATTGCCCGGATGTGTGCCCAGCCAAGCTGAACAGCGTGAGCGTCGCCCTCGACCAGATCGGCCCGCTTGCTGACAAGGTCACGCCGGTCTTCATCACGGTGGACCCCGAACGCGACACGCCCGAGCGCATGGCCGAATATGTCTCGAACTTCAGCGCGCAGGTCGTCGGTTTGACGGGCTCGCCCGAGCAGATCAGACGAGCCGCCCAAGCTTACCGCGTCTATTACGCCAAGGTGGAGATGGAGAACTCCGCCAGCGGCTATTTGATGGACCATAGCGCGTTCACCTATCTGATGGACGAGAACGGCGAATATGTCACGCACTTCTCCTATGGCGACAGCATCGACACGATCGCCGATCGCCTGCGCCGCGAACTCGACGGGGAAAAGACGGCCGCGCTTGTTGGCGCTGGCTCCGCGTCGCAATAACCTCCCGCTTCTCAACAGCCGTTCAGCTTCTCCATACCGCCGCCATTGTTGCGGTGCAGCAATGGGCGTAAGCTAGCGGCTGATTTGTGCGTTCCACAACGGGCGCCGGGCCAATGATGCGGGGTTTTTAGCAGTGCTATACCATCTCTACGAAATGACGGCCGCCGCCATGGGGCCGGCGCGCGCGGCGAGCGATTCCTACAGCCTGATAATGCGAAACCCGTTCAATCCGCTGGGGCGCACGACGTTCGGCAAGGGCAGCGTCGCGGCGTGCGAGCTACTTGAGCGGACCACGCGGCGATACCCGAAACCGGAATTCGGCATTCGCCATACGGAAGTTTTCGGCCGCAAGGTCCGCGTGGAAGAAGAGACGGTCTGGCGCAAGCCATTCTGCCGGCTGCTGCATTTTCGCCGGGACACGCTGGATTCGCGCGCCGCGCGCCAGCCCCGCGTGCTGATCGTGGCGCCGATGTCGGGCCACTTCGCGACTCTGCTGCGCGGCACGGTGGAGGGAATGCTGCCCGAGCATGACGTCTATATCACCGACTGGGAGGATGCGCGCCGCGTGCCGCGCGGTGTCGGCCAGTTCGATCTGAACGACTACATCGATTATGTCGAGGAGATGATCGAATTGTTCCGCGGCGACGTCCATGTCATGGCGGTGTGCCAACCTTCGGTGCCGGTGCTGGCCGCGGTCGCGGACATGGAGGCGCGCAAGTCGCCGTATGTGCCGCGCAGCATGACGCTGATGGGTGGGCCGGTCGACACGCGCATCAACCCGACGGTCGTTAACGACCTCGCCGAGAAACGCGGCACAGCCTGGTTCGCGCGTCATGTCATTTCCAATGTGCCCTGGCCCAATGCCGGTTATGGCCGGTCGGTCTATCCAGGCTTCCTGCAGCTCACCGGGTTCATGACCATGAATCTGGACCGCCATATCAACGCGCATCGCGAACTGTTCTTCAATCTCGTGAAGGGCGATGGCGACTCGGCTGAAAAGCACCGCGCGTTTTACGATGAGTATCTCGCGGTCATGGACCTGACGGCTGAGTTCTATCTGCAGACGGTTGATGAGGTGTTTGTCCGCCACAGGCTGCCCAGGGGCGAGATGACCCATCGCGGCCGGCGCATTGACCCCGGCGTGATCCGGCGCACCGCCCTGATGACAGTTGAGGGCGAGAAGGATGATATCACCGGCGTCGGACAGTGCCATGCCGCGCACACGCTGTGCAGCGCGCTCGCGCGGTCGAAACGGGCGCACTGGCTGCAACCGGGCGTCGGGCACTTCGGGATTTTCAACGGCTCGCGCTTTCGCAAGGAGATTGTGCCGCGTCTCACAGCCTTCATCCGAAAGCATGATACGCG
>CAZNGB010000079.1:0-9174 GCA_964572465.1 uncultured Hyphomicrobiaceae bacterium
CCTAATCTGAGGGTCGCAGGTTCGAATCCTGCCGGGGTCACCAATAAAATCAATGCCCTAGAGAATGAAAACGAACGGGCCGGACGACGCCAGACAACGCATAGACAACATTTTTGGCGTGAGTTTAGGGTTGGCGCTGCGGATAAATACGCTCGGAGACCGGGCGCTGGCTGCTCGATTCATCCGAGGTCACGCGTATGGGGCGCGATGAGTCGCTGATCGTGCTGCCGTGCCAGGTGAGCGCGCCGGTGAAGGCCAAGCGGCTCGATCAGGGCGCTCTGAAGATCAGGATCAGCAGCTGCGGGGCGCGCGTCGAGCCGCATGAACACCTCACGCAAACTCTCGCCGGCCTCACGGGTCCGGGTGGCGTTGCGGGCGATGATGTCGAGTTTGGCCCGATAGCTCTTCGCGGTTTGCGGTGGCGCGGCCATGCTTCGGCCGGCGCGCAGCGCCGCGCGCGGGATGTAGGGCTCGGGCAGGCGGTTGAGCCGAAACGCGCGGCTCTTGCGCGAAAGCCGCGCACCAGCGCGATGCGCTTACCGTCGCTCAGGTCATGGGGCAGTGACAGCAGGAATTCCCGCGCCAGCCGGGCATCGCGGCGCTTTTCGGTTTGCTCGACCGTGTTCCAGAGCCGGGCGCGGTCTTGGAAGGCGTCCGGCATATGGGCCGGGACGATGATCTCGGTCACGACAACGCGGCCGGCCTTGGCGGTGTAGTCATGGCAGGACGCATGGGCGTGTTCATGCAGCCGGGCGCCAGCGCGGTAGGCGGCGGCGGGCTGGAGAGCTGGGAGTAAGGGGTGGTCGGCTGCGGCCGGCAGAAAACTCGGCGGTACCACTACCGCCATGTGCTCAAGCGGCAGATGGAGTTAGGGCTGGAGGCTACGACATTTGCCGAAAGCACAGCAAAATGAGAACTGTGAACGTTGAATAGCGTGTGGGCTGAGCGCAGTAGATGGCCCGTGGCATCGCCAGCGTAAGCGGGTCATGGCTCTCGTGTCGCATATTCCCTGGAAAGCGGAGGAGCGCGAATTAAGGATGCCAGACCGCTTCCGCCTCAGAGTTGCCACTCGCCTGAGGGCAGCTTATGACCCGGAGCGGGAGCGCTCAAGGGAGTCACCGGAGTGAGTTTGCCTCACGCTGCGATATTAGCAAGGTAAGCGCGCCACCCGCCGAACTGTGTGATCTCGACCGCACTGTGGGTCGCATATTCCTCACAAAGAAAACCCAACACGTCTTTGCCGTCGGTGAGTTCGATGCGGCCGAACCCCAATGGCGCCTTGATAGAATCGATAAAGCTTCCGAGTTGTCGGGTGGGAAGCGCCCAAACCTCGACCTCGATCCGCGCGCCCTGTTCCGCACGCAACAACCCTGGCCGACCGCTCTGGCCAGGCTCCAGGGCGAAGAGCCGGTAGTTGGGGGCTGTTGCCGTAGAGCAGACGAGCATGCCCCCGCGCTCAGTGAGCTGATGGTTGAGCGGCTGTCCTGATAGATGAGCGCCGCAGACGGCCAACTGCACAGTGCCTTGGGACAGCGAGGGTGCCGCAACCGAAGCGGGCGCCAGTCTGCTTGAGGGAATTGGATGCCCCGTCGCGCCAAGCTCCCCCGTCGTCGCGGACTGAAGGCGCGCGGCGATCTCCGTAAGACGTCGCTCGCTGCCTGCCGGCGCAATCAAGGATACGCCAAATGGCAACCCGGACTCCGCAACCGACCCGGCAGGCACCGCGATGGCGCAAAGATCCAGCAGGTTGACGAAATGCGTGTAGAGGCCGAGTTCTCGGTTGCGCTGGATGGGATCGCGCTCGACAGCCGCGATCGTCGGGTGGGTCGGCGCCGTCGGGAGCAGCAGGCAATCGGCGTCGCGCCAAACCTCCATGCATTGGTGTTTCAATTCCTCAAGCCGATAGAACCCTTTAAAGGTATCGAGGGCGTCCAGCTGGCGCGCGCCTTCCAGAATCGTCCGAATGACCGGGAGCAGGTCCGCCTGGTCGTGCTGGACGAGGTCATTAGCTGCGTGCAGCCTCTCAGCGACCCATGGCCCTTCATAGAGCAGCGACCCCGTCTCCGCGAACGGCGCGTAGTCGAAGCTGGTGCGCGTGCCCCCGATTGAGGCGAGATGATCGGACGCCTGCTCGAACGCGCGCGCATAAGCCTCGTCGCCGAGAAACTCGAGACCGTTGGCATCCGGTACGGCGAAGGTGAAGCCCTCCCCTGGAAGACCCGGCCTCTCCGGGACATCCCGTGACCACGGGTCTTCGTCATCGCGGATACCGGCGATGTCGAGCACCCGGTACGCATCGTCCGGTGTGAGGGCGAAGACAGAGACGCAGTCCAGCGTCTTGCAGGCGGGCACGACTCCACGTGTGCTAATGCGCCCGATAGACGGCTTAAGCCCGACGATATTATTGAATGCCGCGGGCACACGTCCGGATCCGGCGGTGTCGGTTCCAAGTGAAAAGGCGACGACTCCCAGGGACACGGCCACCGCGGAGCCCGAGCTGGATCCCCCTGAGATATAGTGGGGGTGAAATGGATTGACGCACGCCCCCCATGGCGAGCGCGTTCCAACAAGACCGGTCGCGAACTGGTCGAGGTTGGTCTTGCCGATCAGCAACGCACCGGCCTGCCTGAGCGCGGCGACGACCGCTGCATCCCGTTCCGGCCTGTATGCGAAGGCGGGACAGCCGGCCGTGGTATCGAGGCCCGCCGCGTCGATGTTATCCTTGATCGCGAAGGGGACGCCCCAAAGCGGCAGGTTCGGGTCAAACGCTCCGAGGGCGCGGGCATTGTCGGCGACGACATCTTGGTCGTAGGTGCTGATGAAAGCGCGCGAGTCCGCCGCCGCAGCCAAGCGGCGATAGACCTCCGCTACCACATCGACAGGAGAGGCGCCGCGCGCATAGGCGTCGTGCAGACTCGCAATTGTGAAGGGCAACGCGTTCAGCATGGCGGACCTCGAACGCGCTTAGGGAAGTTGTGAGAGCAGCGTGCGGCTGTCCGACACTGTCCCGAATACGCCGCCCTGCATCTTGATCATCTTGATCGCGGCGTCGTGGTTGGCGCGGTCGGTCGCCCCGCAACAGTCCTCGAGAAGGACACATTCAAAGCCGCGGTCGTTGGCTTCGCGCATGGTCGTGTGGACGCAGACATCTGTGGTGATGCCGGTCAGCACGATGTTCTCGATCCCTCGGGTGCGCAAGATCAGCTCAAGATCAGTCGCGCAGAAGCTTCCTTTACCGGGCTTGTCGATGATGCTCTCGCCCGGCTCCGGCTGAAGCTCGTCGATGATCTCCCAACCAGGCTCGCCGCGCACCAGGATGCGCCCGCAAGGACCTGGGTCCCCGATGCCCGCCCCGATCTGCTGGGAGCGCCAACGCTTGTTGGCGGGCAGATCGGCCAGATCCGAGCGGTGACCCTCTCGCGTGTGCAGCACGTGATAGCCCTGCGCGCGCATCGCTTTCAGAACGGCCTGGATGGGCTCAATCGCGATACGGGTGAGGCTCAGATCGTACCCCATGCTATCCACGTACCCGCCGGGTCCGCAAAAGTCGGTCTGCATGTCTATGACGATCAGGGCCGTGTTGTCGGGCCGAAGCTCGCCGTTATACGGCCATGGATACGGGTCTGCGGCAATTGTCGGCATGGTAGGTATCCGTTTGAGTGGTGATATCGTGCGAGGTCTAGCGGGCGACGCCGATCAGCCGGTCGCGGGTCACGAGGGTTTCCAGGTCCGCAGTTCTCATGTCCGCGGCCTCGGCGGGCGCCTGTGGCAGGACGAGGTAGCGCATGTCCGCGTTGCTGTCGTGGACGACGAGTTCCATGTCCTCCGGAAGATCGGTTCCGAACTCGGCCAGAACCTTCCGCGGTTCGCGGACCGCGCGCGCGCGATAGGCCTTCGAGATGTACCAGGACGGCGGCTGTCCCAGAATCGACCGCGGATAGCAGGAACAAAGCGTGCAGGTGATCAGGTTGTGCCGTGTCGGCGTGTTCTCGACGACGACGATCTGTGCCTCGCCGACCGCGATGCCGATCTCGCCGATCGCCTCCTTGCCGTTCTCAAGCAGACGCGCCTTGTAGGCCGGATCCGCCCAGGCCCGCGCCACGATCTTGGCGCCGAGATGGACGCCCGGCGATTCGAGCTTTTCGATCTCCTTTGAGACCTCGGCGGCCGTCAGCAAACCGCGCGCGATGAGCACGGATTGCAGTGCGTCGATCATGATCTGGCCTTCAAGATTGCCAGCGTCATCCTCGACGACCAGAGCCTCGTGCTCATCATGCGTGTGGTCGTGCGAGTGGGCGTGGTCAGACATCACTCTTTCCCTCAGTTTGTTCTGCCGATGTTCGCTCGCGCATAGTCTCGGGCGCGAGCCAATGGTCGTAGATTTCGATCACGAGGCTGTCCTGCGCCGGCATGCTGTCGGCGGGCCAGAGGTCGCGCTGGGCGAACTTCACGCGATAAAGGTCAATCGTCGGGCGGTCGGTCCGGCCGACCGCCAAGTCTTCCGGGTTGAGGTAGCGCCCGCAGTACTGCACGACTTCGCCCAGCTTGCCGCGCACATAAAACGGTATGCGGACATGCCCTGTTTTGCCGAGATGAAGCACCCGGACCCGGTCCCCTACGCGAAATCGCGATCTCAGCGGTTCGGCCGCTGTCACGAGTCGTCCGCTCCGTCAGCGGCCCGCTGCCAGGTCGCGCGCTTTTCGGCTATGGCCGCGTCCAGTTCCTCCCGGGTTATCACCTGCTTTTCGACCAACACGTCGATCATCGCCTCGAGCCGGCGCCGATAAAACGATAGCGCCTTGTACTTGTCGGCGCCGAAGCTCTCGAAACCGCGGCGCATTTCGTCGAGCGAGACGATCCGGCGCGTCCCGTCGCCCAGCAGGTTTCGAACGGCCTCGGTCTGCTTCTCCCAATGCATCCAGGGAAGCTCGGCCTTGGGGATCGCGCCGGCCGCGTCGCCGCCGATATCGTGATAGCCTCTCGGGCTGGTTTCCTTGTCCAGCATCGTCATCGTCTCCGGGCCCGTTGAGTTACCTCAGTTGGAAAGCTCGTCCACGCGCGCTTCGCGCTGAAAAATTTTCAGACATTGGCTACGCAGATTCACGAAGGCCGGGTTGGCGAGCGTCGCGGCGTCACGGGGCCTGGGAAGATCATTGTCGATCAGCGCCGCCACCCGCGAAGGGCGCCTGGTCAGCAGGAGAACCTTGTCTGCCATCTGGACCGCCTCCTCCAGATCGTGCGAAACCAGCACCATCGTCGTTCCGGTCTTCTTGAAGATCGTCTGCAGCTTCTCGCGCATCAGCAGTGTCATCTCGTAGTCCAATGCCGAGAAAGGTTCGTCGAGGAATAGCACGTCCGGCTCCAAGGCGAGCGACCGGATGATCGAGACCGCCTGCTGTTGACCGCCTGACAGCATGTATGGATAGGCATCGAGGTCGATGCGGATGCCAAAATCCGCGATCAACTGCTCGATCCGCGCTTCCCGCTTCTTCTTGGGATAGCCGTGCCGGTCCAACGGATACCTGATGTTATCGATCGCCCGCTTCCAGGGGAACAGCGCCTCCCGATAGTTCTGGAAGACGTAGGAGATGCTTGTCTCCTCGATCGTCCTGCCGTCATACAGAACCGTTCCGCCGTCACGGGGCATCAGGCCCGAAATCATGTTGATAAGCGTGCTTTTCCCGCAGCCGTTCGGTCCGAAGACGCTGGTGAAGGTTCCCAGCTCAAGCTCCAGGTCGAAACCGTCATAGACGACCTTGCCTCCAAACGACTTGCGCAGTCCCTTGATGACAAGACGGCCCCGTCGTGTCGGCCGGTCGGACGCTATTTGAGCGTTTCGGGAATCCGCCGTCGACCTATGCTCCGAGACCTTTTCATCGGCCGCTTTTGCGAAGTTCATTGCTGCCTCAACCACGCGCGCCGCCCGTCGGCCGGGGGCCTGTTTTTGGTATAGCCGAGAGACGGGAGCTGCGCCGCCTCTCGGCCCAGGGCTGCCCTCAACTGCCGCCGAAGTCGCTCACCTTGAGGATCTTCTCGCGCACATCCATCTCCTCCTTCATGACGCCTTCCGAGTAGAAGACATCGACGAAGGCTTGATAGGAGTTCAGGTCGGTTTCGTTGAGGTCGGAGAAGCTCCGCAGGTAGGGCTTGGCCAGAAGATCGAGCTGATCTTCCCGGATCGCGGTGTACTCAGGAATGATGTCCTTGTACTTTTCAAAATCCGCCATCGCCAAGGCCGTCGCCTCGTCAATGATCTCGACGATCTTCCGGGCGACTTCCGGCCGTTCCGTGATGAACTTCGTCGTCAGCACCGCCGCACCGGAATAGAACGGGTCTGCGATCACCTTCGCCACCGGGTTGATGACCACGCGGTCGACACCGTCGGTGGCCGCCGCGATGGAACCAACCGGCTCAAGCGAGAGCGTCGCGTCGACGCTGCCGCCGAGTACGGCAGGCACCTGCTGGGGGACAGCCAGGTCGACCAGCGTCACATCCTCGTCGGGATCGAGCCCCGCAGCGCGAACCAGGTGCCGCGTGATCGTGCGCCACTGGATTCCGGGAACATGCCCGATCGTGCGCCCTTTCAGATCGGCGAAGCTCTCGATCTCGGAGCCGGATTTCACGATCAGACCGTCATTGATGAGGTCGACCTCAATGCCGCCGCCCTGCAAGCCGAAGACCTTGAAGGTACCGGGGAACTTCTCCTCGGCGAGCATGGCGATGCCGGCCGCCGCGCCCGGCGGCCCGAAATCCGCCCGACCGCTCACCAGCGCATCGATGATATGGTTGGGCGACTGCATCTTGTTCGAATCGACCTTGATACAGGCCTTCTCGAACAGCCCCTCCTCTTGCGCCACGTAGTAGGCGGTGGTCTGCATTATGGGCAGCCAAGCAGAGGTCACCTCCTCATAGGAGTCGCAGGCCTGCGCGGCCCCGGTGCCGATCGCAGTGGCGAGCCCGGTTACTGCAAGTACTTTCTTCAACATTTGCCTAGTCCTTTCTTTGGCGAGTAAATCAAGGTGCGGCCGCGCGGATCACTTCCCGGACCAGTGAACAAACCGTTTTTCGATTGCGAGGAACAACACGTTAAGCCCGTAACCCATGGCGCCCGTCGCCAGGATCGAGCCGTACATGTCCGTCAGGTCGTATGAGATCTGCGCGTCGATGATCCGATGGCCGAGACCGTCCGTGGCGCCGATGAACATCTCCGCGACAATGATGACGACCAGCGCTATGGAGATGCCTGTGCGGATCCCCACGAAGGTCTGGGGGAGGGTTTCAAAGAACACGACGTCGAAGAAAATCCGCAGCCGCGAGGCCCCCAAAGACTTGGCCGCAAGCATACGCGTACGCCGCGCGTTCATGACGCCGTAGGCGACGTTGAACACAACGATCAGCCAGCCGGCGAACGCGGCGACCGCGATCTTTGAGAAATCACCCAGGCCGAAGAGAAGCAGGAAGAGGGGAAACATCGCGGTCGCCGGGGTCGATCGGAAAAAGTCGATGATGAATTCGACCGAGCGATAAACGCGCTCATTAACTCCGAGCACGATCCCCACCGGAACCCCGGCGAAAGTGGCGAACAGGAAGGCGTAGGCGACCCGCTGGAACGTGAACCAGAAATCCTCGAGCAGATTGCCCGAAACGATGTTGGTCCAGGTGTCCGCCAACGTGGCGAACGGCGAGGGTAGCAGGTTTTTGTCCACGAGCTCGAACGCGAAGGCCACCCACCAGACGGCGATCAGGATAACCGGCCCGGAAACAAGAACCGCCAACGAGGACAGTGCCGGCTTCGACGCGCGTAGAGCCCCGGCGAACGTGGCGCGCGCCCCGCCACCGGTAACTTCCCTTGTGATCTCCGGTGACGTCATGGCGTCGCTCCCTGCCTCATGGCTGACCCCGACGGTGTCGCGTTGGTTCACGAGCAGCCTTCACGCGGATCCCCGGCAGGCTGTCGCGTCGATACCTCCACCAGCTTTAGGAGTGACGAGCGTTGCTGTCTGCTGCTAATTTTGAACGCGAGTGATGCAAAAAATTGCACACTTGGCACTCAAACCCGGCCGGCTGCAGCGGAGTATCGCCATGAGAGCGCTTGTGAACCTTCAATATATCGACGCGATCGCGCGCGCCGGCTCGATAAGGCGGGCGGCGGAGGCGCTGTCGATTACGCCGTCGGCCCTGAACAGGCGGCTGATTGCCATCGAGGACGAGCTTGAAGTGCAGATCTTCGAGCGGCTGCCGCGGGGCGTGCGGTTGAACGCTGCTGGCGAAATACTGATCCAGCATATCCGCGCGCAAAGGTCAGATTTCGAGCGGGTGAAATCCCAGATCGCCGATCTGTCGGGCATCCGACGCGGCCATATCTCGATCGCTTGCAGCCAGGCGCTGCTGCCCTATTTTCTGCCCGAGCAGATCGAGATATATCGCAAGGAATATCCCGCTGTGCAGTTCCAGGTTCTTCCGCGGGACCGTACTGAAGCCGAAGCCGCACTGTATGATTTCTCAGCCGATCTGGCGCTGGTTTTCGAGCCGGTCAGCATGTCGGACTTACAGGCGGTTATCACCGTGCGCCAATCGATACGCGCCGTCATGGCGAGCGATCACCCGCTTGCGGCCAAGGATGTTCTCCGGCTGCGGGATTGTCTGCAATACCCGCTGGCGTTGCCAACGAAACCCTATGGCGTTCGCTCGGTATTCGACCAGGCTATGGCACGGATAAATCAGGCTGCTACACCGGCGCTGGAGTCTGACAGCTTCGAGTTTCTTCGCATGGTCACGAGCCGGACCGATCTGATCAGCCTGCAGATCGACGTCGGCGTCCCGCCTGACAGTACGCGGGAGAGGCTCACGAGCCGCCCCATTGCCTCCAGTGATGTCGCCAGGGGCATCCTGCATCTCGGCTACCTCCGCGGACGCGTGCTGTCGGTGGCTGCTGCAAAATTCGCGACACAACTGGCCCAGGTCTTGTCGGATCGATACGACCCCGCCTAACGCTTTGCGAGGCTCCGACGCCGGCTAATGGTGGCGCGGCGACATTCGTTACGGCCAAGGAAACCAGCATTCATGAGAGTTCTGCTCATGGCTCAACGCTGAAGCTGCAGCACCCGTCGCTGGCGGCCGCTTCCACCGCATTCGGGCAGGATCGATCTGGTCGATGCATGTCCGGATATGACG
>CAZNGB010000080.1:0-9069 GCA_964572465.1 uncultured Hyphomicrobiaceae bacterium
CGGCCGAGTTCGCGCACCTCGTCCTTGAACAACTCGCGCAGCGGCTCCAGCAGCTTCATGTTCATCCGCTCGGGCAGGCCACCGACATTGTGATGCGACTTGATCGTCACCGACGGTCCGCCAGTGAATGACACGCTCTCGATCACATCTGGGTAGAGCGTGCCCTGGGCGAGAAAATCCGCCCCGCCGATCCGCGCCGCCTCAGCTTCGAACACATCGATGAACAACCCGCCGATGATCTTGCGCTTGTCTTCCGGATCGCTGATGCCATCGAGCGCGCAGAGGAATTGAGGCGCGGCGTTCGCGTGGACCAGCGGGATGTTGTAGCTGTCGCGGAACAGCGTGACGACCTGCTCCGCCTCCCCCGCGCGCAACAAACCGTGATCGACAAAAATGCATGTAAGCTGGTCGCCGATCGCCTCATGGATCAGCGCGGCCGTCACAGCTGAGTCGACCCCGCCCGACAACCCGCACACCACGCGCCCCTGGCCCACCTGCTCGCGGATGCGCGCAATCGCGGCCTCACGGAACCGCGCCATGGTCCAGCCGCCTCTGCACCCGGCGACCCCGTGGGTGAAGTTGCGCAGCATGGCCGCGCCCTGCGGCGTGTGGACCACTTCGGGGTGAAACTGCACGCCGTAGAGCTGGCGCGTTTCATCCGCAATGGCGGCAAACGGCGCACCGGCGCTGCTGGCGATCACCTCGAACCCTGGCGGCAGGCTGTCGACCCGGTCGCCGTGGCTCATCCACACCTGTAATTTGCCGCCAGGATCACCCAGCCCCTCGAACAGCGGCGAATGCTTCGCAAGCGTGATCTCGGCGCGACCGAACTCGCGGTGGTCGGAGCCGGACACCGCCCCGCCCAGCTGGGCTACCATGGTTTGCTGACCATAGCAGATACCAAGCACCGGCACGCCTGCACGCAACACCGCTTCGGGCGCACGCGGCGTATCCGCCTCATGGGTGCTGGCCGGACCACCGGAGAGAATGATCGCGCTGGGCTTCAACCGCGCGATCGCATCTTCCGCCTCGGTGAACGGCACGATCTCGGAGTACACGCCGGATTCGCGCACGCGCCGGGCGATGAGCTGCGTCACCTGGCTGCCAAAATCGATGATGAGGACGGTTTCGGTCATGCGTTTGTTCGCGTCGCGCGCACACAAGCGAGTGGTGGGCGGCCAAGGATGCCTACAGCCAAATGAGACGGCTTATGACCAAATAGAACGCCGATAGAGCACTCGCCGCGCCACAGGTCAAGCGGTAGCATGGCTGAACTGCCTTTACTCAGCCACGGAGGCGGCTGCGGGGTCAGGGCTCGCCAAGTCATCCGCAGGCTCAGCGATCTCTGTGTCCGCGCCAGGCGCGGCTGCTTCCTCGGGGCCGGGCAGGTTCCAGAATTCGGCGCAACTTTGCGGCGCGGGTGCACCTCCTGCGCGCTCGCGGATTTCGCTGCAGGCCCATTGCTGCAACTCCGTCGGCATTAGCCCGTTCAGCCCCGCCCAGATCGCATCATCGCCTGTCTCCGTGGTGTAGGTCGCATAGAACCAGTAGCCAAACCCGACAAACAATACGATCAGGATCAGACCGAACAGCGTCTTGATTACGCTCATCACGCACTCCCCATTAGGCCCAGAGCTTAGGCTATTCGCTGGAAAATCGCGATAAAGAATCCGTCGCTGCCATGCGTGGCGGGCGTTAGCAGCAGCGTATTCGCGTCGCCGCTTGCTTCAGCGCTGCCGGGGAAAGGGGCGCGGAGGTTGCGCTGCCAGGCCTCTTCGGCCGGGGCGGGCGTGAAATCCGGATGCGCGCTCGCAAACCATGCCGCCTGCGCATTATTCTCGCTGGGCAGCACAGAGCAGGTGACATACACGAGCCGACCGCCGGGCCTGACAAGCGGCGCGGCCGCGCTCAAAACTGCGCGCTGCTCGGCATGGCGCTTTTCCAGCGCTTGTGGTGAAAGCCGCCACTTGGCGTCCGGCCGCCGCCGCCACGCGCCCGAGCCGGAGCACGGGGCATCGACAAACACGACATCCATCCGCCCGGCCAACGCGTCCAGCGCCGCATCATCGCCCGCAGCCAGCACCTGCACATTACGCGCGACCGCACGCTTCAGGCGCTCGAAAATCGGGCGCAGGCGCGTCTGGTCGGAGTCGTACGCATAAATCTGGCCGGTATTGTCCATCTGCGCGGCGAGCGCCAGCGTCTTTCCGCCCGCGCCAGCGCACAGGTCGGCGATCTGATCGCGCGGACCCGCGCCCGCCAGCAGCGCGGCGATCTGCGAGCCTTCGTCCTGCACCTCGAACCAGCCCTTACCGTGCGCCGCATCGGCCTCGATCTTCGGCGCTTTATGGTGGCGCGCCCGCACTGGGATCCTCACGCCAAGCGGCGAGAGCGGCGTCTCCTCCGGCTCGTACTGGCTGAGCGCTTTCAGCACCTTAGCGCGGTCGGCCTTGAGTGTGTTAACGCGCAGGTCTACCGGGGCGCGCTGGGATAGAGCAAGGCCTTGCGCTGCGGCGCCGCCACCAAAGGCTGAGCCGAACTCATCCACCAGCCATTCGGGATAGTTGCCGCGCACCCAATCCGGCGCGGTCGTATCAAGCTTCGCTGTGAGCCCAGCGCGCTCCTGCTCACTCAGCGGCTCGGGCGTGCGCCCGCCAGCGCACATCGCCTCGATGGCATCGGCCGTCTCGCCCCAGCCATGCGCCAGCACACCCAACACCAGCGCTCGTGGTGTGTCGGCATCCATCAGCCGAGCCAAAGTCGCGCGCTGGCGCAGTGCGTCGAACACGATATTGCCGATGGCCGCCCGGTCGCCGGACCCGGCAAAGCGATGCGTCCGCCCCCAGTCGCTCAGCGCCTGTGCGGCTGGGCGATGCCGATTCGAGACTTCGTCAAGAACCTCAATCGCCGCGAGCAGGCGCGCTCCCGACTGCATGGCACGCACCTTCTTTGTGCTTGGAACCGCCCGGTCTCAGCCCAGACGCCCCGGATAATTGGGGCTTTCGCGAGTAATCGCGACATCATGCGTGTGGCTCTCGCGCACGCCTGAACCGCTGACCCGGATGAATTCGGTCTTGCGCTGAAATTCCTCGATGGTCGCACAGCCGGTATAGCCCATAGCTGCGCGCAAGCCCCCGACGAGTTGGTGCAGCACGCTGGCGATTGGCCCCTTGTAGGGCACCTGCCCCTCGATGCCCTCGGGCACCAGTTTGAGGCTGTCACCGACCTCCTGCTGGAAGTAGCGGTCCGCTGAACCGCGCGCCATCGCACCGACCGATCCCATGCCCTGATAGGCCTTGTAGGAGCGGCCCTGATAGAGATAGACCTCGCCAGGACTTTCATCCGTGCCCGCAAGCAGCGAGCCGATCATGACGCAGCTTGCACCAGCCGCAATCGCCTTGGCCAGGTCGCCGGAAAACCGGATGCCGCCATCGGCGATAACCGGCACACCGTGTTCCGCGGCGACCTCGACCGCGTCCATGATCGCGGTGAGCTGCGGCACGCCGACTCCGGCCACCACGCGGGTCGTGCAGATCGAGCCTGGCCCGATGCCGACCTTGATGGCATCCGCGCCCGCATCGATCAGCGCCTTGGCGCCTTCAGCCGTCGCGATATTGCCAGCAAGCACCTGCACCCGGTTTGACAGCGTCTTGACCCGCTTTACAGCATCCAGCACGCGCTGCGAATGACCGTGCGCGGTATCGACCACCAGCATGTCGACGCCGGCATCGACCAGGCGGGCGCTGCGCTCATAGCCGTTATCGCCGACCGTCGTGGCCGCGGCGACGCGCAGACGCCCATGGTCGTCCTTGGCTGCATTAGGGTGCTGCACTGCCTTTTCGATGTCCTTGACGGTAATCAGCCCAACACAGTGAAAGTCGTCATCAACAACAAGCAGCTTCTCGATGCGATGCTGATGCAAGAGCCGCTTGGCCTCTTCCGTGCTGACGCCATCCTGGACGGTGACGAGGCCCTCTCGGGTCATCAGGTTGGCAACAGGCTGCTCCATGTCCTCGGCGAAGCGGACATCGCGGTTGGTAAGAATGCCGACGAGCCGCCCCTCGCGCGCTCCGTTCGTTGAGGGAGTGACCACCGGAATGCCGGAAATCGAATGTCGCCGCATCAACTCAAGCGCCTCAGACAGCGGCGCCTCCGGCTGGATCGTCACCGGGTTTACCACCATACCGGACTCGTACTTCTTGACCTGGCGCACGTGGTCGGCCTGGGTCTGTGGCGACATGTTCCGGTGAAGAACACCGATCCCGCCCGCCGCCGCAATTGCGATTGCCAGGGGGGCTTCGGTCACTGTGTCCATCGCCGAGGAGAGCACGGGAATATTCAGCGCAATGTCCGGCGTGACGCGCGTGGAGACGTCGGCCTGCGCTGGCATGACATTTGAATGGCGCGGCTTGAGGAGAACATCGTCAAATGTGAGGGCCAGCTTCATCGCTGCCAACTCCTTTCATAGGACCGGCGCGGCGTCCCGGCGGGTAGATACACCGCGCCCCGGCGCTCGCGAGCGAGCGTTACCGGGGCGTATTTCTCAGGCACATATTGGCGGCGGGGTCAACGATCTCCAGCCGCCCTGCGACATTACCGCCGCAAAAGCCTGCGGCCGCTGTTATCCTGCTGCTGGGCCGGCTGAGCCTGCTGCACCGGCTGGGCCTGAGCGCTTTGCTGGCCCTGTGCCGCCTGCGCGCTTGATTGCTGCGGCTGATCGGTCTTGCCGTCGCCAACAAAAGCAAATGCGTTCGGGTCTTCGGTCCATGTCAGGGTGCCATCATAGCGCGTTCCCATCTCGATGCCGATACCCTGGTGGAAGATATCACCCTCCACATGCGCGGTGGAGTGAAGCATCACGCGCTTGCTGCGGATCGACCCGGAGACGTTGCCGAACACGATAACCTCGTTGTTGGCCACGATACCGCCGTCGATCCGGCCCTTTTCGCTGACGATGAGCGAGGCGCAATACATGTCGCCCTGAAGCTTGCCATCCAGCTTCAGATTGCCCTTGGATCTCACATTGCCGATGATTGTCAGGTCTTCGCCGATAACTGACTCGCTCATTGTCCACCCTACTCCATACTTTGTTGGCTTAGCCTTACAGCCGCCATGCCCGGCTGCCAGCCCCGATACGCTTTTCCGGTTCTATTAGCACTTCCATCCAAAAGTGCAAAGCCGTTCGCAACGCTTGTTTTATGCTTGCGGCGAATTCAGGGCGTGCGTGCCCCGAAAGCCCGTCGCAAGGACGTAAGTCTCTGGCGACTCGGGGCGGCTGGCGTGTGGTTTGATGTGGCGTACACTCGAAAATGAGCGCTTCAGGAGTTCGAGCATCTCGCGCTCTGCCCCGCCCTGAAAAACCTTGGCGAGAAATGCGCCGCCTGGAGCAAGCACGCGCAGCGCGAAATCGAGCGCGGCTTCAGCCAGTGCAACGGTCCGCAGGTGATCGGTCTGGCGGTGCCCGGTCGCTGAAGGCGCCATGTCAGAGAGCACCACATCGGCGCTCGCGCCCTCCAGAGCAGCGCTGACCGCTGCCAGTCCGCTGTCTTCGAGAAAATCGCCCTTCAGCATCAAGACATCGGGGAGCATGTCGACCTCCAGCAGGTCAATCGCGATGACCTTGCCGCCGGGCATGACCCGATTGGCCGCGACCTGGGACCAGCCGCCGGGCGCGGCCCCGAGATCGACCACAAGC
Organism: uncultured Hyphomicrobiaceae bacterium; assembly: GCA_964572465.1. GTDB lineage: Bacteria > Pseudomonadota > Alphaproteobacteria > Rhizobiales > Rhodomicrobiaceae > Dichotomicrobium. Next base: position 5,696 of record CAZNGB010000080.1, read on the forward strand.
CGGCCGGGCACCAGCAGCCGGTGCTTGTCGTCAATCTCGATGAGCTTGTAGGCCGCGCGAGACCGATAGCCTTCGCGCTTGGCGGCGGCCACGTAGGGGTCGTTGAGCTGGCGTTGGAGCCAGCGGGTCGAGGAAGGCTTGCGCCCGCGCGCCGTCTTGACGCGAACGGTCATCTCGCGCTGGCCGCGGCCCGATGATCCGCGATTACCGGATTGCTTGCGTGCCATGATGTCGCTTCCGCATTCGAAATCGAGATCGCGCTGGCCAGCGTTACTTGCGGCGAAGGCGGCGCGTGCGGCGGCGCCAGAGATCGTGGACGCCGTCTTCGGCCATCAAATTGGCCAGGATGCCCTCGCGCAGGCCGCGATCTGCTACGCGCAGCCGCTCGCAGGTCCACGCGCGCAGCAGTGCCTCCAGGATCGCTGCGCCGGCAATGATCAAATCGGCCCGCTCACGCCCGATGCAAGCCTGGCGCACACGTTCTTCATGCTTCATCGCGGTCAGGCGCTCGGACACCGCGCGCACCTGATCAGCACTCAGCCAGCAGCCGTCAACGCGGCGGCGATCATAATATTGCAGCCCGAGATGGATGCCGGCAATGGTCGTCGCCGTTCCCGATGTGCCCAGCAGATGCGTATTGCTGTTGGCGATGCGCCCGGAAACGCCGTGTTCGGCATCAAACGCATTCAGGGCCTGATAAACCTCGCCCACCATAGCCTCAAAGGTCTTCTGATCCATCGGTTCGCCGGCGAACTGCTCGGCCAGCGTCACCACGCCCACGGGCAATGACGTCCACGCCGCAACGCAGTCCTGTGCCCAGAGGCGGTCGTGGGGGCGGCGCTTGTGCTGCTGGTCCTTCATGCAGCGCAGGTCGAGAAGGATCAGTTCGGAAGAGCCGCCGCCGATGTCGAACACCAGCGCGCCGTCGCTCTGCCGGTCGATGAGCGATGCGCAGCCGCTGACCGCAAGGCGCGCTTCGGTCTCGCGGTCGATGATCTCAAGCTCCAGCCCGGTTTCCTCGCGCACGCGCGCAACGAACTCTCCAGCGTTATTGGCGATTCGGCATGCTTCGGTAGCAATCAACCGGGAGCGCTGCACGCCGCGGCGGATCATTTTGTCCGCACAGACCTTGAGCGCATCGATAGTGCGGGTCATTGCCTGTTCCGACAGCGCGCCGCTCTGGGTTACGCCTTCGCCCAGCTTGATGACACGAGAAAAAGCATCGAGAACGATGAACCCGCGGCGCGACGGGCGCGCGACGAGCAGCCGACAGTTGTTGGTGCCAAGGTCGAGCGCCGCATAAATATGTTCCTCAGGAGCTGGCCTGCCCCCGTCACGGCGTCGTTTCGCTGGCCGATGGCAAATCTGAGTGCGGGCGCCCGAGAACGAAGCGGATTTCACGCCGTCGGGTTGGAATACGGGCTTGCGCTCCTGTTGCCCTTCACTCACAAAAACACGCCTTTGGTTTTTGTTGATCAATGTGTCCGGACGCTAGCCTGCCCGCCTACTGACTGCGAAGTCCGAGTAGCGTGGCCCCATGCGCGATCGCAGGCGACATGCAATCAGTCAGCGCCCACTTTACCGCTTTCGATGTAAAGGTAAAGCATTTGTCTCTTGCTTCAAAAATGGGACAAGCTGCCTAAAAATCAAGCAGCCGTCGAGGCGGCCGGCTGCTTAACTTTTCCAAGACTGCATGAGGGATCAGTTGCACTGCATCTCGGCTTCGACCTGCTGGATCAGCTCGACATTCTGCCACTCGAGGTCGGCCAGAATGTCCTGAGAGTCCGATGTACAATCAGCGTTGTCGAAGAAAGCCTGGCCACGCTCGCTGCGGAAGCAGTAGCCGTTGCGATCGAAAATCTCGTTACGCGCGGTCCACAGCTCGTCGCAAGTCATGTCAACGAGTTCTTCCTTGACCAGCGCGCGCTCGGAGCTATCGGAGATCATGTCAGCGGGTCCGCTTTCTTCCTGCATGCCCTCGCCAGCCGGCTCGCCCATCTGCTGCTCGTCCATGCCGAGCATCTGGTCGGCTTCCGGGGAGGCCGGGTCTAATGGCTCATCCATCTGCTGCTCGTCCGTCACGGCGTCCATCTCGGCATCGCCGGTATCTTGCCCATCCAACATCTCCATCTGATCCCCGTTGCCCGGGTCAGGCACGACCTGCTCACTCGCCTGTTGCGCATTCGCCGCGCCTGTCAGCCCAAGCGCCAGCACGAAAACGCCCACATAGCCCAAACGAAAAATTGTCATGATTCCCACCATCTGTTCTCTATTATCGGGAGCTGGATGGATTCGCCCAGGATGTAACGCGCACCCCGCTTGGCTGTCCAAAATCCTTACCAACAGTTAACTCTTCGCCATCGCGACCTGCAGCATAATCAAGGCAAGCGTGTGAAAATCAGGACGTTAGCTTCGGGACTTACGCATCTCCTGTTCATATCGTTGATCGCGCTGGCGGCAGCGAAATCCCAGCGCGCGCCCGCGCAAAGCGAAGCGGAAGCCGTAGCGGCTCCGCCGGTGCGCACCGCCGAGGCGCAAATTGCTGGCCCGACGCCACGCATAAGCGATGCCGGGCGCACCGGGACACTTCCCGCGCGCGAGGATATGACGGCGGCACAAGATGAGACAGCGACACCAGAGGCGGATGCTAGCGCCGCGTCGCAAGCGCCCGACCTTGAACCGTCGGAGACCGCGCCGGAACGCACCAAACCCAAGCCGCTGACGCGCAATGAGCGCTTGATGCGCCGCCTGGTCGCCGCCTACCCCGACTTTCTTGCAGGCCATGAGGATAACGCCGTCATATGGCGCGACGGCACCAGGATGCGCTTCGATGACGGACGCGAAAAAAGCTTCATGGAACGCCTGGTCGATCCCGACCTGGAAGACCAGTTCTACGTCGAATATCCACGGGGCTTGCGCGGCGTGCCACCGCTTGAGAATGTCGATCCCGGACGCGTGCGCTATCAGCCGTTTTTCGAGAAGATGTACGGCAACTGCAAGCAGGACAGCACGGCCGTCAGCGCAAAACTGCGAGAGGTGGTATGGCTACCGGAGAACGATGGCAAGACGCTGCGCGTGACCCGCACTAACGGCGTTGCCGACGCGCTTCAGCAAGTGTCTTACAAGCTCGACAAACTGCCCCGGCGTTTCATGAAATACCTGCGGCCAAGCGCGGGCACCTATAGCTGCCGGACGATCGCGGGCACCGAGCGCTTCAGCGTCCATGCGTTTGGCGCGGCCGTCGACATCAACGCGAAATATGGCGACTACTGGCGCTGGAGCGGGGCCGAGCCGGGCGAGCCACTAACCTACCGCAATCGCATCCCGTGGGAGATCGTCGAGATCTTCGAGCAGCACGGCTTCATCTGGGGCGG
>CAZNGB010000081.1:0-6083 GCA_964572465.1 uncultured Hyphomicrobiaceae bacterium
GAGCGAGTGACTTCTAATCACTAGGTCGGACGTTCGAGTCGTCCCGGGGTCGCCACCCACGCCCACACACAGAGCCCAGAGCCCACAGATCCAATTTCGCTGAGCTGGCCGTCGCCAAGGGCAGGCCGCTCCCGCGTTGCATTGACATTTTATTCCCGAGGGCGCAGGTAGGTTATCGCACATGATGTCCGAGAAAACCCTGCACAGCCTGACATGGATTCTTTTCGCGATCTGCATGGCGCCGATGGCAGCGGCGGTGCTGGCGGCTGTGACGGGGTGCCTGGACGCCTGGCGCAATGCCCTTGCGACGGGGCTGCCGGCCTACACGCTCAACATGCTGATGCTGGTGGGCATCGTCGGTGCGCCGACTGCGAAACCCAAGCGCAGCGCGGGAACTCCGTGGATGGTGCTCGGGCTCCTGGTGGCCATGATATGCTTGCTGCCGCATGCGGCGGTTCTGGTCGCGGCGCTATTGGGATCGTTAGATACGCTGCAAAGTCTCGCTGAAACCGTGCTGTGGCGTTTTACCTCAGCAACGCTTGCGCTGGTCATTCTGGTTGGGATCGGGACCTTCGTGCTCGGCACCGCCACTGCGTGGCTGGTCACGATGACGGAGTTTCCCGGGCGCCGCGTGTTCGAGGCGCTCCTGGTGCTGCCGCTCGCGTTTCCGGCTTATGTGATGGCATATGCTTACACCCATGTGCTGGACCATCCGGGCATCGTTCAGGCCACACTGCGTGATGTGACCGGCTGGGGGCCGCGCGATTACTGGTTCCCAGAGGTGCGCTCGCTGGGCGGGGCCGCCGTCATGTTGACGTTGGTCTTGTATCCGTATGTCTACCTGCTGGCCCGCGCTGCGTTCCTGGCCCAATCGGCGACGACGTTCAACGCCGCACGCGCTTTGGGGCGCACGCCCTGGCAGGCGTTTTTTAGGGTATCGCTGCCGATGGCCCGCCCCGCGATTGCCGCCGGCGTTCTCCTCGCCGCAATGGAGACGATCGCGGACTATGGCACGGTCGCCTTTTTCGGGGTGCAGACCTTTGCCACCGGGATTTATCAAAGCTGGATATCATTTGCGGATCGTGGAGCGGCTGCGCAGCTTGCGCTTGGCTTATTGGTTTTCGCGCTTCTGCTGGCCGCGCTGGAGCGGGCCAATCGCGGTAAGGCGCGGTATCACTCAGGACGCCGGCAAGAGGCGCTGAGCCGATTTCACCTGCGCGGCACGGGCCGCTGGCTGGCGATTGCAACCTGCCTGGCCCCCGTCCTTCTGGCGGTTATCATACCGGTATTCACGCTATTTTCGATGGGCTTGGCATCCGAACAAAATCTGCTTTCGGACAGGTATTTGCGGTTCATTCAAAATTCGCTGGTCCTGGCAGGGACGGCGGCGGTCGTGACCGTGTCGGCGGCGATATTGCTGGTGTCGCTCTATCGATTGTACGAAGGGCGCTTGACCTCGGCCGCGCTGTATATCGCGCGCTTGGGCTATGCGGTGCCGGGGGGCGTCATCGCCGTGGGGCTGTTGGTGCCTGGCGCGGCCTTTGACAACCGCCTCGATGCTTTCATGGAAGCGCAGTTCGGTATAGACACCGGGTTGCTGCTGACCGGGTCGATCTGGATGCTGGTCATGGCCTACATGATCCGGTTCATGGCGGCGGCCATCGGCGCGTACGAAGGCGGAATGGCCGTGGTTTCCCCAAACGTGGATGCGGTCGCGCGGGTGTTGGGCCAAAGCGTCACCGGCCTTGTCCGGCGCGTGCATGTTCCGATCCTCTGGCCGTCGATCCTCACGGCCGCGCTTATCGTTTTTGTCGATGTGATGAAGGAACTGCCTGCGACGCTGATCATGCGGCCATTCAACTATGACACTTTGGCGGTACAGGCCTTCAGACTTGCCTCCGATGAACGGTTGCGCGGGGCGGCGGTGCCCTCATTAGTGCTTGTCGGGATTGGATTGATTCCGGCGCTCATACTGTGCCGCCAGATCGTGCGCCGGGGCGAGTAGCTCGGTATCAGGCTCCATAGACGGGTGTCGGGGCCGCGCGGGCGAGCGTCATGCCGGTGCGTCGCCAGTCTCGCATCGCGATGCGCCCAAGACGAAAAAAGGGGCGCCGCAACGGACACCCCTTTTCATACCGTTCACGACAGGCGGGCTTACTCCCAGCCGGCCTCGTTGAGCACACGGGTCGCCGCTTCGATATGTTCGGCGATCTCAGACAACTCGATCGTGTCGGGCCGGAAGAAGCCGAGTTCCGCAACGGACGGCGCAAGCGCCACGCCAGCAACCGCCGGATACTCGTCGTTGCCTGCTGAGAAGTATTCCTGCGCCTGGTCGGAGGCGAGGTATTCGAGGAACGCAATGGCGTTCTCGCGGTTCGGCGCGTTGGCCGCGACCCCACCGCCGGAGATGTTCATGTGCGAGCCAATCGAGTCCTGGTTGGGGAAGACCCAGCCGATATTTTCGCGCGCCTCGGCAGGCAGCCCGTCCACATCCTTGCGGATGGCGCGGGCGAAATAATAGGTGTTCGACATGGCGATGTCGCACTCGCCCGAGGCAATGCCGCGGAGCTGGTCGGTGTCTCCGCCCTGCGGATCGCGGGCGAAGTTCTCAACCACGCCGTTCGCCCATTCCTGAACAGCCTCTTCGCCCAGATGCGCGATCAGGGCCGCAACGATGTTCTGGGTATAGACGTTGGTCGAGGAGCGGATGCAGACCATACCCTCATACTGGTCATCGGCCAGCGCCTGATAGGTCAGGGGCGGGTTCTCGACATCGTTCTTGTCATAGAACAGGATGCGCGCCCGCTGCGAGAAGGCGAACCACTGGTTGTCCTCGTCCTGCAGGTAATCCGGGATCCGGCTCTGCAGAATCTCGCTTTCGACCGACTGCAGCAGGCCCTTCTCCTTGGCGCGGGTCAGGCGCACGGTATCGACGGTCAAGAAGACGTCTGCGGGCGAGTTTTCGCCTTCGTTCTCCATCCGGGCAATCAACTCGTCGGCGCCCGCTTCGATCCGGTTGATCGTGATGCCGGTCATTTCCTCGAAATTCGAGTAGAGCCGCTCGTCGGTGTCGTAGTGGCGCGAGGAGTAGAGGTTGAGTTCCCCATTGGCCGCGGCCGGTGCCGGCATACCGACGGCGACGGCAAGCGCCACCATGGCAAGACCTGTGACGCGACCGAAGTATTCGTTTCGCATTTACTTCCTCCAAATCATCGGGGGTCAAAGCCCCGAAATCGGGCTGGTTTAACGAGATCGGTTGGGCGTCGCACGCGTCGGGGGCGATGAAGCGAGCCACGCCCGTGCCGCATGAAAGCCGAGCTATTTCGCTGAGTCAAACGAAAATAGACGTAAAAACAATCCATTAGAAGCACTCTAATTCTAATTCTAAAGTCCGGCACTCAGGAATTATCAGCAAAACAACGAATAGCAGGGAAGCCCTGGAGCCGTGTGCGCGCCCGGTTGCGCGATATGTGCGGATTCACGAGCGCCGAGCCCAACACAAAGTTAAAATTATTATAAATCCAAAATTGAAGCCAAGTCAGATTGCAAATAGACTCTATAATTATAATTAGACTGAATCAAATCTCGATATCCCAGCAGTAATAACAGTTCTAATCTGAAAAATAACTTGACGACATGGTTCTCCCTGAATACCTTATGCGAACGCTCAGGAATTCGGTCGCGTTGTTTGGAACGCCCGGCATCGCGGCTATCATCCCCGGTTATCGAAGTGAACATACCCCTGACCCGCTCATCCGATCTTCGCTGTGGGGCTTCTCCCAACTTAGCTCATTCCGCACAGGCCCGCGGGGTGCGCCCATGACGCTTGTCAAGCGCAACCGAGGCCGAAACCACCGACCCTATGATTTGGCATCCGCGCGCCCGCCACTGCGCGAGCTCTCGGGTGCCGAGCGCCTGACGGGACTAGGCTTTCGTTACTGGCTGCACGGCTATCAGGGTGGCCAACTGACATGCTGGGAGGATGCCTGGAACCTCTACGCCTGCGAACTGGGGCCGGAAGTGGCACGCGTGGCCATCCGCGATCTGTCGTCATGGGTGCGGCAAGTGAGCGGCCATGCCCAGCGGCCGATCCGGCTTTGCCCAGCTGGCAGCGAGCGGTTTGGCTATGACGAATGTCTGGCGGTGTCGATGATCGCTGCGGCGCAACACGACTGTCCGGCCATCAAGGCGTGCGCCTATGCGCTGCTGGGTGCGCAACCGCAAGACGATGTTCTGCTGAGCGCAACGCGCTTTGCCGCCTGCCTGGGTGACAACAGTATGATCCTCAGCCCCAGCCCGCTTGTTGACCCACTTGACGCGCCAGCAATCCCCTCTATGGGCTGCTGCTAGTACGAACAAGCTTGTGACCCAAAACCCTTGCGACCGAAGGCTCTGAGACAATGCGCAGAGATGTTCCCCCTGGCAGACCTCACCCTAAGGGCGCAATGTTATACTGCTGCGTCGCCGTCGCATTCCTCTTCGCGAGCATTCCCGCCAGCGCGCTGGAACCGAGGCACGGTTATTCCCCGGTGCATGAGCTGAAATACAGCGCCGGCTTCCGGCATTTCGATTACGCCAACCCGCGCGCGCCAAAGGGCGGCATGCTCAGGCTCGGCGTGACAGGGACGTTCGATTCGCTCAATCCGCTGCTGTATCCGGGGCGCGTTCCGGCGCTGTTGCGCGAGCTGGTTTTCGACACGCTGCTCGTGCGCAGCGGGGATGAGCCGGCAGGATATTACGGGCTGCTGGCCGAGACCGTTACTGTGAGCGAAGACGGCGTGCGCTTGACCTTCAAGCTGCGCCCACAGGCGCGCTGGCGCGACGGCGAGCCTGTGATGGCCGAGGACGTCGCCTTCACCTTCAAGACGCTGCGCGACCAGGGGGCGCCGTTTTACCAGCAGGCGCTGCGGCACTATAGCGTGAGCGTGACAGGGCCACGCGAGATCAGCTTCGCGGCGAAAGGCGCGGCGAGGCGCGATATGGTGCGCATCCTTGGGACGCTGCCCATTCAGCCGCGGCACTTCTGGGAGATGCGCGACCTGTCGGGCATGGGGCTTACACCACCGCTTGGCTCCGGTCCTTATCGCGTTGAAAAGGTCGATCCGGGCAGTTCTGTCGTGTTGGCGCGCGATCCGGACTATTGGGCCGCCGACCTGCCGGTAAATCGCGGGCGCTTCAACTTCGACCGGATCAGCATCGCCTATTACCGCGACGATAACATCGCGCTGGAGGCGTTCCGCACGAACGACTTCGATCTGCGCCTTGAGAAGACAGCGGCGCAATGGGCGCGCGGCTATGATGGGCCGGCGCTGCGCGAGGGCCGGATCAAGCGCGACGTGATCGAGACCCGGACCGCAGGGGAAATCACGACGCTGGTATTCAATCTGCGCCGCGCGCCATTCGATGACAGGCGGGTGCGTCAGGCGATCAGCCTTGCTTACGACTTCGACTGGACCAACGACAATCTGATGCACGGTTTGATGGAGCCGGTCGAGAGCTTCTTCGGCAATAGCGCGTTCGCAGCCCGCGGACCGGCCTCCGATGCTGAACGAAGCTTGCTGAAGCCATTCGTCGATGCCCTGCCGGCGCGGCTGTTCGATACGCCAAATCCAGGGCTGCGGGATGGCCTGTCCTCGCGGCGCGCGGCTTTTGCCGAGGCTGACCGGCTGTTGCGCGCGGCTGGTTACACCGTTGAGGACGGGCAGCGCGTGGGCGGGGCGGGCGGCGCGCCGCTGCGCATCGATCTGCTTAATTACGATCCAAGCCTGATCCGCATCCTGGGTCCGTTCGCGCGGAACCTGGAGCGGCTGGGGATTGACCTGCGATATCCGCTCGTCGATCCGGCAACCGGCACGCGACGCACGCTGGATCACGACTTCGATATGGCTGTCCTCAAATGGTCGCCTCGTGCAGTTCCCGGCAATGCCGAAAGCTTGCTCTGGGGCAGCGCACTGGCCGAGCGTAAAGGCTCATACGCGCTAGCGGGCGCGAAGGACCCGGCGCTCGACGCGGCGCTGGCAGCGATGGTGACCGCGCGTGACATGGACGGGCTCAAGGTAGCGGCGCGCGCCTTCGACCGCGTG
>CAZNGB010000081.1:6183-9049 GCA_964572465.1 uncultured Hyphomicrobiaceae bacterium
TGCATCTACGCGAACTCGATGCCAACCTGGTCGTCATTCTCGATGCGCTGCTGCTTGAGGCCAGCGTGACAAAGGCTGCCGAGCGGCTTGGCCGCAGCCCGTCCGCCGTGAGCCATGCGCTCGCGCGGCTGCGTGAGGTGTTCGACGACCCGCTGTTCGTGCGCGCCGGCCAGCGGCTGGTGCCGACCAGCCGGGCAACGCAAATCGCGCCAACGGTGCATGTGATCGTGGCGGGGCTGGAAGGTCTGCTCGACAACGAGACATTCCTCGACCCACACGCGCAAGCACGCAGCTTCGCGATCGCCTGTCGAGCCGAAATGGAGTTGACGCTGCTCCCGGCGGTGCGTGCAGAGGTTTCCGCGCTTGCGCCGGGCATTGCCCTCGGGCGGCGCGATGAATGCGACGTTGTTCAGGCGTTGCGCGCCGGGCGCATCGATCTGGCGATTGTGGAGTGCGCTCCGGAGACGAGCGCGAATGACATATCGGCGGAGGTGCTGTTCGAGGAACCTGTGATCGCACTGGTGCCAGACCGACGTGACATGGCTTGCCGATCGCTTACCGTGGAGGACAACCGGCCGATACTTGCCGATGCCGCTCAGGCTTCGCTGCTCTTCGACAGGCAGAAGCGTCCGCGGCCGGTAGGACTCGAGCCGGTCGCCTCACCGCTGATTGCACTCCATGCGGCGATGGCCCGTGGGGCGATCGCGCTAGTGCCCGAAAGCGTCGGCGCGCTGGCGCAGCGGCATATGGGCTTGCGTCCGATACTCGATGATCTGGCGCTCCCGCCGCTTGCGCACCGGATTCTGTGGCACGTTAGCATGGAGCGCGATGCGTGCCACGCATGGTTGCGCGATCAGATGCGGCGCTGCGCGGATATCCATAAGACGCCAAGGGAACCCGCGCAGGCCGCGCTCGCATGAGAGCGCCGGCCCAGATCATAGACCGGCGCTGCTCTTACTCGACGACTGTCCCGGTCGTTTCCAGATAGACCTCCGCGTTGCCACGCAACTTGGCTTCATTCCGCTCTTCCGATGCCAGATGCACCTCTTCCAGGGTCGCGGCAACCCCGCTCATTTCCTCAGTGATTTTCGCGAGCGCGACCTCAAGCGTGTAGGTTAGCTGATGGATTTGCTCCATATCGTCGCCTGACAGTTCGCTGCGGTTCAGAACTTCCGTCATGAGCTTATTGTATTCAGACAGGTTCTGCACTGCTTCCTCAAGCGTTTCAGACGGCTTTGGCTCATAATGCTGGAACTGCTCATCGGCTGCGGCCGTTCCCATGAAGGCTGCAAGCCCGAACGCAATGGCGGTCAGGAATACTGTAAGTTTCATATCCATCTCCCCTAAAGATGCACGTCGAGACATGCCAAACGCGCATACTCCTCACATGGCTACGTGTTAATGCCGGCCTGGCAACGGAACAAATGCATTGTCCGCATTGATCATGTTCCGCATCCTGCAAGCGCTGCGGCGAGGCGGCGGGACGCTGCCGGTCAGCGCGCGCACATTTCGGTGAAGGCGGCTTCGTCGAGGACTTCAATGCCGAGTTCGCGCGCCTCATCGAGCTTTCCGCCCGGGTCGCTGCCCGCGACCACGTAATCGGTATTGCTGCTGACGCTGGACGTTGCGCGGCCGCCGAGCCGCTCGACCCTGCGCTCGGCCTCTTCGCGCGCTTACGTCTTCGACAGCTTGTCGACCGCCTTCCGGGCCATGCCTACCGCCTCATCAGCTTGAGCAGCTCATCGGGCTCGCGCGTGTTAAGGACGTCCCCAGCCTCCAGCCAGCCGCGCCCGGCCTGCGCCACGCCGAAGCGCATCGTCTCCAGCCCGTTTATGGAATGCGCATCCGTGCCGATCGGAACCATCAGCCCCATGTCGCGGGCCATCTTGCAGCGCGCATCGTTGATATCCAGCCGGTTGGGGTGCGCGTTCAGCTCCAGGAAACAACCGCGATCCGCCGCCTCGGTCATGATGCGGTCGAGGTCGATGTCATAAGGCCCGCGCTCGTTGATGAGCCGGCCCGTGGCGTGCGCGAGGATGTTGAAGTGCTTGTTGTCCATGGCGCGCAGCACCCGCTCGGTCTGCTTTTCGCGAGACAGGCCGAAGCCGCCGTGGATCGCGCAGATCACATAGTCGAGCCGGGCGAGGATGTTGTCGCTGAAGTCCAGCTTGCCGTTTTCCAGGATGTCGACCTCGCTGGCCTTAAGGATAGTGATGCCCTCCAGCTCCTCGTTGAGCTGGTCGATCTCGTCGATTTGCCTGGCCAGTTCGTCCTCGCTGAGGCCCCCGGCGACTGTCTGGCTCCTGGAGTGGTCGGTGATGCCGAGGAAGGCATAGCCTTTTTCCTTCGCGGCCTCGGCCATTTCACGGACGCTGAACTTGCCGTCGCTCCATTTGGTGTGGCAGTGCAGGTCGCCGCGAATATCCTCCAGCGTGACCAGGTTGGGCAGTTCGCCCTTCTCCGCCGCGGCGATCTCCCCGCGATTTTCGCGCAGCAGCGGCGGGATGAACGGCAAATCAAGCTCGCCATAGACCTCTTCCTCGGTCTTGCCGGCGATGCGCTCATCATCCTCGAACAGACCGTATTCGTTGAGCTTCCAGCCGCGGTCGATCGCGCGCTTGCGCAGGGCGATATTGTGCGCCTTCGAGCCGGTGAAATAGAACAGCGCCGCGCCGTAGCTGACCTCTTCGACCACGCGCAGGTCGACGTGGAAGCCCGACTGCAGGATCACTGTCGAGCGGGTTGTGCCCTTCGACACGACGTTATCCACTTCGTCATATTCCACGAAGCGGTCCATCACATCGCTGCCGCGCTTGGCGGTGACGAGGATGTCGAGGTCGCCGACCGTCTCCTTCTGGCGGCGGTA
>CAZNGB010000082.1:0-9046 GCA_964572465.1 uncultured Hyphomicrobiaceae bacterium
AAGCGCATGAAGCGGCGGCACGCGCGCGAAGATGCGGTGCGCTTCTGCGCGGAGATGCGCCGGCTGCGCCCGGAGATCGCGTTCGGCGCGGACATCATCGCGGGCTTCCCGACCGAAACCGAGGACATGTTCGCAAACTCTCTGGCGCTGGTGGATGACTGTGGGCTGAGCCACCTGCACGTTTTCCCGTTCTCTCCGCGTCCGGGCACGCCAGCGGCGCGAATGCCACAACTTGAGCGCCGCGAGATCAAGGCACGCGCGCAAGCCTTGCGCGAGAAGGGTGAGCAGGCGCTGAACAATCACCTGCGCGGCTTTGCGGGCCGCGAACTCGAAATCCTGATGGAGCAGCCCCAACGCGGGCGTGCACCGCAATTCGCAGAAGTCAACCTGCCAGAGCCATGCGAACCAGGCGCGCTGGTGCGGGCGTATATCATCGGCATGAATGCTGGAAAGCTGGAAGGAACGGTGGCCGCGTGAGCGAAACCCCGACAAAAAAAACCGGCCTGTTCGGGCGCCTGTTCAAGGGCGATGAGCGCGCGCGGCAAGACGAACAGCCTGAGACCGCGCCGGAGACCGAACAACGCTCAGCCGGACTGGAAGCGAACCCGGCTGAGGCCGCGCAAGCGCCTCACGTCCCCGCAGCCCCGCAGCCAGAGCCCGACCCCGAAGCCGAGCCGCAGAAAAAGGGCTGGTTCTCGCGCCTCAGGGATGGCCTGACCAAGACGTCCTCGCGCCTGTCCGACGGCATCACCAGCGTCTTTACCAAGCGCAAGCTGGATGATGACACGCTGGAAGAACTGGAAGACCTGCTAATCCAGGCCGATCTCGGCGTGGAAACCGCCATGCGGATCACCGAGCGGCTGTCGGCGGAGAAGTACGACAAGGAGATCAGCCCTGACGAGGTGCGCGAGGTGCTGGCTGCCGAAGTCGCGAAAACGCTGGAGCCGGTGGCGCGCCCGCTTGAGATCGACCACGCGCGCAAGCCGCATGTGATTCTCGTCGTCGGCGTCAACGGCACCGGCAAGACCACCACCATCGGCAAATTCGCGCGCAAGTTCACCGATGACGGCAGGAGCGTTATCCTCGCCGCGGGAGACACCTTCCGCGCTGCCGCCGTCGAGCAGCTCAAGATCTGGGGCGAGCGTGTCGGCGCGCCGGTCATCACCCGCGATATCGGCGCGGACGCCGCCGGGCTGGCCTATGATGCGCTCAAGCAGGCGCGGGACGAGGGGCGCGACGTGTTGATGATCGACACCGCGGGACGGCTACAGAACAAGGCCGACCTGATGGCGGAGCTGGAGAAGATCATCCGCGTGATCCGCAAGCTGGATGAGAGCGCGCCGCACACCGTGCTGCTGACGCTGGATGCTACAACCGGCCAGAACGCCTTGCAGCAGGTGGAAGTGTTCAAGAACATCGCTGGCGTCACTGGCATCGTGATGACCAAGCTCGATGGTACCGCGCGCGGCGGCATCCTCGTCTCGATTGCCGCGCAGCACGCCCTGCCCGTTTACGCAATCGGCGTAGGCGAAGGAATGGACGACTTGCAGCCTTTCGAACCGGACGAGTTTGCACGCGCGGTCGCCGCGCTCGCCTGACGCGCACAAATCACGGAGCCGTTAATGACGCAGACGCCGCCAAGCCAGATCGAAGCCATGTCGCCGACCAAGCAGGCGCTGAAGCTGCTGGTCGAGATCGGCCCTCTGATCGTTTTTTTCGTCGCCAACTCGCAATATGACATTTTCTTCGCCACCGGGGCGTTCATGGTCGCAACCGCCGTTGCGCTGGTTGCCAGCCGGCTGCTCTTCAGGCGCATCCCCGCGATGCCGCTGGTCACAGGAATTTTCGTGTTCATCATGGGCGGGCTGACACTTTATCTCCATGATGAGCTGTTCATTAAATTGAAACCAACGATCACCAACGTTCTGTTCGCCACGATCCTGCTGGGCGGGCTGGCATACGGCGTATCGCTGCTGAAATATCTGTTCAGCGATGTGTTTCAATTGCTCGATGAAGGCTGGCGGAAACTGACTTTGCGATGGGCGCTGTTTTTCCTGTTCCTGGCCGTGCTGAACGAGATCGTCTGGCGTTTTTTCTCGACCGACTTCTGGGTCGCATTCAAGGTGTTCGGCGTCATGCCGCTGACCATTATCTTCAGCATCATGCAACTTGGACTGATGCAGAAATATCAGATCGACACGAGCGAAAAACGCAAATTGGCCTCGCAATGAGCATGATCCCGCGCGCGACTGTCTGGACATTGTTGCAAACCCGTTCGCTTTCGCGCGCAATCATTCTCTTCGGCCTCATCGCGGCCGCGCCGGCCGCAGCGCAGGATATTCGCCCGCCAGAGCCCAACCCGGAGCGCCTCACGCTCGGGCTGACGGACGAGGACAAGGAAGCACTTTCGCCTGACGAAGCACGCCAGCTGTTCCAGCAGCACGAACGCCAGCTTGACCGGATTCAGGACGAGCGTGTGGAAGTCGAACAGACCGTCGGCGCCACTGAGGCGGAACGTGCCCAGCTGAATGAGCAACTGCTTGCGGCAGCGCGCCAATCCACGGACAGCGAACAACGGCTCACCGCGCTGGAACGCGAAATGGCCGGTTTGCGCGAGGAAGAAAGCCTTATCCGCGCGCAACTGGCAGATCAGCATCGCGAAATTGGCGACCTGCTCGCCGTGATGCAGCGGATGGGCCGCGAGCCGCCGCCTGTGATGGTGACTCAGCGCGATGATGCGCTGCGCATGGTCCGCAGCGGGATGTTGCTTAATAGCTTCTTCCCCGGATTGAAGTCGCGCGCGGATAGCCTCGCTGGTCGGTTATCAGAACTGTCTCGCGTGCTGCGCGAAAAGCAGCAACGCGCCGAACAGCTGGCGGCCGAAAAAGAAGAGCTCGAACAGCTCCGCACGCGCACCCAGGATCTGATTGCCGAAAAGCGCCAGCGGCTGGAGCGCGAGCGCGCGCGCATGGACGCGCTTGACCGCGCGGCAGAACGTCACGCCGCGGCGATCTCCGATCTTGGCAAACTCCTACAAACCCTCGACGCAGAAGTCGCCGCGCGCACTGGCCTCGGCGCATATGAACAGGAGTTGCGCTCCGGCGAGATTGTGGAATTGGCGCCGCGCGCAAAGCAGGCCGCCTTCGTTCAGCCGGGCCGTATGAAACCCGCTGTGCCATTCGGGCAGGCGAAAGGATTGATCAAGCTGCCGGCGTCGGGAACCATCATGCGAGATTACGGCGACCAAGATGACCTTGGGATCAGATCGCAAGGTGTCGCGATCGAGACGCGGGCCCAGGCACAGGTTGTTTCACCATCGGACGGTTGGGTGAGCTACGCAGGCGAATTTCGCTCCTATGGGCAACTCTTGATTATTAATGCCGGTGGCGGGTATCATATTCTTCTTGCAGGCATGGAAGAAATCTATGTCAGACGAGGTCAATTTGTCCTCTCCGGAGAGCCGGTCGCATCCATGGGCGAAGCAACTGCTTCGGAAAGTCGCTCTGGAAACGTGGCGAACCCGTCGCTTTATGTCGAATTCCGGAAAAATGAAGAGCCCATCGATCCGAAGCCTTGGTGGGCTTCCGAGTTAGCAAAAGGCTGAAGACTATGCGCAAGTCCCAGATCGTCGTTTCGGTCTTCCTGATCATCGCCGGCATCGTTGCCGGAAACACGGTGCTGAATCTGACCCGCACCCACGAAGCCGTCGCCGCGAATTCCGAAATCTATCGCCAGCTCGATCTCTTCGGCGAAGTGCTGGAGCGCGTGCGTGCCGACTATGTCGAGGAGCCGGATGACCGGGAACTGATCGAAAAAGCCATCAACGGCATGTTGGCTGGCCTCGATCCGCACTCGGCCTATCTCAGCCCGAAAAACTTTCGCGAGATGCAGGTGCAAACGCGCGGCGAGTTCGGCGGCCTCGGTATCGAGGTTACCATGGAGAACGAGGTCGTGAAGGTCGTCTCTCCGATCGACAACACACCGGCTGACGAGGCTGGCGTGCTGGCGGGCGATTACATCACCCATCTGGATGGCGAGGCGATCCGCGGCCTGACGCTCAGCGAGGCGGTCGAAAAGATGCGCGGCCCGGTTGACAGCGAGATTGTGCTCACCGTGGTGCGCGAAGGCATGGATGCGCCCTTCGATTTGCGCATCAAACGGGACATTATCCGCATTACGCCGGTGAGCTACCAGCTTGAGGGCGACATCGGTTATCTGCGGGTGAAGACCTTCAACGAGCAGACCTATGATGAACTGCGCGACGCCGTCGCCAGCATACAGGACGAGCTTGGCGAGGATCTTAGCGGCTATATCCTTGACCTGCGCAACAATCCCGGCGGTCTACTGGACCAGGCGATCGCTGTGTCCGATGCGTTCCTGGATAAAGGCGCGATCGTGCTGACCCGCGGACGCAAGAGCAGCGAATCGCAGCGCGCGGCGGCAAACTCCGGCGATCTGACCGAGGGCAAACCGATCGTTGTCCTCATCAACGGCGGCTCTGCCTCGGCATCGGAAATCGTGGCGGGCGCGTTGCAGGATCAGGAGCGCGCGGAGGTGGTCGGCTCACGCTCCTTCGGTAAAGGCTCCGTGCAGACGATCATTCCGCTGGGCACCGATGGGGCAATCCGCCTGACCACAGCGCGGTATTACACCCCCTCAGGTCGGTCGATCCAGGCCAAGGGCATTTCCCCTGATTACGACATCAAGCAGGAACTGCCTGAGGAAATGCAAGAGCGCCTGGCCAAGCCCCGGGGCGAAGCGGCACTGCGCGGCCACCTGAGCGCTGAAGATGGCGAGGAGAACTCGGGAAGCGTGGCCTATGTTCCGAAGGAACGGGATAAGGATACGCAGTTGCAATTCGCGATCGCGCTGCTCAAGGGTGAGGTGCCCGCGGAACAGGAAAAAGCGCAGAACACGGCACTGCCAGAGCTGCAGACCGCGAATTAGCCAGCGGAACTGGTGGGCGATCCACAGCTTTTTGCCCGCCATGCCTTGCTCTTGCCACGGCGTCGCACGTAAAGCTTGAGGCGCTGACAACGTTGCTGACACGCGCTGGTTGCATCACGTGCAGGCGCGTGTCCTGCTTTTCGGGGGTGCCCGGCCTGAACGGTCTGATTAAGTCGCAGACCAGGGCCCGGACATGAGAAAACGAGCGCCGGACGATGCCCCGGCGCCCCAGCGGTTTACTCGGGGGACATCATGAGGTCTCTGCTTTTCACCGTGTTTGGCGTTATCCTCGCGGTTACGGCCGGAGTCTCTTACCTCGCATTGTCGCCCGCCCCCGAGCGCTCATCCGACTCCCTCACGCTGGTGATCGAAACCGGCTCGATACCGTCCCCGCGCGCCAATGCCGACGCTGAAGGCGGCAACACGCCAACGAGCGCGCTGGGCACTGGCTCCAGCGCGACCCAGACAACTGATCAGCCCTCCGGCAACCAGCCTTCCCTTGATGAGGTAATCGCTGCGCGGCTCCGGCAAGCAGGGCAAAGCAGTAGCGCAACGGAGGCATCCGCCTCCAACGAAGACGAGGCCGAGCCGGCTGCGGCGACAGGCGGGTCGATCGCCGAGGGCAATGGCAACGCAGACGCAGGATCAGTCCGCACGGGTGGCATCGGCGCAGCGCCGCCCTCCACAAACACGAGTTTCAATGCGCCTGCCGAGGCCAGCCCACCGGCGGGAACCGTTTCGATAACGCAGATGCTGGCGGCCAAGCTCGGCGATGGCGCGGATGCGGCCGCCCCTGCTGCGACGGATGGGGCGGCCAGCCAGCAGGCTGCCGGCGAGGAAGATGGCGCGCGCAACCAGCCTGAAACCCGATCCTCCGGCCAGTTCTCGCCAAATACCGCCCAGAGCGCCAGCAGCGCCAAGCGCGCCGGACGGTTGGGGCAGAGCGCAGATCCGCAGGTGGCAGCGAACCCGAACGGTGAGGCCGCGCCGCTTTCCGCAGCGCAGCCTGCTTCGCCGGGCGGATCGGCCCCCGACCTCGAAATCGCCGCGCTCGACCCCAGCATCGATCAATCTTCTGCGTCGCAGCCGCAGACCCAGCAACCGGACGCACCGCCTGCCGCCGCGACGCCGCCAGATCAAACGCCTGAGCAAACGCCGGACGACGCGCGCGAGGCCGCGGCCCAGCCGGACACACAGCCCCAGAGCCAGCGCAGGCTTTTGTCAGCGGCGGACGCGCCGGCGCTGCCCCGCCAGCGCGGCGACTTTTCGCTGAACGGCCGCATCGCGTTGGTCATTCGCGGCCTCGGCGTTGATGCTGGCCTCACCGAGCGCGCCATTGCCCAAATGCCGCAGCAGGTCGCGATGGGCTTCGTGCCCTACGGCGACGATCTCAAGATATGGACGCGGCGCGCCCAGGCTGATCGGCACGATATCCTCATCCAGATCCCGCTTGAGCCAGACAATTACCCTGAGACCAATCCTGGCCCTCACACGCTGCTGACCTCGCTATCCATCGACGAGAACCTGGCGCATCTCGACTGGCTTCTAGACCGCTTCAATGGGGTGACCGGGGTCACCAATTACCTGGGCGGCAAATTTGCATCCTCGCCCGGGGCATTCGCGCCGATGCTGATGGAATTGAAAGCGCGCGATTTGCTGTATCTGGGCGACGGCAAGGCAGCTAATCCTGCGTCGCAGGAACTTGCGCGGCAGATCTCACTGGCTTTCTCGGTCGCCGACACCGTGATCGACCGCAACAAGGAGCCTGAAGCCATCCAGCAGAGCTTGGCCGAGCTTGAGGCGCGCGCGCGCGAAAACGGCTCAGCCGTTGCGATAGGTCATGCCCACGGCGCAACGCTTTCAGCGCTGGAAGGCTGGATCGGCACTCTCAACGACAAGGGGCTGGCGCTGGTGCCAGTCACGGAAGTGGTTACGCCTTCAGCGCCGCGCGTTTCCCAATCAACGGACGGTTAGCTGGATGCTCGATCCCAGTGCGATGCCCTACAGGTCCTGTGTTGCGGTCATGCTGTTCAACCAGATCGGCCAGGTATGGATGGGTCGTCGCGTGCCAAAATGGGATGAGGGCCGCCTGACTTCGCGCTGGCAGTGCCCCCAGGGCGGCATCGACCCCGGCGAAGCCCCTGAACAGGCCGCTCACCGCGAGCTGATGGAAGAAATCGGCTCCAACAACGCGGAGATACTCGCGCAAACTCGGGATTGGTATAGCTACGACCTGCCTCGCGAAGCGCTTGGCGTCGCCCTCGGCGGCAAGTATCGCGGCCAACAGCAAAAATGGTTCGCGATGCGTTTCCTTGGTGACGAAAGCGACATCAACCTGATACCTCCGCCACCGCATAAGCAGGAATTCGATGCCTGGTGTTGGGTATCGCTGGATGTGGTGCCCGAGCGCGTGGTGCCCTTCAAGCGAGAGGTGTATTCCGCTGTGATTGAGGAATTCCGGCCCGTGCTCAGCGAAAAGCTGGGGCTGTGAAGGCGTGCCTCCGGCTCAACGGAGGCACCGAGAGCGATCCGGACAGCATGTCGCCATTTCCGGAATACGCGCCAACCGCAACAGCGCCCCCTCGCTGCTGCGTTGCGCTTTCCAATGAAGCAAACCTTTACGCCCGGCGCAGCATTAACCGATAATTTTCATTACACTCAGTGCGTATTATCAATAACTTCTCGATTAAACTGCGCTTAAGCGTTAGCGCATAGCGTCTGTTCAATCAGAACGACCTTCTAGTCTATATACGTTGATCCTTTTCAGGCGCCTGTGCCGCATGCAGGCGTCCTGCGCAGCCTTGTTGGGAGTAACACGACGATGAAACAAGAGCTTCTGCGCTTCTGGCGCGACGAATCGGGTGCAACCTCGATCGAATACGGCCTCATTGCCGCGGGCATCGCCGTCGCGGTGATTACGCTCGTTGGCCAGGCCGGCGACGACGTTCAGGCGCTGCTCGGCCGGATCAAAGACCAGATCATGAACGTGAACGGAGCAGAAAATTGATGTCGCGCGGGCCCTGTGTTCCAGGCATCAAGCGCGAACATCAACGACCATGCGGCCGCGCACTTCCCCTTTCAAGATGGCGCTCGCCAGTCGCGGAACATCGCTGAGCGGCGCGGTCTGAGTCATCGACCGAAGCTTGTCCATCGGTAAGTCCCTGGCGATGCGCTGCCAGGCCGCCTCGCGCCGCCCACTTGGGCACTGCACAGAATCGATCCCGAGCAGATTGACGCCGCGCAGCAGGAAGGGCATCACCGTGGTCTCCAGCTTAGGTCCGCCCGCAAGCCCGACCGCCGCAACTGAACCGCCATAGCGCAACTGCGCCAGCACGCGCGCCAGCACCGCGCCGCCGACCGCATCCACGCAGCCGGCCCAGCGCTCCGCCTCCAGCGGGCGCGGGTCGCCCTCCAGAAAGCTGTCGCGCGCCACGATCTCGGCCGCGCCCAGCCCCTTGAGATAATCCGCCTCGCTGGTGCGCCCGGTCAGCGCCACCGGGCGATAGCCGCCATTTGCGAGGATCGCGACCGCTACCGATCCGACGCCGCCCGACGCACCTGTCACCAGCACATCGCCCCCCTCGGTCTTGAGGCCATGTTCCTCAAGCGCGAGGATCGCCAGCATCGCGGTGAAGCCCGCTGTACCCACGGCCATCGCCTCGAAAGTCGACAAACCTTCGGGGATCGGCGTCAGCCATTCGCCTTTCACACGCGCCTTCTCGGCATAACCGCCCCAGTGGCGCTCGCCGACATGCCAGCCAGTCAACAGCACCTTGTCGCCCGGCTTGAAGCGGGCGGTGTCACTTGCCTCGACGGTCCCCGCCAGGTCGATGCCGGGAATATGCGGATAGGTACGCACGAGCTTGCCGAGCCCGTTCACGACCATGCCGTCCTTGTAATTAAGTGTGGAATAATCGACAGCGATGGTCACATCGCCCTCTGGCAGCGCCGCGTCGTCGATATCGGCTAGGGACGCAGAGATGCGCCCGTCGGTTTCATCCAGCCGCAGTGCTCGGAACATGATCGTCGCCTCTCGGTTCGTGCCTCAATCGCAGAACATTCCTGCGGTGATACGTCGCCGAGCCGGTTTCGTCAAACC
>CAZNGB010000083.1:0-9021 GCA_964572465.1 uncultured Hyphomicrobiaceae bacterium
CAGATGGCCAGCGTTGACCGTCATGCCTGATAACAGAGGATGGTGCGGTCGAGAGGAATCGAACCTCCACGGGCTAAGCCCACAGCGCCCTCAACGCTGCGCGTCTACCTGTTCCGCCACGACCGCTTGAAGTGCACCAACCAACGACAGTATGAGTGCGCGTCTCGATAGGACGTAGCAAAGGCGCTTGCCTGGTGCAAGTGCACCGGCGTCCTCTTATATCGCCAATCACATCGCGACAAGCACGCGCGCTTTCAAAATCCGGGATCCTGCCAATGATCCAAACCGAACACCCGACGCAAAACACACCTGTGCATTGGGCAATCAGCCACGCGCCGGTCGGGTATCCCACCGCCATGGCTGCGATGGACGCGCGCGTGGCCGCAATCGGCGCGGGCCGCGCGGCGGAACTGGTCTGGCTGCTGGAGCATCCGCCACTGTATACCGCCGGGACCAGCGCACATGCGGATGACTTGCTGGCTCCTGACCGCTTCCCGGTCCACAAGACGGGCCGCGGAGGCCAATACACTTATCACGGGCCGGGACAGCGCGTTGTTTACGTCATGCTCGACCTGACCCGCCGCAAACAGGATGTGAGATGGTTCGTCCGCAGCCTGGAGGACTGGCTGATCGCCACGCTGGCAGAGTTCGGCGTGCGCGGCGCGCGGCGCGATGGCCTCGCCGGCGTGTGGGTCTCGCTGGCAAATGGCGACAGGTCGGAACACGCCAAGATTGCCGCGCTGGGTGTGCGGCTGAGACGCTGGGTGTCGTTCCACGGGATCAGCCTGAATGTCGCGCCCGATCTGGCCCATTTTTCGGGGATCGTACCTTGCGGCGTAAGCGATGCCGGTGTCACAAGCCTTGCCGCGCTGGGCGTTCAGGCCGGCATGTCGGATGTCGACGCGGCTCTGCGCCTCGCGTTCGAACACCAGTTTGGCTGTGTCACCGCTGATGCGCCAGACCCGCTCACGACACTGCCAACGCCTCCTTCACCGCTGAGGCCAAATCCTTGAGCGAGAATGGTTTGGGCAAGAACATGAAGCTCTCGTCCTCGGCGAGGTCGCGGCGCAATGCTTCCTCCGCATATCCGGAAATGAAGATCACCTTCATTTCGGGCAGCGTCTTGCGCATCTGCTGGAGCAATTTCGGCCCATCCATCTCCGGCATCATAACATCGCTGATGACGAGGTCGATCTGTTCGCCATGTGCGGCGAGCACATCGAGCGCTTCCACGCCCGTCGTCGCCTTGAGCACGGTGTAGCCACGCGATTCCAACGCCCGCGCGGCGAAGCGGCGTACCGCCTCCTCATCTTCGACGAGGAGAACCGTGCCTTGCCCCGTCAGATCCTTACGCCTGTTCTCAGCACTCTTTGTTTCAGCCTCCGCAGGGTCCTCGGCGACCTCCTCGGCATGGCGCGGCAGATAGATGCTGAAGGTGGTGCCCTCGCCTTCCTGGCTATCGACGTAAACATAGCCGCCCGTCTGCTTGACGATGCCATGTACTACCGACAGGCCAAAGCCGGTCCCCTCGCCGATCTCCTTTGTGGAAAAGAATGGTTCGAAAATCTTCTCCTGCACCTCCGGCGACATGCCGCAGCCATTGTCGCCCACCTCCAGCAGAACATATTCGCCCACCGGCAGGCCGGGCCGGTCCAGCTTGGCGGCCTTGCGTTCGGTCACATTCGCTGTGCGGATCGTCAGTTCGCCGCCGTCAGGCATCATGGCGTCGCGCGCGTTCACCGCGAGGTTCATCAGGACCTGCTCAAGCTGGTTCGCATCGGCCTTAACCAGCCAGAGATCGCGCGCATGGATGATATTGGAAGTTACCTTTTCGCCTATCAGCCGGTTGAGCAGCAGGCCGAAATCCTCGATCACGTCGGTCAGCGAAAGCACCTTGGGGCGCAGCGTCTGCCGGCGTGAGTAGGCCAGCAGGTGGCGCACCAGCGCGGCGGCGCGATTAGCGTTGTTGCGCACCTCCATGATGTCCTTGAAGGCCGGGTCGCTCGGGCGATGGTTGGATAGCAGCAGGTCGGTGTATCCGAGGATGCCGGTCAGCAGATTGTTAAAATCATGGGCGATGCCGCCGGCCAGCTGGCCGACCTCCTGCATCTTTTGCTTCTGGGCAATCTGCTCTTCAAGCGCGCGCTGCTCGGTTGTGTCGATGGCGTAAATCATCGCGGCGTCCGCGCCTCCGCGCCGGCGCTTGCCAGGTGTGGGTACGACATAAAGCCGCCCAGCGCGTTTTTCATCGCGCGCGAAGGCGATGTCGAGCGGCCCATCCAGCGGTTTCCGCGCGGCTGCGTCAGCAATCATCTGCCCCAGCGGCTCATGCGCGTTTTCATCGACCAGATCCAACACGTTCAGTCGCCCGTTGCCGCGCTGCGCGGGGATGGCGAAAGTCTGTGAGAAGGCGTGGTTGCGGCTGGCGATCTTGCCTTTCGCGTTGACGGTCGCCATCGCGATTGGCGCAGAGTGAAACAGTTCTTCCGTGCCGATTGGTTCCACCGCCCGCGATTCGGCCTCATGCGCACCATTGCCGTTGAGCGCAACGATCTGAAGCTTGGCGCGCGCCCCCTTTTTGTCGGCAACCGGTCGAAAGCTAGCCCAGACCGGACGGACATCCCCGGCCTCGTCAAAGATTTCCAGCGTCGCGGTACGGGACGCGCCCGCATTGCGCGGGCCATTGAGACGGGCCAGTAGCAAGCTGACGCTCGCATCGGAAAAGACTTGCGGCAGATAGAGCGGATCGGCATCGCGCAGAGAATCCGGCAGCCATGCGCGCATGGTCGTATTCATCTCAAGGATCTGTCCAGTTGCGTCCACGCTCAACCGGGCCGCGGGGTCGGCATCAAGCCGCGCGCAGATCTGCTCCAAGCGCGCATCGCGCTCCTGCAGGCGATTGATCTCCGCGGTGACATCGCGGAATTGCCACAGCATCAACTTGCGGCTGAATGATCCCGCCTCGTAGATCGGCTCGACCCTTGCCTCCAGCCAAATGCGGGAGGGTGCGCCGTTCTCGCCCGGCTCAAGCCAGCGGACGACCTCGCCATGCGACCCGCGCGTGGCGGCAGCCTGAGCAAAGCGGAAGGCGGCGGCTCCGTCATCACCGTTGGCCGCGAGGATGTGATGCGGTTCGCCCGGCAAGCGGCCAGCCCGCGCGAACAATCGGTCATAAGCGGCGTTGGATTCCAGCAATTCGCCGCGCGTGTTCGTCAATGCTGCGCCGACGCGCGCGGTGTGGGCAAGTCCTTCAGCAAGCATGCTGCCACGGCCTGCGCGATCGCCCACCAAGCCAACTGCGCTGGCCCCGAAGAGACCCGCGAGAAACGCTGCGAGCGGCACCAACCATACCGTTGCAGACTGCGCGCCGGCGTCACGCGCTAGGAACAAGGCGGCCGCGACCAACCCGGCAACGGAAAGGCCCGAGAGCGCGAACGCCGCTGCGCGCCACCAACGCGATCCGCCGCGCCGCTGTGTGGTTCGCGCATCCCTCACGACCGCCTGGGCTTCGCTCATGCCGGACCTTCCCCTTACCGTGTCTTATGAGCCCCGCGCATATCGCGCCGGACCCGAGCCGAGCTGATCAAGCGAATCTCGACGAAATGCAACCTGGACGTTTAGAAGGGCCACACTAAGACGCCGGGCAAAAATTGCCGACCTCGGGGTTAAAAAGAGGTTAATCACCGGCTATACAGAAGCCAGCAAGCAACATTTTCTCCGCCATAAATCCAAGATTTGGGCGCGCTGGCGCGATGGGAGCCTGCCGAGCCTGCGTTGCCCGCCGCTTGGCCCGCCGTTTGTTGATGGAGCCTTATGATGGAAATAGACCAGAGCTTTCTCGATCTCGCGTGGTATCTCGTCGCTGGCGCAGGCGTGCTCCTTTTTTTGGTCATTGCGTTGTGGATTGTTCGCGCCTTCATGTCGGCGGGAGGCGCACTGATGCTGACAGGCCGTAACAAGCGCCTCAGCGTGGTCGACCAGGCAAGCGTAGATGGCCGGCGGCGCCTTGTCCTCATCCGACGCGATGGGGTCGAGCATCTGTTGATGACTGGCGGGGCAATCGACATCGTGATTGAAACGGGTATCGGCGCACCGCGTCCGATATCCCGAGAGGACCATGAACACGCGCCCGTATCACCTCTTGATGATGGCCGCATCCGCATCGCTGAGGTGCAAACCGAGCGTTCATGACCGGTGGGTATAGATTGCTTCGCAACGCAATAAAGAGTTATGAGCCTGCCATGTGCCAACGTCTCTTCCTGACCGTTGCCGTCCTGCTTTGCGGCCTCGCTATCGTGCCGGGCGGCTCACACGCTCAGGATCAGGCGCCAACGCAAGCAGCACCGAACCAAGCCCCTGCGGCTGGAAACGGCGCGCCGCCCGCAGCGGCCGAGCCCGCCGCACCTGGCGAACAGCAGCAGACGCAACCCGAGCAGCAGCCCCCCCAGGCTGCCGCAAACCAGTCCCAGCGCCCGCACGACGCCGACCAATTCCCCAAGCGCGCTGCCGACATCATCGAGCAACTTGACGAGGTCCAGGAAACACTCTCGCGCGAGAACCTGTCCAACGGCCAACTCGACACGCTGCGCCAGGAGATCAACACCGCGCTTGCCGAGGTTGACAAGCTGATCCAGGAAGTCCGGCCCCTGTTAGAGGCGGTCAACAATCAGCTTGAAAAGCTTGGCGACCCGCCTGGAGAGGATCAGCCAGCGGAGCCCCAGGCGATCGCTGCCGAACGCGCCTCGCTGCAGGACCGCGCGAACAGGCTGGACGCGACGCTAAAGGCGGCGCAAGCCTCGCAGGTGCGGGCCAATCAGCTCAATGAACGTATTCAGAATCGCCGCCGCGATCTGTTCACGAGCCAGCTTTTCGAGCGCACGACCACGCCTTTGTCGCTTTCGCTGTGGCAGCGCGCGGCTGAGGAGACCGAAACCGGCCAGCGGCGCTTCGGATTGCTTCTGGAAGACGCGGCGCGCAATCTGGAAAGCAACCAAACGCTTTACGGTGTTCTGCTCTTCGGGCTGGTGATCTTCGTGCTGCTCCAGGTGGCTTGCTGGAAGGGCGTTCAACACTTCCGGGACTGGGACAGCGATGCGCCGCCGCCCTTCTGGCAACGCGCGTCATCCGGAGCCTGGGTCATCATCCTGCGGGCGCTGCCGATCATGGCGACGGCAGGAGCACTCTATGGGATTTTGTCCGCCGCCGATCTGCTGGTGCCGCGCATGCAACAGATCGCTTCGGCTGTTGCGGCTGCCCTGGTGACCGTGGCGATCGTCAGCGCGCTGAGCACAACGATATTGGCCCCGAACCGGCCGCAGTGGCGCATCCTCCCGGTGAATGACGCCGGGGCAACGCGGGTCAACCGGCTGATCCTTGCAATCGCAGCGGTCTTCGGCATCGACAAGGTTTTGAGCACGATCAACGAAGTGCTCTACATGCCGCTGGCAACGACCATTGCCCAGACCTCCGCCACCAACACGCTGTTCGCCCTGCTGCTCGGCGCGGTGTTGATGACGAGAATGGGCACGGCGCAGGATGGCGAAGACAGCCAGATGAACTGGCTGCGCTGGCTACGGATCCCGGGCTACGCGCTGGTGCTGACGATCCTGCTGGCGACCGCCATTGGCTATGTGGCCTTCGGCCGCTTCCTTGCCGCTCAGGTCGTCATCACGGGCAGCATCATCATCGTCGTCTACCTATTGCTGGTCTGGGTGAATGCCGTTGGGGACCGCATCCGCTCCGGGGGGGGCGGCCAGCGTCGCGTACCCGTACTGCCCAGCGACAACCGGCGCCGCGAACAGCTCGCGCTGGCGCTCACTCTGGCGCTCAAGGCTGTGATCTTCGCCGTCGCCTTCCCGATCATCCTGCTTCAGTGGGGCTTCGACTGGAAGGACCTTTCGGCATGGGCGCAAAAGGTGTTTTTCGGTTTCGAGGTCGGCGGGATGAACATCTCGCTCGCCACCGTGGTTGGGGCGCTTCTGGTCTTCATCCTGGCCTACCTGATCGCGCGGGTGCTGCTAAGCTGGATGGATAATCAGGTAATGGAGCCGGCCGGGCTCTCGGGCGGCGTGCGCGATTCGGTGCGCACGGGCCTTGGCTATGTCGGCTTCATCGTCGCGGTGCTGATCGCTGCATCATATGCGGGGCTGGATTTTTCCAACATCGCGATCGTCGCCGGCGCGCTATCCGTGGGCATCGGCTTCGGCCTGCAAAGCATCGTCAACAATTTCGTCTCCGGGCTTATTCTGCTGGCTGAACGGCCCGTCAAGGTCGGCGACTGGGTCGTTATCGGCGAGGACCAGGGCTTCGTGCGCAAGATCAGCGTGCGCTCCACCGAAATCGAGACCTTCGATCACGCCAATGTGGTGGTGCCCAACTCAGTGCTCATTTCGGAGAAAGTGCAGAACTGGACGCTCCACAACAATGTCGGGCGCATCTCGATCGACGTTGGCGTGTCCTATCAGAGCGATCCTGAGCGGGTGAAGGACATCCTGCTGGAAGTGGCGCGCGAGCATCCGCAGGTCCTCACGCATCCCGAGCCTTATGTATGGTTCAGCAACTTCGGCGATAGCTCGCTGGACTTCCGGCTGTTCTGCTTTGCGCTGAACATCACGCGCCAGCTCAGCATCCAGACAGATCTGCGCATCGCCATCGTCAAGAAGTTCCGCGCAGAGGGCATCGAGATTCCGTTCCCTCAGTCCGACGTGCATTTCCGGGATCTGGACTGGCTGAAAACGGCGCTGGCCGAGCAGATGGCCCGGGTCCGCGAGGAACGCGAACGCGATGACACGACGGACCATACGCACTACCCGGGCGCGCCCGGCGCTGGCCCGACGAATTGACGGCCGGCGCGGCCTTAAAATAAGGGCGGTGAATAGCCGCGGTGCCGACCCAGGATAGGGGCCGACGCTTCAACTGGAGGAAGAGGGGCTGGCATGATTGACGTGTATTCCGCGACAAACGTGATCGCGGCGCTCATAGGCGTGTACATGATAGCCGGCGGCGTTGGGATGCTCACCGACCGCGACGTGTGGTCGAGGGTAATCCGGGACATCGCAGCCAGCCCCGCTCTGGGCTACATCGCGGGCATTCTGGCCTTCGCCATCGGCGCGGCGATCGTGGCAGTGCATAATCGCTGGGGCACGCCGCTTGAGATCGTTGTATCCATAATCGGCTGGGCAGCGCTCGCCGAAGGCGTGTTGATGCTCGCGCTCCGGCGGCCGTTCATCGGGTTGTTTGCCCGGCTTGCGCCATCCGCAGCCGCCGGGCGGATCATTGCGGGGCTGGTCGCCGCTGCGGGCGCCGTTCTGCTTTATGCCGCGCTGCTCTGATCCCGCGCGGTTATCGCCCCATTGCGCTCGCGCTTGGACCGAGATTAGCCTGCCGCCCCTTCAGCCACAGGCGCAACTTTTTCGTTGAAGTCGGTGCCATGGCGCACGGCGGCGACATAGCCCTTGCGGATGACGAAATCGCCGAATGCCTCGCCGTCGCGGCGCTCGCGCGTATACGCCGCGAACATCGGCTTCAGTGTCTCCAGGATCGTCTCCTCGCCGATATTGTCCAGATAGGGCTTGGCCAGCCGCTGGCCGTAATAGCCACCGCCCAGATACATGTTGTATTTGCCTGGCGCGCGACCGGAAAAGCCGATCTCCGCCACGTAAGGCCGCGAGCAGCCGTTGTTGCACCCGCTCATGCGGATCACGATGCCCGCATCGCCGAGGCCGGTCTCCTCCAGCAGCGCTTCCACCTTGGTGATGAGTGAGGGCAGATACCGCTCGCTTTCCGCCATCGCCAGCCCGCAGGTCGGGAACGCGACGCAGGCCATCGAATGCCGGCGCAGCGTGCTGCGCTCCGACGCGTCGATGATGCCGTGTTGCTCCAGCAGCTTCTTGATCCGCGCCTTCTGCCGCGCGGGAATGCATGCGATAATAAGGTTCTGGTTCGGCGTGATGCGCAGATCGCCCTTGTGGAGCTTGGCGATCTCGCGGATACCGGTCATTACTTGATGGTCCTCTGTATCCTTCACCCGGCCGTTCTCGATGAAGGCGGTATAGTTCCAGGTCCCGTCGGCGTTCTTGGTCCAGCCAAAGCGGTCGGTGCTGGTGTCGAAGTGGTAATCGCGCGCCGGGTCAAGCTTCCAGCCCAGCCGCTCTTCCAGCTCGTCAACGAACCAGTCCACCCCATTGCGGTCGATCGTGTACTTCATCCGCGACAGCTTGCGGTCGACCCGGTTGCCGTAATCGCGCTGGATCGTGACGATTGTCTCTGCCGTCTCGACAGCCTTGTCCGCGGGGATGAAGCCGATGACATCGCCGAGCCGCGGATAGGTGGACGGCTCGTTGTCTGTTCGGCCCATGCCGCCGCCAACGGCGACATTGAAGCCCGCCAGCTCGTCGCCTTCCGCGATGGCGATGAAGCCGATGTCCTGCGTGAACACATCC
The DNA here is from genome assembly GCA_964572465.1 of uncultured Hyphomicrobiaceae bacterium. Lineage (GTDB taxonomy): Bacteria > Pseudomonadota > Alphaproteobacteria > Rhizobiales > Rhodomicrobiaceae > Dichotomicrobium. Next base: position 8,442 of record CAZNGB010000083.1, read on the forward strand.
ACGTCGTTCACCGGCGGAATCGCAAAGCCGATCTTGAATTTGCGCGGCAGATAGGTCTTCCCATAGATCGGCTCGACCGCATCCTCCGCGTCGCCCTGATAAATCGGCTGCTCGTTCAGCCAGATCTCGTGATAGGCGCGCGTGCCCGGCAGCAGATGCTCGCTCACCTCCTTGGCGATCGGGAACACCTGCGCGTGGAGCGCGGAAAACTCGGGGATCGGCGTCGCCATCACCCCGCGATTGACATCGCCGCAGGCCGCAATGGTGTCGAGCAGGCTGTCATGGATGCCCTGCATCGTCGCTTCGAGGTCGCGCTTCAGCACGCCGTGAAACTGGAAGGTCTGGCGCGTGGTCAGGCGCAGCGTGTTGTTGGCATAAGTCGTCGCGAGGTTATCGAGGGCAAGCCACTGATCGGTCTGGCACACGCCGCCCGGCAGGCGCACGCGGATCATGAAGGAATACGCGGGCTCCAGCTTTGAACGGCGGCGCTCCTCGCGCAAGTCGCGGTCGTCCTGTTGGTAGGTACCGTGGAACTTGGTGAGCTGGTGGTCGTTCTCCAGGACCGCGCCAGTGATCCGCT
>CAZNGB010000084.1:0-8764 GCA_964572465.1 uncultured Hyphomicrobiaceae bacterium
TTCGGGATCACGCCCTCGAACGGCTTGGCCGTCTGGTAGGAGCGCATTCCGTCATCATAGACGAACGTGATCTTCTCCTTGCCCGACCCGAACAGGATCGCGTCGCGCACCTCTTCGGGCAAGTCGCTCCAGACGGTGTTCATGCTCACCTTGTAGTGCCGTGCAATGGCCTGCAGCGTCTGGGTGTAGTATGGCGTCGTGTTGCCGGTGCGCGCCCATGGGTAGATTGCGCCTTGTTGGAGGCTCAAGCTGGGGTCCGGCACGACCAGCGCCGGCTCGAACTTCAATTCCGTGCCAAGCCCGTCGCAATCCGGGCAGGCGCCATACGGATTGTTGAACGAGAACAGCCGCGGCTCGATCTCGTCGATCGTGAAGCCCGAAACCGGGCAGGCAAAGCGCTCGGAGAACATGATGCGCTCCGGCTCGCCCTTGTCGTCGGTCTTGTCGGCGAATTCCGCGATGGCCAGACCGTCCGCCAGGCTGAGCGCGGTCTCGAAGCTGTCCGCCAGCCGGTTGCCGAGATCCTCGCGCACCACGATCCGGTCCACCACCACGTCGATGTCATGCTTGAGCTTCTTGTCCAGTGCTGGCGCGTCGTTGATTTCGTAGAACTGCCCGTCGATCTTGACCCGCTGAAAGCCCTTTTTTTGCAGTTCGGCCAATTCGCGGCGATATTCGCCCTTGCGCCCGCGCACGATCGGGCTGAGCAGGTAAAGCCGCGTGCCTTCGGGCAGCGCCATCACCCTGTCGACCATTTGCGTTACGGTCTGGCTCTCGATCGGCAGGCCGGTCGCGGGCGAATAAGGCGTGCCGACGCGCGCATACAGCAGGCGCAGATAGTCGTAAATCTCGGTAACCGTGCCGACCGTCGAACGCGGGTTCTTGCTCGTGGTCTTCTGCTCGATGGAGATCGCGGGCGACAGCCCTTCGATACTGTCGACATCCGGCTTCTGCATCATCTGCAGGAACTGCCGCGCATAGGCCGACAGGCTCTCGACATAGCGGCGCTGGCCCTCGGCGTAGATCGTATCGAACGCAAGGCTCGACTTGCCCGAGCCGGACAACCCGGTCATCACGATGAGCTGCTCGCGCGGCAGGTCCAGCGACACGTTTTGCAGATTGTGCTCGCGCGCGCCGCGCACCGAGAGCGTTTTTTGAGTTGTCATTCGCTCACTCTCAACATCGTCGTGCCTCCAAGAACGCGCTCATCATGACCGGTCGCTGGAATTCATTATTGGCGCAGCTGTGTCCGCAATGTCCGTTGCAGCGCCTTGGATCAGCCGCTATCAGCATGGAGCGTAGGACGAACGCCCAATCAAGACCGCGCCAGTTATCGCCCGCTTTCTCAGGAGTTCCCGCATGAGCCATGTCAGCGCCCGCGAGGTCATGAGCGATATCGACGCCAGGAACGCCGCGCTGCTCGCTGATGTCAACGCCGCGAGTGGGCCTGCCCGAAACAGTTGGGTCGTATTTGTGGCGGTGCTGGCCTATTTTTTCATCACCCTCGCTGGCGTGAAGCACACCGATCTGCTCCTGAACACGCCGGTTACGTTGCCGCTTCTGCAAGTCGAGATCGGCTTGCGCGCCTTCTTTATCTTTGCGCCCGCCGTGTTGTTGCTTATGCATTTCAACCTGCTGCTCCAGCATGTGTCACTGTCACGCAAGGCGCGGGAGTTTCATGATCGCGTGTCGCAGCATGAGGGCCACGCCTTTCATCGTACGCACCGGCTGCGCATTCAGCTTCATTCTTATTTTTATGTCCAAGCCATTGCCGGGCCAAGCCGGAGCCCGCTGTTTTCCGCATTCCTCCACCTCATGACGGTTGTGACATTGTGGCTCTTGCCGCTGGCGCTGCTGATCTATTTTCAGATCGTGTTCCTGCCCTACCACGACTTTGAGGTCACGACCGCGCAGCGCGCCTATGTCCTCGCTGATTTCCTGATCTTCGCAATCTTCTGGATTTTCCTGCATTATCCCGCGGCAACATACATCAGTGGATTGGGGCGGAGCATCATTTCGTATCCGCTGAGCTTCCTCGCAATGATCGTTGTCTGGGTGGCGGCGATGGTGTTCTCGTTCGCGATCGCCACGATCCCAGGCGAAGGGGCGGACCGCGCGATGGCCTCGATTGAACGGTTTCGCACGCCGGTACCTTATGGGACGCCGCCAAGCGAAGCCGAGAGGTTCGCGTTTTTGCCAACCGCTTATTTGTTTGAAGGACCAGTCAATGTGGTCTCGGGCGCGGCTGACAGCATATTCTCGCGCAATCTTGTCGTCACGGATACAGACGTGCTGCGCACGGCCGGAGCGCCCGAGGCCGGGGTTAGCGTGAGGCTCCGCGGGCGGGACTTCCGTTACGCCACCTTTGACCGCTCGGATTTCAGTCGCGCGGATCTCACCGGCACCGATCTCAGCGAGGCGAGCCTGCGCGGTGTTCGTCTGGAAAATGCCGTGCTGCGCGCTGCGCGGTTGACCGGGGCCGATCTAACCCGCGCGCAGCTACAAAGCGCCGACCTCAGCGGGGCTGACCTGCGCGGTGCCAAGTTGCAAGATGCCAATCTGCGCTTTGTGAAAGGCGGCATTCAGCAATAGCAAGTCGAAAGCTCAGCGCATCAGCACTTCGATTTGCTGTGCGCCGCCCCCCGCTAACTCGAATTCGCGCACATAGAGCCTGCCGGCGTGCTGTGCTTCCACGCGGTAAGCGCCTGATGTCAGCACATGGGTGGGAAAAGCGCCGGCGCTGCGTTCGACAACCTGGCCATCTGCGGTCTTGATCGTCCAGCGCGTATCGGCGATCGCCTCGCCGCCGCGACGTTGCGTCAGCCGGAACGTGACCTTGGACGCATCATGGATCAGGATCACTTCGGTGAGTTGGCCGGGCTTTACCTCCACCTCGGACTCGACGATTGCATTGCTGTCGCCGTAATGGCTGACAACGTGATAGGTGCCCGTGTTGAGGCGTATTGCCGGGCCGGACTCGGCATTGGCGATAATTCTTTCGCGATTGCCGAATTGGTCAGTGCGGTCGGAGAAGATGTCGAAGCGGGCGTCGTCCATATCGACAGGTGCGCCGCTCGCTTGTCGTGCGTTCAGCCGGATGGCGCCCGCACTGACGACCAGCTGCTCGTGCGCCGGCTGGCCGGGCATCACCTCTAGCCTTTTGGTCGCATGCGCCAGGCCCCACGTCACGTTGACGAAATAGGCGCCTGGGTCCAGCTCAAGAGTCGGCTGCGCTTCGCTCAGCTCATGCAGCATTTGATAGCGGCCGTCGTCCGCCGCGCGGCCGGAGAATATCCGCCACACCGTCCCGCGGGTGATCCGCTCTTCGCTCGCGGAAAGAAACGCGGTCAGCTTGATCGGTACTGGCGCTTTCGGATCAACATCCGCGGGAAGCGCTGCAGTGGCAGGCGATGGCGCTGTAATGCGGGCGGCAACATCAGCCAAGGCAGCGTCCAGCTCTTCGCGGTTGCTGACGAACTTGAAGAGGCCGCCCGACGGCTCGGCGACACAGGCCAGCGCTTGCAGCTCGTCAGCCTTGCCAGCTTTGTCGAAGGCAATAGCGTGCAGTGTCATCTGTGGCACCGACTGGGCAAGTTGGCGTGCGTGCGCGCACGGGTCGCCCTCGCAGTTGTCCAGCCCGTCGCTCAGCAAGATGATGTGCTGCCGGCCGGTTTCACGCGCCATTTCATCGGCGGCTGCATCGAGCGCTGCGGCAATCGGCGTGGAGCCTTTCGGAGCGATGTTGTTCACCGCGGCTGCATAGGCGTTGCCGTCGATGTCGCCAATCTCGTTGAGTACTGCGAAATCATCGCAGCTTGCCTGTTCCTGGTGTCCATAGGCCATCAGGCCGAGCCGGAAAGCGCCTTGCTGTTGTTTGAAGAAGCGCTCCAGCGCGCCGCGCGCATGGACAACCTTGTTCACGCCGTCGATCTGGCCCCACATGCTGCGCGACGAGTCTAGGATCAGCATAGCCTTGTCGCTTTGCGCATGTGCAGGTGCGGCCAACGCTGCGGCCGCCAGGATCGCGAGCGCGCCTGAGAGCATCGACTGAAATCTCATATGCCGTTCCATTTGCCTATTGCGCGACGATTTCCACCACGGTTGTGCGGTTCGGCGAGACCGTAAAGGCCTGACGCGCCGTTTGTCCTTGCCGCTCAGCTATGGCGACATATTGACCGGAGCGCAGATTCGGCTCCGGGATCGTTTCGGTCGAGGTAAAGACCTCCTCGCCATTGCTGTCACGGATCGACCAGTTCACCTGCCCGAGTGTCAATCCGCCCTTCACCTTGACGAGGCCGAGCTGGGCGCGTCCGGCCGCATGCGTGAAGCTGAGGCTTGCGGTCTGCCCTGCCGCGATCTCGATTTCCTGGGTTTCAACGGCATTGCCCAGCCCGTAGGCGCTAACGACGCGGTAGCGCCCGGCTGGAAAAAAGCCCTCATATTGCGCGCGCGCCGAGGCGTGAATCAGTTCTGGCTCGCCGCCATCAAGCCGGAACATTCGGTAGACCACGTTTCCATCGACCGGCCCTGACTGGCCTTCCAATGCCGTTTCGATCACGAGCCGCCCGGCGGGCAAACGCAGCGCCGCGACGCGCTCTTCGCCTGCACTGACCGTCGCCTTCGTGCTGGCTTGCGCGACGTCCAGCCGTGCCGCGATGCGATATTCGCCCTCTGGCAGGGTGAAGGCCGGTTCACGTTGCGCCGAACGCGCAAGCTCGCGCCATTCGCTGCCATCTCGTTCCTCTACAAAGAACAGCGTCCCTCGCGGCGTCGCCGCGCCCTCACCGATGCTCGCCTTGACGCGTAGCGTGCCAGCATTGAGCGCGAGATTGCGCCCGAGGATCGCGCCGGCTTCCAGCTCGACCGTGTCAGCCGCCTCCGCCAGTCCGTGCCGGGCGATGATCCGATACGCCCCCGCTGGCAGGTAAAAGCTCGGCTGCGGCTGGCTGGAGCGCGCCACCAGCTTGCCTGGCCCGCTGCCCTGGTCCAACTCGTGCACATAATAGAACAAATCGTTCAACGGTTCCGCACCGACACGCGCCGCACCGGACAGATTGAGCACACCGGCGTTGAGATCGACAGTGATCTGCTGAGCGCGGCGCGACTGAACCTCGATCTCGCGGCTGGCGCGCACCGTGCCGTAGTCCACCTCAACGCGGTAGCGCCCAGGCGGCAGGTTCAATTCGGGCTGCGGGTCCGCGCCGCGCCACACCTCAGGGGCGTCCGCGCCCGCTGCCTCAAGAACACGCCAGGCCAGCCCGCGTTCGATTGGCTCTTGGCCTTCGGACAGCACTGCACGCAGCGTGACCACTGGCGACTGGCCAGGCCGGAACGGATTGATGGCCGGAAGCGGCGGCATGTCCTCCTGCGAGGCCGTTTGTGTGCGCGGCCGGGGCGCGTCGGGCTGCGCATCACCCGCGAGAGCGGCCCGGACGAAGGCGACGACCTCGCTCCGGGTGTCAGCGTCGGTGTGCGTGCCGCCGGTGGCGTCGGCGATGCATTTCAACCTGCGCTGATCTTCAGCATCGGCATTCAGCGAAACTGCGTCGATCCGCAGCCCGCCCGACTGAGCAGACAGTCCGCGCGCCGCGGCGCAGGTGTCGGGGACGCAGGTGCCCGCGCCATCGCCTATGATGAGGATGCGGCCGTCGCCTCCGCCCGCCTGAACGGCACTCACCGCGCGCTCGATAGCGGGGAATAGCGGCATCCTCCCGCGATCGGGGATCGCCTCGTCGAGCGCGCCATCAAGCGCGGTCCGGTCCAGCGGGCCGAAAGCAACGGCCTCGGTGACGGCCTCGCAGTCCGCGCCGGGCTGGTTTCCGATTACGTAGAGGCCGAAACGAGACTGTGGCGTCAGCCCCCGCGCGGCGCTTTTCACGGCCTCGCGCGCGATCTCGTACTTGCGCCCGCCTTCGATCGGCCCCCACATACTGTTGGTGGCGTCAAGGATCACAACGCGATTTTGCGCTAAAGCAGCGCTGCCCGCCGCCGCTATCCAGCCGAGCGTGGCCACAACGGCAAAAAACTTGAATAAATGCCCTCTCATGGCGCAAACATTCCCCCGATTTCACATCATGTCCAGCACTCTCAATCCCTGCGGCGGGAGTTCAGCGGACAAATGGGAGCATTGCATGACGAACCCAGTCGTGGAGTATCTCGAAAGCCGGCGCTCGGTGAAAGCCGACAAGCTCGTCGAGCCAGGCCCGAACGAGCGCCAGCTTGAGACAATCCTGCGCATCGCCGCGCGCGTGCCCGATCACAAGAAGCTCGTCCCCTGGCGGTTTATCGTCGTTGCAGGCGATGAGCGTAAGGCGCTTGGCGGACGGCTGGCACATATCACGTCGCAGAAAGAACCGGAAGCCTCCGACGCGCGGCTCGACATCGAGCGCAATCGCTTCATGCGCTCGCCAGTCACCGTTGCGGTTGTCTCGCACACGATCTATCACCCGGGCGCGCCAGAGTGGGAACAGGTGCTGTCCGCCGGAGCGGCCTGTATGAACCTTGTGCATGCCGCGCACGCGCTCGGTTTTGCTGCGCATTGGCTGACGGAATGGTACGCCTATGACGAGGGCGCGCGCCATGCGATCGGGCTGAACCCGAAGGAGCGGGTTGCCGGGTTCATCCACATCGGTACGGCGCATGAGCCGCCTGAGGAGCGCGACAGGCCGGACCTCGGCGCAATCGTCAGCCATTACGATAGCACCGCGCAGTGATCTCGTTCGCACGCATTTTTTCCGAAAACCGGTTCCCACTTTTCGAAATGCGCTTCAGTAGCGGAACTGCTCAGCAAGGATGCGCTCGTCTAGCGCGTGTCCAGGGTCGAACATCAGTTGCAAATCGATGGAGCGCGCCTCATGAACGTCGATGCGCAGCGCGTGGCGAAACTCAGTGTGGTCGGCCACCGCCGCGACCGGACGCTTTTCCGGTTCGAGCACCTCGATGCGGACATGCGCCTCGTTCGACAGCAGTGCGCCGCGCCAGCGCCGTGGGCGAAACGGGCTGATCGGCGTCAGCGCCAGCAGCGGTGCGTTGATCGGCAGGATCGGCCCGTAAACTGACAGGTTGTACGCAGTGCTGCCAGCAGGCGTGGCCAACAGCACCCCGTCGCACACCATCTCGTCCATGCGCAGCTGGCCATCGACGAGGATGCGCAGCTTCGCCGCCTGATAGGTGAGCCGGAAGATCGAAACCTCGTTGATCGCCAGCGCCTCATGCGTCACGCCCTCGCGGTCGCGGGTTTTCATGCGCAGGGGGTGGATAACGCTCATCTGCGCCTGTCCAAGGCGCTCCAGCAGGTCATCCTCATGATACTCGTTCATCAGGAAGCCGATGGACCCGCGGTTCATGCCGTAGATCGGAATGCTGTGGCACATGGTCTCGTGCAAGGTCTGTAGCATCAGCCCGTCCCCGCCGAGTGCGACGATCACTTCCGCTGCCTCCGGCGCGACCTGGCCATAACGGTCGGTTAGCCGGTCGAACGCGGCCCGTGCTTCGGGCGCATCACTCGCGACGAAGTGAATCTTGGTAATGTCAGAGGGACGCTCGTGCATGGCGGCTCGCGATGGGTTAGGTTCAGCGCCAGACTATAGACTTTCGCGCAGGCAGCGTCAGCAACGTCGGCCTGCCAACATGAGGCAAGCGGAATGAGCGCAGCGCAAACCGAGCAACCGGATGCCGACCGGATGGTGATGATCTACACGACCTGCGAGACGCCCGAAGAGGCGAAAACCATCGCGCGCGAACTCGTCAACCGAAAGCTCGCGGCCTGCGCCAACATCTTTCCGGGCATGACGGCCGTTTTCGAATGGGACGGCAAGGCGGAGGAAGGCGAGGAAACCGCGATGTTCGTTAAGACTCGCGCGGGCTTGGCCGCCGAGGTTACGCAGGAGATCAAACGGCTGCACGGCTACGACGTGCCCGCCATAGCCGTGCTTGAGGTGTCCGGGGGGAACACGGAATTTCTCGATTGGGTGGCCGCGCAGACCGTTCCGCAAAAGTGATGTGGTCGGTCTTCAGGCGATCACCAGCGCGCTGACCAGGACCACCCAGATGGCGACGCCAAGGGCCAGACCGCGCCAGAAATTGGCCGGCGCGATGCTGGCGGACTTGGCATCGTGACTGTCAAAGCAAGTGGCCATGTCTAGCCCTCCTGTTCTCGTCCATTATCCCCGCGATCGGCAGGTGAGTTGTGAGTATGTGTTGAAGTCTACATGGACCTGACACATGAACAAGTTAACTTGCCTCAATGTTCGTCAATTGCGCGTGAACATGAGATGAACGGGCGAACGAAAGGATAGGGGATGACTGAGACCACGCCGCTGATCGGCTACGCCGTGCGCGCCGGAGAGATGGATGCGCTGGCCAAGGCGCTGGACGGGGCGGAGGGGAAACCGGTCGATCTGGTCGAATTGCCGCTGTTCGAGTTGGACCTGATGCTCGGCGGGCGCATCCGGCGCGATGTGCTGGCCGAGTTGCAGCAGGTGTGTGGCGGGCGTGCGCTGAGCTACAGCATTCACGCACCACTCGCGATCAACCTGATGGATCATCCGGGGCGGCTGACGCTGCATCTCGACATCCTCAAGGCGTCAATAGAGATCACCGCCGAACTGGGCGCGCGGCACATGGTGATGCACACGGGCGTCTGCGCAAATGGCGCGCGCGCGGAGATCGACGCGGCCTATGAGCGCCAGCGCGCGGCGCTGGCGGAGGTCGCGGGGATCGCGGCGGAGGCCGGCGTCGTGGTGTGCGTCGAGACGCTGCCGAC
>CAZNGB010000085.1:0-8707 GCA_964572465.1 uncultured Hyphomicrobiaceae bacterium
CGCCAGGCTCACGCCTCGCCCGCGGCCGCCACCTTCTCGCCCGAGGCATCCCGCCGGCGCGCGACAATCTCGCTGACCTTCTTGCCGCGCCGTACTGCGACCATGCGCGGACTATTCTCCTGGTTGAGAGCGTCGAAAGTCGCCAGGATCATGTTGTAGGGGTTGGATGTCCCAAGCGACTTGGCCACAACATCCTGGATGCCCAGCGTTTCGAACACAGCGCGCATCGGCCCGCCCGCAATGATGCCGGTGCCCGGCGGCGCAGCGCGCAATAGTACGCGACCTGCGCCGTGACGCCCGGACACGTCGTGGTGCAGCGTGCGGCCTTCGCGCAGCGGCACCTTGATCAGGCCGCGCTTGGCCGATTCAGTCGCCTTGCGGATCGCCTCGGGCACCTCCTTGGCTTTGCCGTGGCCGAAGCCGACTCGGCCCTTCTGGTCGCCCACCACGACAAGCGCGGCAAAGCCGAAACGCCGGCCGCCCTTCACCACCTTCGCCACACGGTTGATGGCGACGAGCTTATCGACAAACTCGCTGTCGCGTTCTTCGCGTTCGCGCGGTCCTCGTGCCAACGGTCAAACCCCTTTATTAATCATTCTGGCCTGCCTGAGCCCAGCCATTCTTAAAACTTCATGCCGCCTTCGCGTGCGGCATCGGCTAGCGCCTTTACGCGGCCGTGGAACAGATAGCCGCCGCGATCGAAGAACACCTCGACGACGCCGGCTTCCTTGGCGCGCTCAGCCAGCAGCTTGCCGACTGCAGCGGCGGCGTCCGTCGTGCCGCCCTTTTCGACCTGCCCGCGCAAATCCGGATCGAGGCTTGATGCAGCGACCAGCGTATGGCCGCGCACATCGTCGATAACCTGCGCGTAGATGTGCTTCGACGAGCGGAACACCGAAAGACGCGGCCGCCCCGACGCGCGCTTGCGCAAAGCGCGGCGAACACGCATCTTGCGCCGATTGAACCTGGACATCGGACCCGCCATGATCGCGACCCTTTCTTATTTCTTCTTGCCTTCTTTGCGCACGATGCGCTCCTCGGCATACTTCACGCCTTTGCCCTTGTAGGGCTCCGGAGGGCGGAGGCCTCGCAATTCCGCCGCGAATTGCCCGACGCGTTGCTTTTCAATCCCGGAGATCTCGATCTCGGTCGGCTTGGGGCATTTCACATCGAGACCTTGCGGCACTTCGCGGATCACATCGTGGCTCAAGCCGAGCTGAAGCTGGATGCTCTTGCCAGTCATCTGCGCGCGGTAGCCAACGCCGTTGATCTCCAGCTTGCGGGTGAACCCTTCGGTCACACCGGTCACGAGATTGCTCACGATCGTCCTGGACATACCCCACATCGAGCGCGCACGCTTGCTCTCACTGCGCGGATGAACTTCGATCTGGCCGTCTTCGAGTTTCACCAGAACCTCGTCCACCAGTGTCGTCGACAGCTCGCCCTTCGGCCCCTTGACCGAGATGAGTTGACCGTCAACGGTTGCCGTCACGTTGTCGGGCACCGGGATCGGCCGTTTTCCTATGCGTGACATCTGTCCCGCTCCCTTGATCCTTGGGCCGCTTTGCAGCGACCTAGAAAATATTGCAAAGAACCTCGCCGCCGACATTTTCCATGCGCGCGCGGCTGTCGGACATCACACCCTTAGGCGTCGACAGGATTGACACGCCCAGACCATTGCGCACCGTCGGCAAATCTTTCACCGAGGAGTAAACTCGCCGACCCGGCTTGGAAACGCGCTTGATTTCGCGGATCACCGGTTGCCCGTCGAAGTATTTGAGTTCGATCTCGATCTCCGACTTTCCGCCATCGAAATCCACGCGCGCGAACCCGCGGATATAGCCCTCATCGGCCAACACTTCCAGCACGCGCTCGCGCAGTTTTGATGCCGGGGTGGACACCTTTGTCCGGTTGCGCATCTGTGCGTTGCGGATGCGTGTCAGCATGTCGCCAAGCGGGTCGTTCATCGCCATCGCCGTTCTTCCTCTACCAGCTCGACTTGGTCATGCCCGGGATCTGACCGTGGGACGCAAGCTCACGCAGCATCACCCGCGACAGCCGCAGCTTACGGTAAAACCCGCGTGGACGCCCGGTCAGTTCGCAGCGGTTGCGAATGCGCACCTTGGAAGCGTTGCGCGGCAACTTCGCCAGCTTCAGCCGCGCCTGAAAACGCTCCTCAGGCGGGCGAGCGGTATCGCCGGCCATCGCCTTCAACTCGGCGCGCTTGTCCGCGTATTTTTCGGCCATGCGGCGGCGCTTCTTGTTGCGCTCAACCATTGCTTTTTTGGCCATCGAGACCTCCTCTCAATCGGGCCGCGCCAGAGTGCGCCTCAGCCCCGAAACGGAAAATTGAAGTTTTTCAGCAGCGCCCGCGCTTCATCGTCGGTCTTCGCGGTCGTGCCGATGATAATATCCATCCCCAGGATCTGCTCGACCTTGTCATAGTCGATCTCGGGGAACACGATGTGCTCCTTCATACCCATCGAATAGTTGCCCCGGCCATCGAAGCTCTTTGGGCTCAAGCCCCGAAAGTCTTTCTGACGCGGCAGCGCGATTGTGATGAGCCGATCAAGAAACTCGTACATGCGCTGGCGCCGCAGCGTCACCTTCACCCCGATCGCCATCCCCTCGCGCAGCTTGAAGCCAGCGATCGACTTGCGCGCGCGGGTGTACACCGGCTTTTGCCCGGCGATCAGCGCGAGGTCGCGCGCAGCCATCTCCACCTTCTTGCGGTCGTTCACCGCATCGCCCACGCCCATGTTGATGACGATCTTTTCGAGCTGTGGAACCTGCATGACATTCGCATACTGGAACTCGTCGATCATCGCCTGGCGGATCGCATCATTGTATTGACGCTTCAGCCGCGGCGCGTATGTGGCTTCTGCGACCTCAGTCATCGATCACCTCTCCCGATCCTTTCGCGAAGCGCACCTTTCGGCCGTCATCGAGGATGCGAAAACCGACCCGCGTCGCAGAGCCGTCCTTCGGGTCCTCTATCGCCAGGTTCGACAAATTTATCGGCGCTTCCTTGACGATGATGCCGCCTTCTTGTTGTGCGGTCTGGCGCTGATGGCGCCTCACTTGATTGACGCCCTGGACGATGGCGCGGTTCTCCTTCGGCAGCATTTTCAGGATCTCGCCGCGCTTTCCCTTGTCGCGCCCGGTAAGCACAATGACGCGATCGCCCTTTCGCAGCTTCAGCATCATAACACCTCCGGGGCGAGCGAAATGATCTTCATGTGCTTGCGCGCGCGCAACTCGCGAGGGACCGGCCCGAAGATGCGCGTGCCGATCGGCTCGCGGTTGTTGTTCACCAGCACGGCCGCGTTGCGGTCGAACCGAATGATGCTGCCGTCAGGGCGCTTTACGGGAAAGGCTGTGCGCACGATTACGGCCTTGGCGACCTGACCCTTTTTCACGCGTCCGCGCGGCAACGCCTCCTTGATGCTGACGGCGATCACGTCGCCCAGCTTGGCGTATTTGCGCTTTGAGCCGCCCAGCACCTTGATGCACTGCACCTGCCGCGCGCCGGAGTTGTCAGCCACATCGAGCTTGGTTTGCATTTGTATCATTGTTCCACTCCATACCCGCGGTGACCGTGAACCGGGATCAAGCGCCGCGACCCCTTCAGGACGCCGGCTGATCGCCGTTCAACACCGTCCATTTCTTCTTCTTCGATACTGGCGCGCACTCTTGGATGCGAACCATATCGCCCTCATTGAGGGCGTTGCTCTCATCGTGCGCATGAAACTTCTTGGAGCGCCGCACCACTTTCTTCAGCAGCGGATGGGTGAAGCGACGCTCGACCCGGACCACCACCGTCTTGTCGTTCTTGGCGGAAACAACCGTTCCCTGCAGGATCCGTTTAGGCATGGCCCGTAAACCTCTTTCCGCTTTATTGCGCCGGCTCAAGCGCGCGTTCGGCGGCGCGCTTCTCGCGTCTGATTGTCTTGATGCGCGCAACGTCGCGCCGGACCTGGCGGATGCGCGCGGTGTTCTCCAACTGACCTGTAGCGCCCTGGAACCGGAGGTTGAACTGCTCCTTCTTGAGCTTGATCAACTCGTCATCCAACTGGTCCAGGCTCAGATCGCGTATTTCCTCAACCTTCATCTTCTCTCTTCCCTCGCCTTCAGGCTTGGACCGGCGCCAGACATCATCAGTTTTCGATCCCGAACCGAGCGACCACCCGCGTCTTGATCGGGAGCTTGGCCGCTGCCAGGCGCAGCGCCTCGCGCGCCAGTTCGTCAGGCACGCCGTCGATTTCGAACATGATCCGCCCGGGCAACACACGCGCGGCCCAGTATTCAGGCGCGCCCTTGCCTTTACCCATGCGAACTTCGGTCGGCTTTTGCGAGACCGGCAGGTCGGGAAACACGCGGATCCACACGCGGCCAACACGCTTCATCTTGCGGGTCATGGCGCGCCGCGCCGCCTCGATCTGCCGCGCGGTGACGCGCTCCGGCTCCATTGCCTTGAGACCATGAGAGCCGAAGGTCAGCGTGAAACCGCCCTTGGCATTGCCTTTCAGACGGCCTTTGTGCGCCTTGCGGAATTTTGTCTTCTTCGGTTGCAGCATGGTTGCCTCAATCGATCTGTATCAGGCGCATCGCGCCATCATGCTTTTTTCGTCTAGCGACGGCGGTCTCTGCCGCCGCCGCCGCTTTCCTGGGCCGCTGTCGCCAGACGCTCCTGCGCCATCGGGTCGTGCTCCATGATCTCGCCTTTGAAGATCCACACCTTGATCCCGATAATCCCGTAAGCCGTGCGCGCCTCGGCCTGGCCGTAGTCGATGTTGGAGCGCAATGTATGCAGCGGCACGCGCCCCTCGCGGTACCATTCGGTTCGCGCGATCTCCGCGCCGCCAAGCCGGCCAGCGCAGTTGATGCGGATGCCTTCAGCGCCAAGGCGCATGGCGGACTGCACGGCGCGCTTCATCGCCCGGCGGAATGCCACGCGGCGCTCAAGCTGCTGTGCGATGCCTTCTGCGACCAGTGTCGCGTCGATCTCCGGCTTGCGGATCTCGACGATGTTCAAGAACACCTCGGAGGCCGTCAGCCTGGACAACTGCCCGCGCAGCTTTTCGATATCCGCGCCCTTCTTGCCGATCAGAATGCCCGGGCGCGCGGCATGAACCGTCACGCGGCACTTCTTGTGCGGGCGCTCGATCACGACCTTAGAAATGCCGGCCTGGCGCTGGTTCTTCATGATATGCTTGCGAATATCCATGTCTTCCAGCAGCAGCCGGCCATACTCCGCATTGTCGGCGAACCAACGCGAATCCCAGGTCCGGTTGATGCCCACGCGGAAGCCGATCGGATTGATCTTCTGTCCCATTACGCTTGCTCCTCGGCTTCCTTGACGACAACGGTGAGGCGCGAGAACGGCTTGAAAATCCGTCCGATCCGCCCGCGCGCGCGAGGGCGCCAGCGTTTCATCACCAGCCCTTTGCCGACATAGGCCTCCTTGACGACGAGCTGATCGACGTCAAGGTCGTGGTTGTTCTCCGCATTCGCCACTGCCGATTCCAGCGTCTTCTTGACGTCCACGGCGATCCGCTTGCGCGAAAAGGTCAGGTCGGCCAGCGCCGTCTCCACCCGCTTACCGCGAATCGAGGCCGCGACCAGGTTCAGCTTTTGCGGGCTGATGCGCAGATTGCGCGTGATCGCCATGGCCTCATTGTCGGCCAGCAGCCGCTCATTCTTGGGCTTGCCCATGGCCTTATCTCCTCCGCGCCTTCTTATCCACGTTGTGCCCGTAATAGGTGCGCGTGGGGGCGAATTCTCCGAATTTGTGGCCGACCATGTCCTCGGTGACCAGCACCGGGATATGTTTCTGCCCGTTGTAGACCCCAAACGTCAGGCCGACGAACTGTGGCAGGATTGTCGAGCGTCGGCTCCAGATCTTGATGACCGCGCTCGACCCCTTCTCGCGCGCATTATCCGCCTTTTTCAGCAGGTAGCTGTCAACGAACGGACCTTTCCAGACTGAGCGTGCCATGACTGTTCCTAGCGCTTCTTCTTCATGTGGCGGCTGCGCAGAATAAAGCGATCGGTCTCCTTGTTGGAGCGCGTCCGCTTGCCCTTGGTCGGCTTGCCCCACGGCGTCACCGGATGTCGGCCGCCGGAGGTGCGGCCCTCGCCGCCGCCCAGCGGGTGATCGACCGGGTTCATCGCGACACCGCGCACCGCTGGGCGCTTGCCCAGCCAGCGCTTGCGGCCGGCCTTGCCGAGTTGCACATTGGCATGATCCGGGTTGGACACGGCGCCGACAGTGGCACGGCAGGCGCCGCGCACCATGCGCGTCTCGCCGGATTTCAGCTTCAAGATCGCATACCCAGCATCACGGCCAACGAGTTGGGCGTAGGCCCCGGCGGCGCGCGCAAGCTGTGCGCCCTTTTCCGGCTTCATCTCGATATTGTGGACGATAGTGCCGATCGGCATGTTCGCGAGCGGCATCGCATTGCCCGGCTTGATATCGGCCTTATCCGCTGAGAGCACCGTATCGCCAACGCCAAGGCGCTGCGGCGCGATAATGTAGGACTGCTCGCCGTCTTCGTAGCGGATCAGCGCGATGAAGGCTGTGCGGTTCGGATCATATTCCAGCCGCTCCACCGTGGCGGGCACATCCAGCTTGCGCCGCTTGAAATCCACCATGCGATAGGCGCGCTTGTGGCCGCCGCCGCGACGGCGCGCGGTGATCCGGCCCTTGTTGTTGCGTCCCGCCTTTTTCGTCAGCCCTTCGGTGAGCTGCTTCACTGGATCGCCGCGCCACAGCTGGCTGCGGTCCACCAGGATCAGCTCGCGGCGTCCGGGCGAGGTCGGATTGTATTTCTTCAAAGCCATGACGTTTTCCGTCTCTGCTGAGCCCTTACAGCCCGGTGGTAATATCGATGCTGCTGCCTTCCGACAGCGTCACGATCGCCTTCTTGATGTGGTTCTGCCGCCCCTTGATGCCGCGAAATCGCTTCAGCTTGCCCTTGCGGTTCAGCGTGTTCACCGACTTGACCTTGACATTGAACAAGCGCTCGACGGCTTCCTTGACCTGGGGCTTGGTCGCATGACGGGCCACCTTGAACACCACCTGATTGTTCTCCGAAGCCAGCGTCGATTTCTCGGTGATGACCGGGGCGACAATGATGTCGTAAAGCTCTTCTTGCCTCATTTGAAGCGCGCCTCCAGCGCCGCGATCGCGTCTTTGGTCAGCACCAGGTTGTCCCGGCGCAAGATGTCGTAAACGTTCAGCCCCTGAACCGGGAGCACATCGATATTCGGGATGTTGCGCGCCGCCTTGGCAAACGCATCCTGCACCTCCTGGCCGGAGACGATCAAAGCGTTCGCCAGCCCCAGCTTTTCCAGCTTGACGTGCAAATCCTTGGTTTTCGGCGCGTCCATTTCCGCGCTATCGAGCACCATCAAGGCTTCGGTGCGCGCCTTGGAGGACAGCGCATGGCGCATGGCCAGCGCGCGGACCTTCTTCGGGAGGTCGATGGCGTGGCTGCGGGGCTGCGGCCCGAATGCCTTGCCACCGCCTCGGAACTGCGGCGCTTTCTTATCGCCGTGGCGCGCGCGGCCAGTGCCCTTTTGCTTGTACATCTTGGCGCCAGTGCCGACGACTTCGCTGCGGCCCTTGGCCTTGTGCGTGCCGGCTTGGCGCTTCAGCAGTTGATAGCGCACCATCCGGTGCAGGATGTCCGCGCGCGGCTCCAGCCCGAAGATGCTGTCATCCAGCTCGACAGAGCCGGCCTTCTTCGAATCCAGCGTTTTCACGTCCATCTTCATGGCTTAACCCTCGCTCGCCTCTGGCTGAGCCGCCTCCCCAGCAGCCTCCGCGCCCGGCATGCGGAACGCGCCCGGTGTCGGCGCGTCTTTCGGCAACTCTTTCTTCACCGCGTCGCGAAGCATCACCCAGCCGCCCTTGGCACCCGGGACCGCGCCGCGCACCATGATCAGCCCGCGCTCGGGGTCCACCTTGGCGACGCGCAGGTTCTGCGTGGTCACGCGCTCATTGCCAAGCTGCCCGGCCATCTTCTTGCCCTTGAAGACCTTGCCCGGGTCCTGGCACTGGCCGGTCGAGCCATGTGCGCGGTGCGAGACAGAAACGCCGTGGGTCGCTTCAAGTCCGCGGAAATTGTGCCGCTTCATCGCGCCCGCGAAGCCTTTACCGATGCTGATGCCAGTCGCGTCGACGAACTGGCCCTCAACGAAGTGATCGGCCGTGATCTCCGCGCCCACATCGATCAGATTCTCAGGACTGACACGGAATTCGGCTACCTTGCGTTTGGGCTCGACGCTCGCGACAGCGAAGTGGCCACGCTCGGCGCGGCTTACGTTCTTGACCTTGGCTTTGCCGGAGCCAAGCTGAAGCGCGCAGTAGCCGTTCTTCTCGCTGACGCGCTGTGCGACCACCTGGCAGTTTTGCAGGCGCAACACAGTCACCGGCACATGCGTGCCGGTGTCGTCAAAGATCCGCGTCATTCCCAGTTTCTGCGCAATCACACCTGAGCGCATGGGTTCCATCCTCTGTTCCGCCCGGCAAAGGGCGCGCCGCGCTGACCCGCGAGTTCGTAAAGCCCGCTTGCTAGAGCTTGATCTCCACATCCACGCCGGCGGCCAGATCAAGCTTCATCAACGCATCAACTGTCTGCGGCGTCGGATCGACAATGTCGATCAGCCGCTTGTGGGTGCGCATCTCGAACTGCTCGCGGCT
>CAZNGB010000086.1:0-8666 GCA_964572465.1 uncultured Hyphomicrobiaceae bacterium
TTAGCGCCTACTCCGCTGCGGCCTTGGCCGGCTCGACGTAGCCCGGAAACTGGCGCTGATACGCCCTGATCATCTGGTTGCGGAACGCAAGCGTCAGCACCACGAGCACCCACGCCAACCCGTGGCTGATCAAAATCAGCATCGTCCGGTCGCCATAATCCACGCTTTGCATCAGCGCCGCGGTGTCCGGCACCCGCGCGATCGCCTGCGGGAAATTGTTCAGCAGATCGAGCCGCAAGCTGTCCAGCAGCGCGTAAGTGTCCATCATCGCCTTGCCATTGATCGCGGAGAAAAAGGTATAAGCGATAAGCGCGATGAAGCGTTCAATGGCCAGAAGCGGCCGATGCATGAAGAACAGCAGCCAGAATATGCCCAGATGCACGCCGATATACATCTGCCACAGGCCATCGACCTTGCTGCTGATCATCACCAGTGTTTGAAAATGCTCGGAAAAATCCATCTCTCCCCCCACGCTACGCTTATAACATTGCCGGATAGACCCGGTCAGGCGGTGCATGCCCGTCCATGAACGTCTTGATGTTGATGATGACCTTTTCGCCCATGTCGATGCGCCCCTCGATGGTGGCAGATCCCATATGCGGCAGCGCGACGACGCGGCGGTTGTTCAAGAGGCGCGGGTTGATCGCCGGTTCGTGCTCGAACACGTCCAGTCCGGCCCCAGCGATCTCGCCGTTGTCGATCAGCCGCGCCAGCGCGTTTTCGTCGATCACCTCGCCGCGCGAGGTATTGACGATATACGCATCCGGCTTGATCAGCTTGAGCCGGCGCGCCGACAGCAGGTGGTAGGTCGCGGGGGTGTGCGGACAGTTCACCGAGATGATGTCCATATGCGCGAGCATCTGGTCGAGGCTTTCCCAGTAGGTCGCCTCCAGCTCCTGTTCGATTGCCTCGGACACTGGCCGGCGGTTGTGGTAGTGGATCGACAGCCCGAATGCCTTGGCGCGATGGGCGACCGCCGTGCCGATCCGGCCCATGCCGATAATGCCAAGGCGCTTGCCGAAGATGCGGTGCCCCAGCATCCATGTGGGCGACCAGCCCGGCCAGTCCTGATTGGTCTTGAGCAGCGTCGCGCCTTCGAGCAGCCGGCGCGGCACCGCGAGGATTAGCGCCATCGTCATGTCGGCGGTATCCTCGGTCAGCACGCCGGGCGTGTTGGTAATGGTGATGCCGCGGTTGCGCGCCGTCTCGATATCGATATTGTCCACGCCAGTTCCGAAATTCGCGATGAGTTTGAGGTTGGGGCCGGCCCTGCTCAGCACCTCCCGGTCGATCTTGTCGGTGACTGTGGGGACCAGCACATCAGCGGTTTCCGCCGCCTGGATCAGTTCCGCCTTTGTCAGAGGGCGGTCATCCGCGTTCAGGCGAGCGTCGAACAATTCGCGCATGCGAACCTCGACCATTTGCGGCAGCTTGCGCGTGACGATGACCAGCGGTTTGGAGGCATTCATGTGGGACTCTCAGGCTGTGCGGCTTTAGGTGTTTTCGTCTTTGGTGCGGCTTCCGCGACAGGAGCATGACGACTTATTTATCGCAAGCATTATGTCCCGGAAAGGCGCGGCGACGCCAGAGGTCGAGAACGCTGGCGGCAGAACTCTGCCGAGCCGGCTGGCGCGGACCGATAATCGGACGAAAGGCAGACCTGATGCGGGATTTCCAGACCATGAGGAGCGGACGGCGGAACATCGGCGCGGCGCGCTTCGTTATCCTTTGCACGGCCGCCATCGCGCTGCTGGCGGCGGCCCCGGCCGGAGCGCAGATTGCGCGGGAAACCGGCGAAAGCGGCTTGCCCTTACCGCGTTTCGTCAGCCTGAAAGCGGATCGGGTGAATGTCCGGCGCGGACCTGGTTTCGACCATGAGATCGCCTGGGTATTCCTGCGCGCCGGGCTGACCGTGGAGATCATCGCCGAGTTCGATACCTGGCGCCAGATCCGCGATAGCGAGGGCGCGCAGGGCTGGGTGCTTGGCTCACTGCTCAGCGGGCGGCGCACCGCCCTCGTCGCCCCGTGGATCAATGAGCAGGAAAGCCGGACCTTTGCGCTGCGCGCGGAAGACGACGACACCAGCCGGGTGATTTCGCGGGTCGGGCCGCGCGTCCTGGTGAATGTAAGGTCATGCGGCGGCGTCTGGTGCGAGGTGTTCACGCGCGACATTCGCGGCTGGATCAAACAGGATGCGTTATGGGGCGTGTATCCGGGCGAGACGATAGAGTGAATACCAGGAAGGGCAATCCGCATGGACAAGGTCATGCTGATCACAGGGGCCAGCAAGGGCATTGGGGCTGCGACCGCGCTCATCGCCGCGCAGCGGGGCTGGACTGTCTGCGTGAATTACCGCTCCGACGAGTTGGCGGCGCGCCGGCTTGTCGAGGAAATCGACGCGAAAGGCGGGCGAGCGTGCATAACGCAGGGCGACGTCTCGCGCGAAGACGATGTGCTGCGTGTGTTTGAGACCGTTGACCGCACCTATGGGCGGCTCGACGGGCTGGTCAACAATGCCGGCATCCTGGAGCAGCAAACGCGGCTCGACCAGATGTCAGCCGACCGGCTGCACCGCGTTTTCGCCACGAACATCACTGGCGCGTTCTTGTGCGCGCGCGAAGCGGTGCGTCGCATGTCCACCATGCACGGCGGGCAAGGCGGCACGATCGTGAATGTCTCCTCGGCTGCGTCGCGGCTCGGCTCACCGTGGGAATATATCGATTATGCCGCCTCGAAAGGCGCGCTCGATACGCTGACCCTGGGGCTGTCCAAGGAGGTCGCCAACGAAGGCATCCGTGTCAACGCGGTGCGGCCCGGCCTGATCTACACAGATATTCATGCGCGCGGCGGCGAACCTGGCCGCGTTGATCGTCTGGGCGCGACTGTCCCGATGGGGCGCGGGGGCACGGCCGAGGAGGTCGCGCTGTCGATCATGTGGCTGATGTCTGAGGAGGCAAGCTATTGCACAGGCACGCTGCTTGACGTTGCAGGCGGCCGCTGAGCGCTGCCTTTATTCTTCGTTGGCGTCGACCAGCCGGATCAGCACATCCACACGGGACACACGCTTGCCCGCCGGCACCTGGGGTAACTCGCCAATGCTGATCTGCTCGTCGATGTCGATCAACTCACCATCATTTTCAATGTAAAAATGATAATGGTCTGAGGTGTTCGTATCGAAATAAGTTTTGGACCCCTCGATCGCCACTTCGCGCAGAAGTCCGGCCCCGGTAAACTGGTGCAGCGTGTTATACACGGTCGCGAGGGATACGCGCACGCCGGCGCGCTCTGCCTCGGCATGAAGCTCTTCTGCGGTCACATGCCTGTCGCCCGCGCCGAACAAGATGCCGCCAAGCGCAATCCGCTGACGCGTAGGCCGGAGCCCCGCAGTGGTCAGCTTATGGTGAATGTCGCAAATTTTGGCCGAACCGCTCATTTGTTCTCTGAAGACGCCGTTTCGCTCTTGTCAAACCGCACAGATCGTTAGCATAGAGTATAATCTGGACCGTACGCCATAGCAAGATCAGCCTTGGCGTAAGCGGCTGAGTGCGCATGCGGATTTTTTTCCCCGGTCGGGTATGTTAAAACGGCAAGAGGTGCCATCTAACAAGGGTTGCATCGAAACTAGCGGATGAAAGAGGACGACGGTTGCTGAAAAACAAAGAAGATCAGCCGGATAGGGCCGCGCGACAAAGCAGTTACAGCTTTGAGGAGCTATTGGCCTGCGCGCGGGGCGAGCTGTTTGGTCCTGGCAACCCGCAGCTCCCGCTGCCGCCAATGTTGATGTTCGATCGCATCACCCGAATTTCGGATGTGGGCGGCGAACACGGCAAAGGCGAAATCGTGGCCGAGCTTGACGTCAAACCAGGGCTGTGGTTCTTCGACTGCCATTTCAAAGGCGACCCGGTGATGCCCGGCTGTCTTGGCCTTGATGCGATGTGGCAATTGCTGGGCTTTTTTCTTGGCTGGATCGGCGGCGAGGGCAAGGGCCGGGCGTTGAGCGTCGGCGAGGTCAAATTTTCAGGCATGGTCGTGCCGTCCGTCCAGAAAGTGGAATATATCGTCAATCTCAAGCGGACAATGATGCGCAAGCTCACACTGGGTATTGCCGACGGCGTTCTGAAAGCTGATGGCGAGCCGATCTACAGCGCGCGCGACCTTCGCGTCGGCTTGTTCGCACCTGAACCGGCCAAGGGCTGATCCGGAAGAGCTGATCCCGCTGGGGTGATCCGGCGGCGGGCGACCAAGCGCCACAGCGCGAATGCCCCTTGTATGGCCGCAATGAGATGCGGTGGACACGAAAGACTAGAGGGTTCCGCCAATCATGAGACGCGTTGTCGTCACGGGTATGGGGATTGTCTCCTCGATCGGGAGCAACACCGCGGAGGTGTTGCAATCCTTGCGCGAAGGCCGCTCGGGTATCGTCCGCGCCGACGAATACGCCGAATTGGGTTTCCGCTCGCAAGTACATGGTGCGCCGACGCTCGACTGGCGCGAAGCGGTAGACCGGAAAACCCGCCGTTTCATGGGTGCCGGATCGGCATGGAACTACATTGCCATGCAACAGGCCATCGAGGATGCCGGGCTTGAAGACGGCGAAATCTCAAATGAGCGAACCGGGCTGGTGATGGGCTCCGGCGGCCCGTCGACCGAGGCGATCGTGCGCGCAGCCGATACAACCCGCGATAAGGGTCCCAAAAAAGTCGGTCCGTTCGAGGTGCCGAAGGCTATGTCCAGCACGGCGTCTGCCACGCTCGCGACGCCCTTCCGGATCCGCGGCCTGAACTACTCGATCTCCTCGGCCTGCTCGACCTCGGCGCACTGCATCGGCAACGCCGCGGAAATGATCCAGTGGGGCAAGCAGGACATCATGTTCGCCGGCGGGAGCGAAGAGCTTCACTGGTCGCTGACCGTGCTTTTCGACGGCATGAACGCGCTGTCCTCGCGCTTCAACGACACACCGGAAACCGCCAGCCGCGCCTACGACATCAATCGCGACGGCTTCGTCATCGCCGGTGGCGCGGGCGTGGTGGTGCTTGAGGAGTTGGAGCGGGCAAAGGCGCGCGGCGCGAAAATCTATGGCGAATTGGTCGGCTACGGCGCAAACTCCGATGGCTTCGACATGGTACAGCCCTCCGGTGAAGGCGCCGCGCGCTGCATGCGCCTTGCGCTTGACGGCGTCGACAGCGAAATCGACTACATCAACCCGCACGGCACCTCGACGCCGATCGGCGACCTGCGCGAGCTTGATGCCCTGCGTGAGGTGTTCGGCGATAACTGCCCGCCGCTGTCGGCAACGAAATCGCTCACCGGCCACAGCCTGGGCGCGGCCGGCGTCCACGAGGCGATCTATTCGCTGCTGATGATGAATAACGACTTCATTTGCCCCTCCGCGCATATCGAGGAGCAGGACCCTGAGACGACCGACATGCCGATCGTGCGCGAGCGGCAGGACAACGTCGAGCTGAATTGTGTGATGTCCAACAGTTTCGGCTTTGGCGGGACGAATGCGTGCCTTGTATTCAAACGACACCAAAGTTGATGGATGGCTGACTGTTTATTCCGTGCATTCGGCTCTAAGACAACGCGTCATGCGTGTTCGCAAGTCATAACGCCACGGTGGCGCGCATTGTGTGTTCCGGTACAGGGCGCTGAGACCCTGCCGGTGGACGAGACAACAACATGAGGGTGAAGCCGTGGTCCGCTTCGACGCAAACGGGTCGCGTCCCGGAGCCAGCCACGCGCAGGTGAGACAATGACGGGGACTGACATATCCAAGCCCGGGCCGCTGATGGCGGGTAAACGCGGCCTCATCATGGGCGTCGCCAACGAACGCTCGATCGCCTATGGCATCGCCCGCGTGTTGGCCGGCCAAGGCGCTGAACTGGCCTTCACCTATCAGGGCGAGGCGTTCGGACGCCGCGCGGTGCCGCTGGCCGAAGCGCTGGGCGGCAAGATTATCGTGCCCTGCGATGTGATGGACATTGCATCGGTCGATCAGGTTTTCGAGACGTTGAAAGCAGAATGGGGAACGATCGACTTTCTGGTCCATGCGCTGGCCTTTTCCGATCGCAACGAACTGAAAGGCCGCTACGCCGACACCAGCCGGGAAAACTTCATCAATACGATGGTGATCTCCTGCTTCTCCTTCACCGAGGTCGCCAAGCGCGCGTCCGACTTGATGCCGGATGGCGGCGCGATGCTCACGCTGACCTATGCCGGCGCAACACGCGTGGTCCCGCGCTACAACGTCATGGGCGTCGCAAAAGCCGCGCTTGAGGCATCCGTGCGCTATCTCGCAGCTGATATGGGTGTTCAGAATGTCCGGGTGAACGCGCTGTCAGCCGGGCCAATGCGTACACTGGCCGGCGCGGGCATCTCCGATGCGCGGGTGCTGTTCAACTATCAGAAGATGCACGCGCCGCTGGGCCGCACGCCTACGCTGGACGAGGTTGGCGGGGCGGCGCTCTATCTGCTTTCCGACATGTCCACGGCGGTCACCGGCGAGGTGCATTTCGTTGATTCCGGTTATAGCATCATTTCCATGCCGCAGCCGGAGCGCATCCAGGAGACCGGCGAAGGCACGGCCCCAGAAAACGGCAATCCCAATGGCGACTCAGGCAAGCCGTCCCGCGCCGCAGAATGAAGTGGTCGCTGGGGAGCCTTGGCAGCCGCAACTTGTCATGGCCGACAAGAGCGCGATCTGCTCCAGCGTGATCGCGGAATTGCCCGACTGGTTCGCGCGCCCGGAGGCGAACCGCCTTTATGCCGAAACGGCTGCTCAACTGGATATGGTCGGCTGTTACGCGGGCGACGAGGTTGCAGGTTTCGCCAGCCTGAACGAGCACTTCGACACCACCGCCGAAATCTATTTGCTCGCCGCGCGGCCCCGCTGGCACGGCACCGGGCTGGGTCGCGCGCTGGTCGCCGCGGCGGAGGTGTGGGCGCGGGCGCGGGCCTTGCGCTTTCTCACAGTCAAAACGCTGGGGCCTTCCCATCCTGATCCGGCTTACGAGACCTCGCGCCGCTTCTATCGCGCGATGGGCTTTCAGCCGATAGAGGAAATCCAGGACATCTGGCCGGGCAACCCGTGTCTGCTGCTGCTCAAGCCGCTGGACTGATTACGCCGCCTGCGCGTGGCAGCTCAGATCGTGGATCGTCGGGTTTTCGCCGTTCAGTGGGTTGGCCGGGTCCCACGGGATGCGCATTGTCTCGAAGCGCGTGCCGAGCGCATCGACGATCAGCAGCTTGCCCGCCATCGACTCGCCGATGCCGAGCAGTTCCTTCAGCACCTCCATCGCCTGCAGCGTCCCGAGTACGCCAGCGAGCGCGCCGAGAATCCCGGCCTCCTCGCACGAGCGCACGGTGCCTGGCGGTGGCGCTTCGGGGAACAAGCAGCGATAGCTTGGCCGCGGCTTGCCGCTGGCATCGGTCTCGAAGCCGCGGAAGGTCGACAGGTACCCGTCGAACTGCCCCAGCGCGGCGAAGACAAGCGGCACGCGCGCGAAATAGCAGGCGTCGTTGACCAGATAGCGCGTGGCGAAGTTGTCCGAACCGTCAGCGACGATGTCGAAGCGGCTGATAATCTCCAGCGCGTTCTCGGCGCTCAGCCGCTCCGGGATTTCGTCAATCGTGACATGCGGGTTGAGCGCGCGGATGCGCCGCGCCGCGCTGACCGTCTTCAGTTCGCCAACGCTTTCGGTGTCGTGGATGATTTGGCGCTGGAGATTGCTCAAGGATACGCGGTCATCATCGATGATGCCGAGCCGCCCGACGCCTGCCGCCGCCAGGTAGGGCAGCACCGCCGATCCGAGGCCACCGGCGCCAATCACCAGCACGCTGGCGCGTTTAAGCTTCTGCTGGCCCGCGCCGCCAACCTGATGCAGCACCAAGTGGCGCTTGTAGCGCTCGATTTCGTCCGAAGTGAAGCTCAAACCATGCCTCAAATCTCACAGCGCTCGCCGATTTTCGATCAGACAGAATGGAAGGAAATTCGTCATTGCCGGACTTGATCCGGCAATCCACCCGACAATTCGAAAGTCTGCGGCGGGGATGCCCTTGTCAAGCACGGGCATGACGCGAGTCTGACCGATCGCAACGTCCGCTAAAGCGCTCTCAGTATTGAGACATAGTGTTGCGCGCGGATCGGCGAAAGGCAATAAGCCCGACACCGAACGAAGTCACTCCGCCGCCACCACCTGCGGGGCGAGCGAGACGCGCGCCGCGCAGAACTTGAACTCTGGGATCTTGCCAAACGGATCAAGCTGCGGATTGGTCAGGACGTTCGCCGGCGCTTCACCGAAACAGAACGGAATGAAGATCATGCCCGAGGACACGTCGCGGTCAGCGCGCAGCGTCAGGTCAATCGCGCCGCGCCGCGTCTCCACGCGTATCGATTCGCCCGCTTTTGCGCCGAGCCGCTCGATATCGCGCGGGTGCATGCATGCCACTGCCTCTGGTTCCAGACTGTTGAGCGCGCCCGCGCGCCGGGTCATCGCCCCAGTGTGCCAGTGCTCCAGCAGCCGGCCCGTGGTCAGCACCATCGGGAAGTCATCATCGGGCAGCTCATCTGGCGGCAGCAGGTCGGTCGGCACGATCCGCGCGCGCCCGTTGCTCGTCGGGAACCCCTCGGCGAACAGAATTTCGCGGCCCGGCTGGTCTTCGGCATC
>CAZNGB010000087.1:0-8649 GCA_964572465.1 uncultured Hyphomicrobiaceae bacterium
TGGCGGAGGGGGTGGGATTCGAACCCACGAGACGGTCGCCCGCCTGCCGGTTTTCAAGACCGGTGCCTTCAGCCACTCGGCCACCCCTCCGGCGTTGACCCACAAAGAGTTAGCAAACGCCCGGCGCTCTGAAAACCCGGAAGGCGGCGTCGGGCGCGCGCTTTATGCGGTCTGCTCTGCCCGCGGATCGGAGCGCGTCCGACGCAGCCAAACACTCAAACGCTCGCCCGCGACGAGCAGCGTGGGCGTTAGGATCAGCGTCAGGATCGTCGCAAACACCAGGCCGCCCGCGATCGCAGCGGAGAGCTGTGTCCACCACTGGGTCGAGGGCGCACCGAAAGCGACCTCGCGGCCAATCAAGTTGATATTCATGGCCATCACCAGAGGCATAAGCCCGAGCACGGTCGTCACCACGGTCAACACGACAGGCCGCAGACGCTGTGCGCCGGTCCGCAGCGCTGCCTCCATCGGCTCGAGCCCGGCGCGCCGGCGCAGGTCGTTATAGGTGTCGATCAGGACGATGTTGTTGTTCACCACGATGCCGGCCAGCGCGATCACGCCGATGCCCGCCATGACCACACCAAACGGTTCGCCGCGGATCAGCAGCCCGAGCAGCACGCCGGCGGTGGACAGCACGATCGCGCTCATCACCAGCAGCGCCTGGAATATGCTGTTGAACTGGGTGACGAGCAGGATCAGCATCAGGCCGATCGCGCCGATGAATGCTTTCATCAGGAAATCCATCGTCTCGGCGATGTCCTCGTTCTCGCCCTTGAAGGTGACGTTGGCGCCTTGCGGCAAATCGGCGTTTGCCAGTACGGCCTGAAGTTTTTGCACCTGGGTGTCGACCAGCAGGCCTTCGGCCACGTCGGCCTCCACGGTCATGACGCGTTCAGCGTCGACCCGCTCGATCGTTCCGGTCTTCGGCGCGGGATCAAAGCGCACAAAGTTGGAGATCGGCACCTGTCCGCTGGCGGTCGGTACCGTGAGTTGGTCGAGCTGTTCCAGGCTGCGCGCGCCGAAGGGGAAGCGCACGCGGATGTCGACTTCCTCGTCGGTATCGTCGGGCTGATATTCCGCGACCTTCACCCCGTTCGTAACCATCTGCACGGCGTAGCCAAGAAGCGAGATATCTGCGCCAAAGCGCGCGGCCTCGGCGCGGTCGACCTGTAGGCGCCACTCGACGCCGGGCAGCGGGCGCGAGTCCGTCACATCGACAAAGCCGCCCACCTGCTCCATCGCGCCGCGCACGCGCTCGACAGCTTCGGTCAGCTGTTCCAGAGCCGGAGTTGTCACCTGGATCTGCACGGGCTTGCCGCCGCCGGGGCCGGATTCCTGCTCACGGACCTGAATTTTCACGCCCGCAATGTCGGCGAGGTCCTCACGTACTTTGCCGAGCACTTCTACGGCTGGCGGACGCGTGTCCCATTCAGTCAGTTCGAGCTGAATGACGCCGATGACGTCCTCGGCCAGGTTGCGACGCTGCTGACCACCACCAATCGTCCGCGCATAGACGTTCTCAAAGGCCGGATTTCCAAGCAGGCGCTGCTCGACCCTGCGCACGATATCGTCTCGCTCGAACACAGACAGGTTGCCGCGCGCCTGAATTTGCACCTGCGCGAAGTCGGGCTCCACGCTGGGGAAGAACTCGATGCCCTTGCCGTAAGCGCCGTAGACCGCGTATGCGCCAATCACCACGCCGATAACTGCGACGATGGTCGAGCCGGGACGCGTCGCGGCGGCTTTGAGCGCGCGCACATACCAGCCCGTAAAGCCGCCAAGCTGGCTCAGGTCGCCGCCTTCCGCCGCGGCCATGACCTGGTCTGTGCCCGAACGTTTGCCCCCGCGCAGAACCGTGCCGATGACCGGGATGAACACCAGCGCCATCGCAAGCGATGCGACCAGCGTCACGATAACCGTGATCGGCAAATACTGCATGAATTGGCCAACCACGCCCGGCCAGAACAGCAGCGGGAAGAACACCGCGACCGTGGTGGCTATGCCGGCGGTGATGGGCCAGAACATGCGCTTGGCCGCCGCGGCAAAAGCGCTTGCGCGCGATTGGCCTTCGTCCATCTTGCGGTCAGCAAGCTCAACGACGACAATTGCGCCGTCCACGAGCATTCCGACGACCATGATCAGGCTGAACAGCACCACGATGTTGAGTGTCAAGCCCATCGCGTCGATCGCGAGGATGCCAGAGAGAAATGCGCCCGGTATGGCCAGACCGACAAGCAGCGCGGAGCGCAGCCCGAGCGCGCCGATCACGACGATCATGACCAGCACGATCGCTGTGATAACGTTATTCTCCAGATCGCCCAGCAGCGTGCGCACTGTCTCTGACTTGTCCTGCAGATAAGCCACATCGACGCTGGCGGGCCAGGTTTGACGCATTTGCTCGATTACAGCCTGGGACTGCTCGATTGTCTCGATAATGTTCGCTCCGACGCGCTTCTTGATCTCAAGCGCCATCGCAGGCTGTCCGGCCACCCGCGCGAAGCCCTCAGGGTCCTTATAGGTGCGGCGCACAATCGCGATGTCGCCGACGGTAACGACTCGGTCGCCGTCCACCTTGACCGGCATCTGGCGGACTTCGGTGAAGTCCTCGACGACGCCTGGCACCTTCAGCGCGATCCGGCCTGCGCCGGTGTCGATATTCCCCGCGGCAACAAGCTGATTGTTGTTGGAAATGCGCTGGATCACTTCCTCATAGGCGAGGTTATAGGTCTGCATGGTGATTGGATCGAGCAGCACCTCGACAACGTCTTCGCGGCTGCCGCCGATATCGACCTCCAGCACGCCCGGCAGCGCCTCCAGCCGGTCCTTCACATCGCGCGACAACTGCACCAGCGTGCGCTCGGGAACATTGCCAGACAGCACGGCCGTCAGCACTGGGAACAGCGCCACATTGACCTCCTGCACGCGAGGCTCCTCGGCGTCTGCGGGCAGCTCGGTCTTGGCGATATCCACCTTTTCGCGCACATCCTGCAGCGCGCGGTCACTATCGAAGCCGGCTTCGAATTCCAGCGTGATGGTCGCGTAGTTCTGCGTGGCGTTCGCCTTCATCTCGTCCAGCCCTTCGATGGACTGAAGCTCTTTTTCCAGCGGGCGCACCAACAGACGCTCGGCATCCTCCGGCGAAATGCCGTCCTGGAACACCGAGATATACATGGTCGGGATGGTGACGTCCGGCTCCGCCTCTTTCGGTATCGAAAAATAAGCGAGCGCGCCGGTAACCATTAGCGTGAGGAAAATCAGAATGACCGTGCGG
Source organism: uncultured Hyphomicrobiaceae bacterium (assembly GCA_964572465.1). Classification (GTDB taxonomy): domain Bacteria; phylum Pseudomonadota; class Alphaproteobacteria; order Rhizobiales; family Rhodomicrobiaceae; genus Dichotomicrobium. The sequence goes on from CAZNGB010000087.1 coordinate 3,272, forward strand.
GCACGGCTGAACGCGGCATCAAGAAATCTGGTCATGCTTGTCCCTAGCCGGCCGAACCGGTCGCAGCCACTTCATCGGGTTGAAAGGTCTCGCTGGTTGCGGGCGGTACGCCATCGCTGCCACGTTCTGGCACGGGATCAACCGTTTCCCCTTGGCGCACGAAACCCTGGCCCACGGTGATGACCCTTGCCGTGTCTGGCAATCCAGCGACCCACACGCCGTCAGGCTCAGCCTGAACCGGTTCAACCTCGTAGAACACCACCTTGCTATCGGCATCGACCGTCTTCACGCCCAGGCGGCCTTCGGTGTCGAGGCTGAAAATGGCGGGCGAGACAAAGTGCGCCTGCACCACTTCGGTGGGAATGCGCAGCGTGGCGCTCATTCCGTCGCGGAAGGCGCGATCACCGTTCTCCACTTCAACTTCAATGCGGAAGGTGCGGGTTGACTCAGCCGCAACCGACGCAACCAGCGTGACTTTACCGGATGCTTTCTGACCGACGAGAAACTCGACTTCCGCCGAAGCGCCCTCGGCAATTCGGCCGATTTTCTGCTGTGGAACATTCGCGATGATCCTCAGTGGGTCGTCATCGACGACCGTAGCAACCTCATCGCCTACGGAAAGGTAATCGCCGACCTCGACAGGGCGCGTCTCCAGCACGCCCGAGAAAGGCGCGACGATCCGCACATTCGCGATTTCCTCGCGGATCGCGGCAAGGCGCGCCTGTGCCGCCGCCAGGGCGGCCCTTGCCTCCTTGACGCGGTTTTGCGCCTGGAAACCCCGCTCGCCGAGTTTTTGTGCGGCGGAGAATTCGCTCCTGCGCTGTTCGACCAAGGCTTCTGCTTCCTCCAGCCGGGCTTTGCGGTCGTTCATCGCCAGCGCAGCGATCTCCGCCCCGGCCTCGATGGGCGCGCCTCGCGCTCCCGGTAATTCAACAATACGCCCGGCGGTTTCCGCACGCACAGTCGTAACGCGATCGGCCTCGGCTTGGCCCTGCACCTCGACAAACCGCGTGATCTTTTCGGCCGTCATCTCGCGGACCTGAACCTTCGTGAGTGGTCGCTCTTGCTGGGTCGTCTGCGCGACTTCAGGTGTCTGACGCCCCCCGACAAGCCCGCTCGCCATCCACGCGACAAGCGCGCCGATGATCAGGATTGTGATCCATTGGGATTTCAAGAAACGCAGAAGGCTCATTCTTACTACTCCGGGCCGCATGGGGCATTTATAGTTCTGATACCAAACGCATCGGGGCCGCCGCTGGATGCTTTTCAGCGCTGTTGGTCAAACCGCGCCACCAGTTCCTCGAAGGTTTCGGCCAGCGTGGCGTAGAACGCGCCAAGTTCGTCCAGCCGCTGACGACGCTCATAATCATGAGGAGGCAGCGCGTCTTTTGCATTCGCGGCTACGCTCTCGGCCTTCTTCATCCGTACTACCGAGCCTTCGAGCAGCCGGGCGTAGGGCGACCTGGCGAGCTGAAAATGGTCCTGCCGGCTTCCCTTGACCGTTAGCCGGTCGATCACTCCGATCCGCTCCAAAAAGCGTGTGTTCGTGCTGACGCTGGCGCGGCTCACATCAAGACGCTCGGCAATTTCGGAAAAGCTTACCGGCCCGCCTTCCAGCACCATGACACCCATGATCCGTCCGGCAATGCGCGAGAGCCCTTCGGCCTCCGCGACAAGACCCATCTGTTCGATGAACGTTTCCAGCTCGGTGCGGACACTCCTGATCATGACCACCAATTGGGGCGAAAAAAGCGTTCAGTCAAGATTGAACAGAGTAAACATGTGGTCGGGACACTGCGAGTTTGGATGTGCAAGCTCCCGCAACGCCGATGCGGGCCTCCTCACGGGTGCAGCATTTCGTCTCACCGCCGTCCTGGGATAAGCTGGTGTCAGCAGAGCGACAGGCTCGTGCGACCCAGTGTCGGGGAGGACCAGATGTCTTACGAAGCGATCTTGCGCGCGTGCGGTTTTTCCGCAGCCGAACTCGGGGGCGGCGGATTATTCGTCACCACGCCGGTCGACGGCTCCGAAATCGCCCAGCTCCGCCACCACAGCCCGGCCGAAGCCGAAACGATGGTGGCGCGCGCCCATGCGGCTTTTTTGAGCTGGCGCGAGGTGCCGCCGCCACGCCGGGGAGAGCTGGTGCGGCTGCTCGGTGAGGAACTGCGCGCGGCCAAAGATGACCTCGGCGCGCTGGTGACGCTGGAATGCGGGAAGATCTTGCAAGAAGGGCTCGGCGAGGTGCAGGAGATGATCGATATCTGCGACTTCGCCGTTGGCCAGAGCCGGCAACTTCACGGCCTTACCATCGCGTCTGAGCGACCAGCCCACGCGATGCGCGAAAGCTGGCACCCGATGGGCGTGACCGGGGTGATCACCGCCTTCAACTTCCCAGTTGCGCCGTGGTCGTGGAATGCGGCGCTGGCGCTGGTCTGCGGCAACCCCGTGCTGTGGAAGCCTTCGGAGAAAGCGCCGCTGACCGCGCTTGCGGTCCAGAAAATCTGCGAGCGGGCGATGGCGCGGTTCGGTGCGGATGCGCCGGAAGGGCTGACACAGGTGCTGGTCGGCGGGCGCGAACTCGGCGAGACGCTGGCAAGCAGCCGGCAGGTGCCGATCGTCTCGGCGACCGGGTCGGTGCCGATGGGCCGGGCGGTCTCATCCACCGTAGCGCAGCGGCTCGGGCGCTGCATCCTTGAGCTTGGCGGCAACAACGGGGCCATCGTCGCGCCCTCAGCCGATCTGGAACTGGCGCTGCGCGCGATCGTGTTCGCCGCCGTGGGCACAGCGGGGCAGCGCTGTACGACACTGCGACGCTTGATCGTGCACGAAGACATCTACGACCAGCTTCTGCCGCGCCTGCTGAAGGCTTATGACGGCTTGCCCATCGGGAACCCGCTGGAGGACGGCGTGCTGGTCGGCCCGCTGATCGATGAAGCGGCCATCACCGCGATGGACCGCGCGCTGGAGCAGGCCCGCGCCGATGGCGGGGTGGTGCATGGCGGCGGCCGGGTGCTGACGAACGCCTATCCGAATGCCGCCTATGTCCGTCCGGCTATCGTGGAGATGCCGGATCAGACCGAGATCGTCCGCGAGGAGACGTTCGCCCCGATCCTCTACACGATGAAATATCGCAGCTTCGACGAAGCGATCGCACTGCATAACGGCGTGCCGCAGGGGCTATCGTCGTCGATCTTCTCGACCGATGTGCGCGAGACGGAAGGCTTTTTATCCGCGACGGGCTCCGACTGTGGCATCGCCAACGTGAATATCGGCCCGTCCGGCGCGGAGATCGGCGGGGCGTTCGGCGGCGAGAAGGACACCGGCGGCGGGCGCGAGAGCGGCTCGGATGCGTGGAAGAGCTACATGCGCAGGCAGACGGCAACGGTAAACTATTCGCGGGATCTGCCGCTTGCGCAGGGCATCAAGTTCGAGTTTTGACCCAGCAGCGGCTCAAGGGGCCAGACCGCCCCTTGCCGACGCTCCTTGTGCGCACGCAGCGATTGCGCCGCACAAAATCCACACTCGAACGTCACTGTGGTCCTCTCTCAGGAAGACTTCAGGAAGCGACACATCCATGAGCGTTGTCTGGTTTCGATTGCGAACCCTCCGCATCAGCTTTGCGGCTTGCGCGGTCTTCTGCGTGTCCGTCGGCCCGCAGGCGGCACTTGCCCAAGGCGCGTGCGACGCCGCGTCCGATGCCGCCGTCAGCACGTGTGTAGAGCCACTCTCCAGCATTCATCAAACCTTTCTACAGCAGCGCAAACAACGCGCCATGAGCCGCCAGCCGGAGGATGAGCAAATCGCAGGGCGCCTGAGCGGGCGCGCTTGGGACGCCAACGCCAATGGTGACTTTCCCGTGTTGCTTGCGCCTGCGGGAACGGCAATCGAGATGCGTACCAGCTTGAGCAAATGGGGCGCCTATTTCGCTTCTGAGGAACTGGAGAAGTTTGAAAAAGTCGAGGATGGCCTTGCGGAAGGGGTGTCGCTGCCTCGGCCGGCGCAGCCCCGCAGCACGAAGATCGACGTTTGGTCCAATACGAAGTTCAACGGGCTTTTGCCCGGCGGTCCCATCGGTGGCCTTGCGAGCCAGCTCGGCGCGGACTACGCGATCAGTGAGGATTTTCTCATTGGGGCGTCGGTCGAATTCGAAGACCTGGAACAGGATGCCGCCACAGGGATCGCTGGGGGCAAGGGGTACATGGTCGGCCCCTATCTTGCGCGGCGGCTGACGAATGAACTGGTGTTCAACGCGCAGGTGGCCTGGGGCGAGAGCGAGGATACTGTTGACGCGCGCGACGCTTCCAGCCGTTTCAGCACGCAGCGAAGGCTCGCCAAGGCGCAGCTTGAGGGCGATGTTGACTTGGCCGGTTGGCAGATTTCGTCCCTGGCCTCATTCATCCATGCAGCTGAGATCCCGGAAGACGGGTCTGGACAAGGTGTGACAACCAACGAGATCACGCTGGGGCCTGAGTTGCGACGGGGTTTTCATGTTGGAGATGGACCAGTCATCGAGCCATTCTTGCGCTATCGCAATACCGCTGAACTGGACCTGTCGGAGAGCCTGGCTGAATTGGATAGCCTGTCATTCAAGGGCACGCTGGGCGGCGGTGTGAACGTCACCATGCCGGATGAATACCAGCTTCAGGCGACAACAGAGATACGCAGCGGGGGTACCCAGACCGATCCCGAGGTGAGCGGGCGCGTTCAGGTAACGATCCCAATTCCCTAAGAAGCTTCCTAATCGCAAATTGGATCATGCATAGGGCGCGGGCCTCCAGGCCGCACACAACAGCCTGGAGGGAACCTGGGTCATTAGCGATCACGAAGCTTCGGGCAGACCCTGAGCCTGTTCAGCGGTCATCTGCAGTTCGATCCGGTTCTGCGCGGCCCTGTACTGACCAGGGTTGATTTCCACCGTTTTTGAGCCAATGCCGAAGAAGCCGCCGGATTCAACGCGAAGCTTCTCGCCCTGACCGGCACCCCCGGGCATCACGTCGGTGACTTCACCGAGCTTTTCCCCATCAGAGGTGAACACCGGCCAGCCCTTGTACTGCGCCTGTTCCTGCTGTCCGGTCATCCCTTGGGTTTCGCCCTGCATCTGCTGGGGTTGACCCTCCTGTGCCATCGCTGGTGTGATTGTCAGCGCGGTTGAAAGGGCAGCTGCGCCCAAAATTTCCTTCCACATCTCGATTGCTCCTTTATTGGATTTGCTCAGTGCGGGGGCATGCGCGCCTCCTCGCGACCTGCCACCTAAACGCTCCGCGCCGCTGCGACGTTGCAGACCGCGGGAGATCAATTCTCGGGCATGGTAAAAAGACTAGGGAGACTTGGCTCGCCTAGGTCGTTCGCACAGGTGGAGCGCCGCGACTTTGCGTTTA
>CAZNGB010000088.1:0-8594 GCA_964572465.1 uncultured Hyphomicrobiaceae bacterium
GGCAAGGCGCTGATGGGCATCATGCCCGGCCACATCTACCAGCCTGGCCATGTCGGCATCGTCGGGCGCTCCGGCACGCTGGGATATGAGGCCGCATCGCAGATGAAGGAGCTGGGCATCGGCGTCTCCACCAGTGTCGGCATCGGCGGCGACCCGATCAACGGCAGTTCGTTCCGCGACATTCTCCAGCTTTTCGAGGAGGACCCGGACACCCACGCGGTGATGATGATCGGCGAGATCGGCGGCCCGCAGGAGGCCGACGCCGCGCGCTTCATCCGCGATCACATGACCAAGCCGGTTATCGCCTATGTCGCGGGCCTCAGCGCACCCAAGGGCAAGCGCATGGGCCATGCCGGCGCGATCATCTCCGCCTTTGGCGAAAGCGCCAGCGAGAAGGTCGAGATCCTGCGCGAGGTCGGCGTGACCATTGTTGAGCACCCATCCGATATTGGCGCGACGGTCGCCGGGGTCGTGGCCCAAGCCGCTTAGGAGAGACATCATGGCATCCATCAGACATGAAATCGGAGCGGAAGCAGCCGGCATCGGCTTTGGCCCACGCCAGCCCGCGACACTCTTCGCGGATGCAGCGGCGCTGACAGCCTACCCAGACGAGGACGCGCTGCCCGACAGCGATGCCGACCGAATCGTCGGCGCTGTCCTGCGGCTGGCACCGCGCCTCCATGCAACGCGCGCAGCCTGCGCCGCAAGCGATGACATGCCGGCCTCGCAGCGCAGCATCCGCGGCCTGCGTCTGGGCATTATCGGCCCCGGGACCAAACACTGCGCCCTTGCAGACCGGCTGCGCATGGCGTTCGGCGTCTCGGTCAGTTGCGCGGCGGACGACACCCACGCACGCGAAGCTGCGGCTGGCCACGGATATCACCTCGCTGAAGACGTCGAGGAGCTGCTGTCCATCGCCGATATCGTCGTGGCAATTGAGCCGCATACCGGTCTGCGAATTGACAACCGGACCTTAAACGTCATGCAGCCCCACGCGATCCTGATCGCAGATCCAGCGTTTAGCCTGGATCAGATGGCGCTCGCCCACGCGCTATGGTTCGAGACCATCGCTGGCGTCGGCCTTGTGCGTTCGGCTGCGCCGCGCCTCTTGCCAGAACTGGAAAAGGCGCACAACGTGGTGCTGGTGTAGCCGCGGAGCAGCATTGCGGCTTAGGACTGCTTGCGCGGTGGCCCGCTGGCCGTCGCGCTCACACGTATGACGGAGGTGCGCATGACCACCGCTGCCGCAGTGCACGATCCGGTCAGTCGCCTGATGACCGGCCCGGAAAAGGATCTGCCGCTAGAAAATGACATCCGCCTGCTTGGCAAGCTGCTTGGCGACACCGTGCGCGAGCAGGAGGGCGAGGAAGTCTTCGGGCTGATCGAGAACATTCGCCGCGCCGCGGTGCGTTTTTATCGGCGCGACGACCCCAGCGGCCGGGCGGAAATGACCGATCTGGTCAGCACGCTCGACCCGCATCAGGCGATCATCGTCACACGCGCGTTCAGCTATTTCTCGCATTTCGCCAATATGGCGGAAGACGAGCACCACATTCGTCGCACGCGCGCTCACGCGATCGCGGGCTCACCGCCGCGCCCTGGCTCGGTCGCCCATGCGCTCGATCGGATGCTGGAGGCTGGATGGACGGCGGACGATATCGCCGGGCTTCTCGACAACGCGCTCATCAGCCCCGTGCTGACCGCCCACCCTACGGAGGTGCGCCGGCAATCGACCATGCGCCGCGAACTTCAGATGGCCGAGTTGCTGGACAAGCTCGACCGTGGCGGCCGGACCGAGGAGGAACATCAGGAGCTTCTGGACAAGCTGCGCCGTGCGGTGCTTGGCCTGTGGCAGACCAATCTGCTGCGTCAGACCAAGCTGACCGTGCTGGACGAGGTCGAGAACGGCCTGAGCTACTACGACTACACCTTTTTCAAGGAGGTGCCCCGGCTGCACGAATCGCTGAGTGACCAGCTCAACACGATTCGCCGCGGCAATGATCGGCACGAGACGCATCTTCATGCCGGGCTTCCGCCGCGCGCGGATGACCGTGACCTAGCCTGTTTTCTGCGCATCGGCAGCTGGATCGGGGGAGATCGCGACGGCAACCCCTTCGTGACCGAGGACATTCTGCGCGAGACACTGGACCGGCACGCGCGCAAGGTCATCGGCTACTACCACTCGGAGCTGGCAAAGCTGGAGGGCGAATTATCGTTGTCCAGCCGGCTAGTGACCGCCTCGCCTGCGTTGACCGCGCTTGCCGACCAGTATGGCGAAGACAACGTCCATCTGTGCGTCGAGCCATACCGCCGCGCGATCATCGTGATTCGGCAGCGGCTCGCGGCCACCGAGGCGCGGCTGCTCGGGGACACGAGCATCGCGGGCAGCCATCAGCCGCCCTATGGCCACGCGCGCGACTTCGCCGCCGATCTCGACACGATCCATGCGTCACTGCTGGAAAACGGCTCCGGCAGACTGACGCGCGGGCGCCTGCGCTTTCTGCGCCGGGCGGTGCGCTGCTTTGGCTTCCACCTGGCGAGCCTTGATTTGCGACAAAACTCTGCTGTGCACGAGCAGGTCGTGGCCGAACTCTTCGCCGCGGTGCGCGAGGATCTCGATTATACGGCGCTGGATGAAGACGCGCGCATTGAGCTGCTCTGCCAGGAACTGCGGGAGCCGCGCCCGCTGGTGCGCCGGGACTGGGATTATTCCGAGGTCACGAAACGTGAGCTAGCGATACTGGACTGCGCTGCGATGGGGCGTGCCCGGCTTGGCCCGGCGGCAATCACCACCTCGATCATCTCGAACACCGAATCCGTATCCGACCTGCTGGAACTCGCGGTGCTATTGAAGGAAACCGGCCTGCTGTCGCCCTCGAATGCACCGGGCCTGCAGATCGTGCCATTGTTCGAGACCATCGCCGACCTGCGCAACTGTAACGGCATCATGGACCGGCTGCTGGCGTTGCCGGCGTACCGGAGGCTGCTCGAAGCCCGCGGCAACGTGCAAGAGGTGATGCTTGGCTATTCCGACAGCAACAAGGACGGTGGCTATTTCACCTCCGGCTGGGAGTTGCACAAAGCCGAAGAGAAGCTGATCGACCTGTTCGGCAACCGCGGCGTGCGGCTGCGACTATTCCACGGTCGCGGTGGCGCGGTCGGGCGAGGCGGCGGGCCCAGCTATGAAGCAATCCTCGCGCAGCCAGAAGGCGCGGTGAACGGCCAGTTCCGCATGACCGAGCAGGGCGAAATCATCTCCAGCAAGTATACCAACCCGCATCTGGGCCGGCGCAACCTGGAGATTCAAGTCGCCGCCACGCTGGAGGCTTCGCTGCCCAGCGCGCCTGCCGCGAACAGCTTTTCGCGCACCGCGCCGTCGCTTGCGAAAGCGCGCGACGTGATGGAAAGCCTATCGCAATCGGCATTTCAGGCTTATCGAGCGCTGGTTTACGATACGCCGGGCTTTGCCGAGTATTTCTGGCACTCCACGGTCATCAACGAGATCGCGACGCTCAACATCGGCTCGCGCCCGGCCTCGCGCAAGAAACTGGGGCGCATCGAAGATTTGCGCGCGATCCCCTGGGTATTCAGCTGGTCGCAGAGCCGGGTCATGTTGCCCGGCTGGTACGGCTTCGGCAGCGCGGTAGCGCGCTGGTGCGACGAACATCCGGCTGATGGCATGGATATCCTGCGGGAGATTTACGAGACGACGCCATTCTTCCGCACACAGATCTCCAATATCGACATGGTGTTGGCCAAGACGGATATGTCGATCGCCCGATGCTATGCCGAGCTGGTCAAGGATCCGGCGTTGAGCGAGCGTATTTTTGCCAGTATCGAAGTGGAACATGCGCGCTCGGTTGAGGCGATCCTATCCATCACGGGCCATGACCGGCTGCTCGCTGACAACCCGATGCTAGAGCGGTCGATCCGCAACCGCTTCCCCTACATCGACCCACTCAATCACCTGCAGATCGACCTGCTGCGCAAGCATCGCGCCGGCGCGGACGATCCGAAAATCCTGCGCGGCATTCAGCTTACCATCAACGGCATTGCCGCTGGCCTGCGCAACAGCGGTTGAATATCAGAGTTCGGCGCGTGCAACCGGAGCAGTGCAAATGTGGCGCGGCAAGCCCGCGATCACGCCTCAGGTTCGCGTCCATGATTGAAAATGACTTGTAAAGCGGCCGCAAAAATAAGTATCTCTGCCCCACTGGCGTCCAGTTTTTGGACTACGCCGTGCGCAGTCAGTGATGTACGCAGCGTTGGTGTTACGACATCCGCAACGCCCGGAGCAAAACCGGTGACGATGCTAGCGACAAAGTGGGAGGCAGTAATGATGACAGGTACGTTCCGGAAGGCCACGGCGATGCTGGCTTTCAGCGTTGGGCTGGCGATCTCGGCATGGGCGACGGCCTCGGGCGCGCTGGCGCAGGACACGGGCGATCAGCGGCTCAGCCCGAGCGAATGGCGCCAGCAAGTGAATGCCGGAACGGTGCGCATCATCACGAAGGGCGCGGGGTGTACATGCACTGAGCTTGCCTCTGATATCGCCAAGGTGCTCAACGACATGGGGACGACCCGCGTGCTGCCGATCCTGGGCGTCGGCTCGCTGCAGGGCATGGCCGATGTGCTCTATCTTCAAGGTATCGACATGAGCATCGTGCAGGCAGATGCGCTGGCCTACATCAAGCGCAACAACCTGCACCAGGATATTGACGGGCGAATCCGCTACATCAGCAAGCTGCACAACAGCGAAGTGCACCTCATCGCGCGCCGGGAGATCGGCTCGCTGGCCGAGCTTCAAGGGAAAACCGTCAGCTTTGGTGAGCGCGGCTCAGGCGAGTTGATCACCGGCAGCACCATTCTTGGTCTGGCGGGCATCGAAGTTGAGCAGGTGTTCATGGACCGCGACGCGGCGCTCGCGAAACTGCAAACCGGCGAGATCGACGCGATGTTCAGTGTAACGGGTAAGCCATCAGATGCCGTAGCCGAGCTGACGAAACAGCAGGGACTGCATCTGGTACCGCTAGATTTCACGCCGCAGCTTGCGCAATACTATATTCCTTCCGAATTCACAGCAGCCAGCTATCCGAACCTGATCGCCGAGGGCGATGTCGTTCCGACCGTCGCGGTCGGCGAAGTGCTCGCAGTATATAACTGGAAATCGGATACCGATCGCTATGCGAACCTGGATCGGTTCGTGAATGCCTTCTTCGATGAGTTCGAGCAGTTCCTCGCGCCGGCCCGCCACAAGAAGTGGAAAGAGGTCAATCTTGCGGCTGAGGTGCCTGGTTGGCAGCGTTTTGAACCGGCCGAGCGCAAGCTGCGCGAGATACTCGCCGAACGGCGTCAGCAGGACGGCCAGGACGAGCAAGAGCTGTTTGCGGCCTTCGTTCAGAAGGTTGCGGGCGAGAACATGTCCGAACAGCAGATCGTCGAGCTTTATCGCCGCTTCACCGAGTGGGTGCAGCAACAGTAAGCACGGAGGACGGCTGAGCGGGGCGGTTTTTTCAGCCCCCCGCCGCCAAGGCCTTGAGGCGCTCTTGTGCCTCTTCGTGGCCGAGAAGCGCGGCTTGTTCATACCATTTCCGCGCTTCTTCCACGTCGGCAGCCGCCATTCCGGCAACGCCTATCTGTTCGACGTAAACAGGATCGTAGGTCTGCGCCAGACCATATGCGCCCTTCCCGCTGCCGTTGCGCACCAGAAACCGATAGATATTGCGCGCGCCGGCCACATCGCGGGTTTGCAGCATGGTCTCAGCCCGCTGCAACATTGCGGCCTCAGCTTCCGGCGCCAACGTGCTGGTCGTCCCAGTGACGCCGGCTGCCTCCGCTGACTGGTTGTTCGCACCTGCCTCGGCGATGTTGACCGGGACGATGCGCGTTTGTGACTGCTCGGTCCCGCCGATGCGCAGCTTGATCTCGAGTTCGAACGAACCCGCATAGCCTTCCGGCGCTGTGACAGTCAGCCCGCTTGCCTGATCGAGCGGCACCACCCAGCGATCCTCGACTGGAAAGCCCGCCGACATTTGAAAGTCGTCGGGAAGGTTCTGAAATACCAGAAAGTTATAAACGCCATCTTCCGTATTCGGGGCCTGCACCCTGATCGGGATAGGCGTGTTTGGCGGCCCGGAAATTTCCGCCACACCAAATCCGATATCCACGTTCTGGGCAAAGCGCTGCCCCTCGATCTCGACCCGATCGCTTTCGACCAGCCGGGCCGCGCGCTCGACCTGCGCCGATGTTTCAGCAAACGCATGGCCTTCTACAGCGATCATGCCGAGAACAGCAGCGATCGCGAAGCGCGAACCTTGCCCCTGCCTGCTGGCCGGAGTTTCGGACGCGGCGTTCGGATGGGCGCAATTCCTTCGTGCTTTCTCACTCACGGCGACCTCCCCTGGATCGGCTTATGACACGCTTCGACGACCACCAACCGTTCTAAGGCCTCATTGTGCGCCACGCATGGCGGTCGCTCAGCAACCTACCGATTTCCCTATGAGTTTTGACTGTATATCAGCCTTGTTTGAGCATTCGATGCGCGAAAGTAACAGCAGTTATTACAGGATAGGAGAGAAAATTATGGCGTAATGTGTTGGGGCAACAAAAAGATGAGGCCTCCTGGGCGCAACCGGCGTGCGATAGCAAGAGCGTGCACCGACCGGCCGCGTGCAGATCGCATGCGGCTCCCGGAAAGCGCGAAAATGGATGCGCATATGATTTCATTTTTCATGACGCTTCTGCAGCTCTCTCAAGCGATCGTTCGCCAGTGGCGCGATCCGGAGTTTCGCAATATTGCGATCCTGCTTGTGATGCTCGTCGGTGTCGGCACGGTCTTTTATTCGCTGGTCGAAGGCTGGAACTGGTTCGATGCGCTCTATTTTACCGTGATCACACTCGCCACCGTCGGTTACGGGGACTTCGCACCGCAAACGGTCCTCGGCAAGGCCTTCACCATAGCCTACATCCTCCTCGGTCTTGGTCTGTTCGTCGCGCTTGTGCGCTATATTGCCGAGGGCGTGCTGACCCAACGACGACAGCGCGAACGCGCGGGACAGCACGAACGCCCCCGCGAAGACACCGACTCGTGACACCCTGGCACGCTGCGCGCTTCACGGTCGACAACGCGTTGTTATGCAATTTGCAGTAGCATCCGACAGTCTCTAAACGCGCCGCACATCAGTTCCGAAGGAGCGTTGGCCATGTTGTTCGCAGGCGCAGGAACCGTCCGCAACATCGGGACCGGGCTCGCCGGTCTCCTCCTATCAGCGCTCGCGGCCGCGCCCACCCTGGCGCAGGATGCAGGGTCCAGCACGCCGGCCGTTGTCGTAGCGCCTGCGGAAATGCGCGATCTACGTGAGCGGGCAACCTTTACTGGGCGGCTGCGGGCGATTCAGCGGGTGGACATCCGCGCGCGCGTCTCGGGTTTCGTCGAGGAGGTCGCCTTCACCGAGGGCAGCCGTGTCGAGGCCGGGGCGATCCTCTACCGCATCGAAGACGAGGCCTACAAAGCCGCCGTCCAGCAGACTGAAGGCTCGATCAGCGCCGCACAGGCGCAGCTTGATCTGGCGAAAATCCAGCGCGACCGCCAGCAAACGCTCGTCGAGCGGGGCACTGGACCGCAGGCGCAACTCGATATTGCGCAGGCGGAACTAGGCCGGGCGCAGGGCGAGTTACAGCGGCTCACAGGGCTGCTCGCCCAAGCCAGGCTCGACCTTTCCTACACCAAGATCACCGCGCCATTCGACGGCATCGTGGGCTTGAGCAATGTCGATGTCGGCGCGTTCGTCAGCCCGGAAGCCGGCGCGCTCACCACGCTCACGCGGCTTGACCCGATGAATGTGACTTTCCCGGTCGCGACCTCTCGGGTTCTGCAGTTTCGGCGGCAGCGCGCTGGCGGCGCAGAAATCGCCGCGCCGAGCGTGCTGCTCAATCTGCCCGATGGCACCACTTACCCGCGCGCGGGCGAGATCGATTTTATCGACACAAAGGTCGATCAGGGCACCGACACCGTGACGGTCCGCGCGCGCTTCGATAATCCGGACGGTTTACTGCCCGACGGCGCGCTCGTCACTGTGATGCTGGAAGCCGGCGAGGAGCAGCTTGTGCTGAGCGTGCCCAGGCGCGCGGTCCAACGGGACCAGGAGGGCGCATTCGTGATGGTCGTGAACGACGAATCTATGGTCGAGCGGCGTCGCGTAGAGGTCGCGCGGACCACCGTGGACCGCGCCGTGATCGCATCCGGCCTGGAGCAGGGCGAGCAGGTCATCACCGAGGGCGTCAACAAGGTCCGGCCGGGCATCGTCGTGGACGCCGCCCCGGCCGCGGGCGGCTAGCCACATGATTTCAGGGGTGTTCATCGACCGTCCACGGCTCGCGGCGGTCATCTCTATCGTGCTCACCATCGCCGGGCTGATCGCCCTGACGCGCCTGCCGGTTGCGCAGTTCCCGGAAATCGTGCCGCCACAGGTGACCGTTACCGCGAACTTTCCCGGCGCGGGCGCGGACGTGGTCGAGTCAACGGTCGCCCAGCCGATCGAACAGCAGGTCATCGGAGTGGAGGACATGATCTACATGTCTTCGACCAGCGGCTC
>CAZNGB010000089.1:0-8590 GCA_964572465.1 uncultured Hyphomicrobiaceae bacterium
CCGAAATCCTGAACCCCGCTGGACGCGCCGCCTCGCGCGGCTTATAGCTGTGGCCAAATTCACCGGCCCCGCGTCCGCAATGCGCGACGGGCCGCTAACGGTCCCACACAAAATCGAGGGGGCAAGAGACGTGTTCGATCCGAAATGGATTCGCGAAAACCCGGAAGCGTTCGACGCCGGGCTCGCCAAGCGCGGGCTTGAGCCGCATGCAGCTGAAGTGATCGCGCTCGATGATGCCCGCCGCGGCATCGTCACCCGCCTGCAGGAAGCGCAGACCCGGCGCAACGCCGCATCGAAGGACATCGGCAAGGCCAAGGCAAGCGGCGACGAGGCCCGCGCGCGGGAGCTTATGGACGAAGTGGCGGGCCTGAAAACCGCGCTGCACGATGGCGAGGAAGAGTTGCGCCGTGCCGACGTGAGGCTCGACGAGACGCTCGCGGCGATCCCCAACCTGCCGCTTGATGACGTGCCCGAAGGCGCGGACGAGAATGACAATGTGCTCACCCGCGAATGGGGCGAAAAGCCGGAATTCGATTTCACGCCGCGCGAGCATTTCGACATCGGCGAGGGGCTCGGGCAGATGGACTTCGAGACGGCGGCGAAGCTCTCCGGCTCGCGCTTTGCGGTGCTCCGGCGCGATCTCGCGCGGATGGAGCGTGCGCTGGCCGCGTTCATGCTGGATCTGCACACCGGCGAGTTCGGCTACACCGAGGTGCTGCCGCCGTTCCTGGTGCGCGATGACGCGATGTTCGGCACCGGGCAGCTGCCGAAATTCGCGGACGACCTGTTCCACACTAAAGACGGCTACTGGCTGATCCCCACCGCCGAGGTGTCGCTGACCAACCTGGTGCGTGAGGAAATCCTCAGCCCCGACGACCTGCCGATGCGCTTCACCGCGTGGACGCCATGCTTCCGCGCGGAGGCCGGCGCGGCCGGCAAGGACACGCGCGGGCTGATCCGCCAGCACCAGTTCTCCAAGGTCGAGCTTGTGTCGATCACCACGCCAGATGCCTCGCTGGATGAGCTTGAGCGTATGACATCCTGCGCGGAGGAAATCCTCAAGCGGCTCGGCCTGCCCTACCGCATCATGACGCTGTGCACGGGCGACATGGGCTTCGCCGCGCGCAAGACCTACGATATCGAGGTGTGGCTGCCAGGGCAGGACCGCTACCGCGAGATTTCGAGCTGCTCGGTCTGCGGCGAGTTCCAGGCGCGGCGCATGAACGCACGTTACCGCGCGGGCGACAAGGACCTGCAATTCGTCCACACGCTGAACGGCTCCGGCCTCGCTGTCGGCCGCACGATGGTCGCGATTCTGGAAAACTATCAGGAAGCGGACGGCGGCGTGCGTGTGCCGACGGCGTTGCAACCCTATATGAACGGGTTGGAACGTATAGAGCCGTTGTAGCGGCGCGACTTGCCCCGGAGAACCGATGCGGATTTTGGTGACCAATGACGACGGCGTGGAAGCGCCGGGTCTCGATGTGCTTCAGGCCATTGCAGCGGAGTTAAGTGACGATGTCTGGGTCGTTGCACCGGAAACCGACCAAAGCGGCTCGGCGCACTCGCTCACGCTGCATGAGCCGATGCGCCTGCGCCAATTGAGCGAGCGCACCTATGCGGTCAAGGGCACCCCGACCGACTGCGTCATCATGGGCGTGCGCTTCCTGCTCACCGATCACCGTCCTGATCTGGTGCTGTCGGGCGTCAATGCTGGGCATAACATCGCCGATGATGTCACCTACAGCGGCACCATCGCTGGCGCTATTGAGGGCACGCTGCTGGGCATCCCGTCGATCGCGCTCAGCCTGGCGATCAAGTTTAGCGAGCCCGGCACCGCGCGCTGGCAAACGCCGATGCAGCTTGGGGCCGGCCTGGTCCGCCGCCTGCTGGCCATTGACTGGCCCAAGGGCGTGCTGATGAACGTCAATTTCCCGGATCGCGACCCGGAGGACGTGGGCGAAGTGGTCGTCACGGAACAGGGCAAGCGCGACGCGGATTTTCTCCAGATCGAGGACCGCATGGACACGCGCGGCAACCCCTATTACTGGCTTGGCTTCAAGGAGCGCCTGTCGCCGCCGGGCAGCGGCACTGATTTGCGCGCGCTCCAGCTTGGGCATATTTCGGTCACGCCACTCAACGTGAACATGACCGACCAGCCGACGACTGAGCGGCTGCGCGAGGTGTTTCACAGCGGCGAAGAGGTGTGATGCGTCCGCCGCGCCACAGGAGACGGGGCCATGACCGACGCCCTCACTCGCATGGAGTTGGTGCTGCATCTGCGCCGTCGCGGCATTACCGATGTGCGCGTTCTGAACGCCTTCGAGCAGGTGCCGCGCGAGATGTTCGTGCCGGCCGACTTCGCGGATGACGCTTACGGCGATACGGCGCTGCCGATTGCTTGCGGCCAGACCATCTCGCAGCCATTTATCGTCGCTTACATGACCGAGAAGCTCGGGCCCGATCCGTTGCGCGCGGTGCTGGAAATCGGGACGGGCTCGGGCTATCAGACCGCGATCCTCGCGCATGTCTTTCGCGAGGTGTTCACGCTTGAATATCATGAGCCACTTCTGCGCGCGGCCGAATCGCGTTTCCGGGCGCTGGGCCTGAGCAATATCACCGGCATGGTCGGCGATGGCTGGCAGGGATGGCCTGATGGCGGCGAATGCGAGCGGATCATTGTGACGGCCGCCGCGCCAGAGGTGCCTGCACCGCTTCTCGCGCAACTTGCCGAAGGCGGGCGGATGATCATCCCGCTGCAGGACGACGATGGGCAGGCTCTCACCGAGGTGGTCAAGAGCGCTGGCCAGCCCTGCCTGAAACGTCTGCTGCCGGTCCAATTCGTTCCGCTGGTCCGCGGCAGCTCGCCTGCAACATGACGCGTATTCCGTGTCATTATCGCGCAGCGCGTTAAAGCCGTTTTAACCAATCGCCGATTTACTACCCCGCATGTAGGGAGTTGATAGCGATGGGTTATGTTCCGGTGGATTGGTGTTCCCGCGTAGCGCGTTGCGCAGCCCGGTTCCGCGCTGGCCGCCTCAGCGGTTGGCCACTGCGCCCGGCAAGGCGGCTGACATGTGTGGCGGTTATCGCGCTGGGGGCTGCCGGGTGCAGCCAGGAGGTTCAGCGCTTCGATTACGGGGCCCGCGAGTCGCGCACTGCTCAGCTTCACTACAACGAAGCGCGATATGCTGAACGCGCGCAAGCTTCCTGGCGGCGCGACGAGCGCGGCGATCTGGATCAGCGCCGCGCGCAATTGAACGCCGATCCCATTACCCGCAGCCTGCCACGCAGTGACGACCGGCGCAGCGATTTCGCCGCGCGAGAGCCGCTGCCGCCGCGACGGCAAGCCCATACAGTTCGGCCCGGCGACACGCTCTACAGCATCGCACGCCGGTACAATGTCAGCGTGGAGGATCTCGCGCGGGTCAATGGTCTCACCGACCCTGGCCTGATCCTGGTAGGTGATACGCTACACGTCCCCGAGGCGGGATATCAGCCGCGCCCGCGACAGCGCGCCGCCCAGCCGAGAGACCGCCGCGAAACACAGCGGGCCCCCCGATACGCCGAGCGCAGCGCCCCGCGCTATTCCGACGATCAGCTCTATATCGACCCGCTGCTGAGCGAGCAGCCCCAGAGGCAGCAGCGCCGCCGATATGCCGCTCCGGATCGCTCAAGCGAGCGCCCCCCGCGTCAGCGCCGCAGCATCGCGAACGCTGAGGCGCCGCCCGCGCCCGCACCACGCCCCGAAAGCTGGCAGGCCAACGAGGTAGCCGAAGCGCCGGAGCGCGCGCCCGAGCGTGTCCAGCAGCCGGAGGCCCAGCGCGTCGCCCGTGCCGAGCCGCAACAGCAGCGCGCCGTCGCCTCCGAGCAAAAAACCTCGGCTGCCGAGTGCCGAGCACTGATGAAAAACCCGCCCGCGCGCAGCGGCGCGAATTTCCGCCGCCCGGTGAATGGCCTGATCACATCGCGCTTTGGCGAGCAGGCTGATGGCCGGCGCAACGACGGGATCAACATCTCGGTGCCGCGCGGCACGCCGGTCAAGGCGGCGGAGAATGGCGTGGTGGTCTATGCTGGCGATGAACTGATGGGGCTCGGAAACCTGGTGCTGGTGCGCCATGCTGATGGCTGGGTTTCGGCTTACGCACATAACGACGAGATCGTGGTGAAGCGCTGTGACACAGTCGAGCGGGGCCAAACCATCGCCCATGCTGGTGTCAGCGGTTCGGTGACAAAGCCGCAGCTACACTTTGAGTTGCGCAAGAATGCCGAGCCGGTCGATCCGGAGCAGCACCTGGCCGGCACATCGTAATGCTTAGTTGGCCCGCGAAATGGAAAAGCCGACCGCATCCAGCAGCGCTGACTTGATTGCGCCATCAGGAAATCCGTCGAGCGCGCGCGCGGCCTTTTCGCCATGCACAAGTGCCCGCTCCATTGTGCCGTCCAGCGCATTGTGCCGGGCAATCAGCGTAATCGCGGTTTCGAGATCACCGTCGTGGATGTCGCCCTCGGCAATCGTGCGCTGCCAGAACGCGCGTTCTTCCGGTGTGCCCGCCGCGTGAGCGAGGATGACAGGCAGGGTGACCTTGCCTTCGGTGAAATCGTCCCCGACATTCTTGCCGAGCCGGGCACGCTCGCCCGAATAATCGAGCACATCGTCCATGAGCTGGAACGCCAGCCCCAGATGGCGGCCGAACTCGTGCAGCGCGCGCATCTCGGCTTCCGGCCGCTCGGCGATCACCGCGCCGACCTCGGCGGCCGCCGCGAACAGCGCCGCGGTCTTGGCGTTGATGACGGCGTGATAGGTCTCTTCGGTGGTGGCGAGGTTCTTGGCGGCGGCGAGCTGCATCACCTCACCCTCCGCGATCACGGCCGCCGCGTTCGACAGCACGCGCAGCGCCCCGAGCGAGCCGACCTCAACCATCATCTTGAAGGCCTGACCCAGCAGGTAATCGCCGACGAGCACGCTCGCCTCGTTGCCCCACAACAGGCGCGCAGCCATCTTGCCGCGGCGCATTTCGCTCTCATCCACAACATCATCGTGCAGCAGCGTGGCGGTGTGCATGAACTCGACGCTGGCGGCGAGCGTGACATGCCCTTCGCCCTCATAGCCGCACAGCTTGGCCGCCGCGATGGTGAGCATCGGGCGCAGCCGTTTGCCGCCTGAATCGATGAGATGCTGGGCGAGCGTCGGGATCAGCTCCACGTCCGAATGGGCCTTGTCCAGAATGATCTGGTTGACGCGCGCCATATCCTGATCGACAAGATTATGCAGGGCGTCGATGTCACGGCTGGCCGTGAGCGTCTTTTGGAGCGGAGCTATGGGGCCCACGTCGGAGATCCTCCCTGGTGCGCTGCGCAGCGCCTTGCATATAAAAGTGGCCGTCCAGTCCGGGTCAAGGCGAGTGTCCGGGTATATCGTCGCAAGCTTAAGATGCGATCAGCGCTGAGCACGATCGCTGATGCTTTTCCAACGCCGAGCTTTTCCAACGCCGAGCCTGGCCATGAAAATCCTGCTGCAAACCAACGATGCCGTCTTGATCTCATTTGTCGAGTCTCTTCTCAGCGAAGCCAACATCGATCATGCTGTTCTGGATGGTCACATGAGCGTGCTGGAGGGGTCGATCGGCATTCTGCCGCGGCGCGTGGTCGTTGCGGACGAGGACTGGAAGCGGGCTGTCGAGCTGATGGGCGACGCCGGCGTTGATGTAACCATTCACCCTTATGAGCGATGATTTCGCAGAGGCGCTGAGCGACGATGCCTTTCTGGGCGGCGCGCTGCATTTGCTGCAGCCGGTGAGAGGCGCGCGGGCGGGCACCGATGCGGTCATGCTGGCAGCAAGCGTGGCCGCGCAGGACGATGCGCGGATACTGGAGGCCGGGTGCGGCGTGGGGGCGGTGGCGCTTTGCCTGGCTTGGCGGCTGGCGAGCGCCCGCGTGACGGGCGTTGAGATCGATTCGGGCTTGAGCGAGTTGGCGCGTGAAAACGCCGCGAAAAACGGTCTTGCGGAGCGGGTCGAGATCATCGAGGGCGATGTGACCGCGCCATTCGCCTCGCTGGAGGCCAAAGGCATCCGCCGCGAGGCCTATGACCATGTCATTGCCAATCCGCCTTACCTTCCGGGCGGAAGCGCGCGCGCGCCGGGTGATGCGGGCAAGCAGCTTGCGCATGTGATGGCGCCGGGCGGGTTGGATGCCTGGGCGCGTTTCCTGGCGGCCTGCGCCGCGCCGCGTGGACGCCTGTGGATGATCCACCGCGCCGATGCGATCCCGGACCTATTGGGCGCGCTCGCAGGGCGTTTCGGCGGCGTGCGGCTGTTTCCGCTGTTCCCGCGCGCGGGCGCGCCCGCCACCCGCGTCATCCTCACCGCCTGCAAAGGCAGCCGCGCCGCGCTGGAGTTGTTGCCTGGCCTTACGCTGCACCGGCCTGACGGCGGCTATTCCGACATCGCCGAAGCCACCTTGCGCCATGGCGCCGCGCTTTGCCTTGAGGGGCATGCCAAGCAGTAGACTTCATCGTCACGCTGATTATGTTATGCGCGAGGCTGGGGATGACCCCGCGCACGACCAACCGGCGAACAAGGATCAACAGATGGCGCGCATAAATGTTCTCGGCCCGCTCAGGGCCGTGCTCCCCGGGGCTTGGACGGCGGCGGGGACGCTCATTCCCGTGATCCGCCTGTCCGGCGCGATCGGCATGTCGACACCGCTGCGCCCAGGTCTGTCGCTCAGTGCGGTCGCGGGTGTGATTGAGCGCGCCTTTTCCTTCAAGGAAAGTCCGGCTGTCGCGGTGATCGTCAATTCGCCGGGCGGCTCGCCGGTGCAGTCGCGCTTCATCTATCAGCGCATTCGCGCGCTGGCGCAGGAAGAAGCCAAGAAGGTCTATGTGTTCACGGAGGATGTCGCGGCGTCGGGCGGTTACATTCTCGCGCTGGCTGGCGATGAGATTTATGCGGACGCGTCCTCGATCGTTGGCTCGATCGGGGTGATCTCGGCGGGCTTCGGCCTGCATGAGGCGATTTCGCGGGTCGGGGTGGAGCGCCGGGTCTACACTGCGGGCGAGAAGAAGATGACGCTCGATCCGTTCCAGCCGGAAAACCCGGATGATGTCGAACGGCTGAAGAGTATTCAGAAGATCGTGCATCAGGACTTCATCGACCTGGTGAAGCAGCGCCGCGGTCAAAAGATCGAGGCGGCGGGCGATCAGCTTTTCACCGGCGAGTTCTGGACTGGCCGGCAGGCGCAGGAGCTGGGGCTGATCGACGGGCTGAGCGATGTGCGCTCGCGAATGCGCGAAGTGTATGGCGAGGATGTGCGCCTGCGGCTGATTTCGCCCGAGCGCGGGTTGTTTTTCCGCCGGCCGCGTGGTGTCGGTGTGGCGCGTGGGCAGCTGCCCGATCTGTCGCGCGGGCTGACCCAGGGCTGGGCGGATGAGCTGGTCTCGGCAATGGAGGAGCGGGCGTTGTGGTCGCGCTACGGGCTGTGACCGCGCCACGCCTTGGAAAAACCGCATGAACCATCCGGCGTCCGCCTTACGCCGCGTTGACCGCGCCCGCATGCCGGCGTAGGTTGCGCCGCAACGCGACCGCGCCGCGATGCGCCAGGACCACCAGCACGCCATTCATGGAACAACGTCTCGGACAGACCGCCGCGCCTGCTGAGCCCCATCTGCGGCCAAAGGAGTCCTTCCAGGACCTGATCCTGACGCTGCAGCACTACTGGGGCGCGCATGGCTGCGTGATCCTGCAGCCCTATGACATGGAGGTGGGCGCGGGCACCTTTCACCCGGCGACGACACTGCGTTCGCTGGGCCCGCGTCCGTGGCGCGCGGCCTATGTCCAGCCTTCGCGTCGGCCCGGCGATGGGCGCTACGGCGAAAACCCGAACCGGCTGCAGCACTATTACCAGTTTCAGGTGGCGTGGAAGCCCTCTCCGCCAGATTTGCAGGAGCTTTATCTCGGCAGCCTGCTGGCCATCGGCATCGACCCGCAGCGCCACGACATCCGCTTCGTCGAGGACGACTGGGAAAGCCCGACGCTTGGCGCGTGGGGGCTGGGCTGGGAGGTCTGGTGCGACGGCATGGAGGTGAGCCAGTTCACCTATTTCCAGCAGGTCGGCGGGTTCGACTGTAATCCTGTGACCGGCGAGCTGACTTACGGGCTGGAGCGCCTGGCGATGTATGTGCAGGGCGTGGACAACGTGTATGAGCTGAACGTCAACGGTCGCTTGGGCGATGAGCGCGTGCGCTACGGCGACATCTTCTTGCAGCCGGAACAGGAATATTCGCGCTATAACTTTGAGCACGCCGACACCGACAAGCTGTTCCAGCATTTCCGCGATGCCGAGGCCGAATGCCGCGCGCTGCTCGATGCGGGCGATGCGGGTAAGCGCCACCTGATGGCGTTACCGGCTTATGATCAGTGCATCAAGGCGAGCCACATCTTCAATCTGCTGGACGCGCGCGGGGTGATTTCGGTAACGGAGCGGCAGAGCTATATCCTGCGCGTGCGCGAACTGGCTAAGGGCTGTTGCGCTGCGTGGCTGAAGACCGAGGGCGGCGGGGCATGAGCGGGCGTATTCTGATTATCGG
>CAZNGB010000090.1:0-8366 GCA_964572465.1 uncultured Hyphomicrobiaceae bacterium
GAGCGCGCGCCGGTCTCCTCGTTGACATCGAATGTGATCAACCGTAACGTCGCACGCAGCGGGGCGGCGAACGTCAGGTCGCGCTGCTGGCATTCTTCGACGTCGTATTTCGGATTGTCGAACTCATAGCGGACAAATTCGAGTTGCGAGCGCTCTGAGAAGTCTCTGATGGGGAACACCGAGCTGAATACAGCCTGCAGCCCTTCATTCGGGCGGCCGCCTTTCGGCTCTTTCACCATCAGAAAATCTTCGTACGAGCGCTTTTGAACCTCGATGAGGTTCGGCATTTCGGCTACTTCGCGAATCTGGCCGAAAGTCTTGCGGACGCGCTTGCGCCCCGTGAATGTTTGCGCCATCGTAACTCCTTGTCGCACCGCTCGGTTCGTGTCGCGCCTCTGAGCGGATGAGGCGCTGAAAAAGCCGCTTCGCGCACGCGCCGGATCTTGGAGCGCGCAGGCGAAAGGGCCTTGAGGTGGCCGGCGGGTCCACTGACCCACCGACCGGTGTCGTATAGCGGGCGTTGGCCCGCCGAATGCTACTTGACCTCGACTTTCGCGCCGGCGTCTTCCAGCTTCTTCTTGAGTTCTTCGGCCTCGGCTTTCGGCACACCTTCCTTCAGCGGCTTCGGCGCGCCCTCGACCAGTTCCTTGGCTTCTTTCAGGCCAAGGCCGGTGATGCCGCGCACCTCTTTAATGACGCCGATCTTGTTGTCGCCGAACGACGCGAGGATCACGTCGAACTCCGTCTTTTCTTCCTCGGGCGCGGCTTCAGCGGCTGCGCCGCCCATGCCGGGCATCCCCATCGGCATAGCCATTGGCGCGGCTGCGGCCGACACGCCCCATTCATCTTCAAGCTTCTTTACCAGTTCGGACACTTCCAGCACTGTCAGCTTGGACAATTCTTCGTAAATACGATCAGTCGCTTCAGACATTTTTCCTTACCTTGCTTCCGTTTGGCTTTTTCCGTTTGAGATATTGCCAAGATCCTAGGCTGCTTCTTCCTGCTGCTGCTTGCGGGCCTGCAATACGCCGACCAGACCGGCGCCAGGCGCATTCAGCGTGCGTGCCAGTTTTTCACCAGGTGCATTCAGCGTCCTGACGAAGTTGCCTGCTGGAGCGTTCAGCACACCAACGAGGCGGGCGCGCATTTCGTCGATCGAAGGCATGTCGGCCAGCGCCTTGATGCCCTCGGCGTCGACTGCCCCACTGCCCACAATGCCGCCAACGATGATGAACTTGTCTTTTTCCTTGGCGAACTGCGTGGCAATCTTGGCAGCGGCGACCGGGTCCGGCGCATAGGCAATGCCGGTCGGTTCGACGAACAGGTCCGCGGCTGCATCGCGGTCGGTATTTTGCAGCGCGATCTTGGCGAGGCGGTTTTTGACGACCTTGAACCGAGCTCCGGCCGCTTTCATGCGTTCACGGAGATCAGTCATCTCGGCCACCGTGAGTCCGGTGTAGCGTGCGACGACCACAGAGCCGGACTCTTCGAAGACATGGCCGAGCTGTTCGACCATCTCCACTTTTTCGGCTCTTTCCACCGCTTCTCTCCAAGGTTGACTGGCAGGACCAGCATCTCTTGCTGGTCTCCACCGCTTCGACCATGTCGCCAGCCTTATCGATAAGGCCCAAGCGACAGCTGAGATAACCTGTCCCAAGGGCCGTAGCTGACGCGCCAAACGGAAAGCATGGCGTCTCAGTCACGTGGACGCCTTCGCGAAGCGAATTCTCGCTTCGACCCAGCATCTCACCCCTGTCTATTGCGGGTCCCTTGCGGGATTAAGCCGTCTCCGGCGCCCCCAGTCTCGGACAGGAATTTGCCGGGCTTTTCAGACCCGGCGTTTTCCGGCGCAAGCACCGGAAACAGATCGACGGCAAGCGGCCGCCTCGAACTCGTTGGTCCTCAAGCGCTGAGGACGGTTTGCGTATCCACCTGAAGGCCCGGACCCATCGTCGATGTCACCGAGAATTTCTTCAGATACGTGCCTTTTGCGCCCGCGGGCTTGGCTTTCATGACGGCATCGGCGAAGGCGCGGATATTTTCCACCAACGCTTCCTCTGGAAAGCTCGCCTTACCCACACCGGCATGGACAATGCCCGCTTTTTCCACCCGGAACTCGACCGCGCCGCCTTTCGACGCGCGCACTGCCTCGGCAATGTCGTTGGTCACCGTTCCGACCTTCGGATTGGGCATCATGCCGCGCGGCCCCAGCACCTTGCCGAGCCGGCCAACGAGCGGCATCATGTCCGGCGTAGCAATACATTTATCAAAGTTGATATTTCCTTTCTGGACCTCCTCGACGAGGTCTTCAGCGCCGACGACGTCGGCGCCGGCGGCCTTCGCGTCATCCTGGCGCTCTGGCTTGCAGAAGACCGCTACGCGAACTTGGCGCCCAGTACCGTTGGGAAGTTGGCACACGCCGCGCACCATCTGGTCGGCATGGCGTGGATCGACGCCCAGATTTACCGCCACCTCGATCGTTTCATCGAACTTGGCGGCGGCGCTCTGCTTGATCAGCTTCACGGCCTCAGAAATGTCGTAGGCCTTGTCGTTCTCGATATTTGCGCGCGCGTTGCGCAAGCGCTTTCCAACCTTCGCCATCATCCTTACCCCTGCACCGCCAAGCCCATCGACCTAGCCGACCCTTCGATGATGCGCATCGCATCCTCAACATCGTCGGTATTAAGATCCTTGATCTTTGCCTCGGCGATCTCGCGGATCTGGTCGCGTGTTACTGTGCCGGCCGATGCACGCCCCGGCTCCTTGCTCCCGGATTTGAGCCCTGCCGCCTTCTTCAGATAGTAGCTTGCCGGCGGAGTCTTCAGCGCGAAGGTGAATGACTTGTCCTGGTAGATCGTTATGAGAACAGGCACGGGCGCGCCCGGCTCGATCTCGCCGGAGGCTGCGTTGAACGCCTTGCAGAACTCCATGATGTTAAGGCCCCGCTGGCCGAGCGCCGGACCGATCGGCGGTGACGGGTTAGCCTGGCCGGCTGGAACCTGCAATTTTAGATATCCTGTTACCTTTTTCGCCATCAGTTTCCCCTAGAACGTGGGTGGCAAGTCATGCTTGCCTCGGGTTAGCGGTACAACGGGCGGCGAGCCCTCCCGCAATCAGCCTCCGCGAGCGAAGACCTCGGATTGTGTCGGCGCTTCATGCCGCACTTATGCTCAGATGCTTATCGATACCTGCGATGATGGTGCCCCTCGCCGCCAGTCACGCCGGCCCGACAGCAGCTACATTTTTTCAACTTGCCCGTATTCCAGCTCGACCGGCGTCGCCCGGCCAAAAATCGATACCGCTACCTTCAGGCGCGAGCGCTCCTCGTCCACCTCTTCCACCAACCCGTTAAAGGAGGCGAAAGGCCCATCGGCCACGCGCACCTGCTCGCCGATCTCAAAGGTGATCGTCGGCTTCGGCCGCTCCACGCCTTCTTGCACCTGATGCAGAATCCGGGCGGCCTCGCTTTCCGAAATCGGTATCGGCTTGTTCTCCGCGCCGAGGAAGCCGGTTACCTTCGGCGTATTCTTGACGAGATGATAAGTGGCGTCGCTCAGCTCCATCTTGACGAGCACGTAGCCGGGAAAGAACTTCCGCTCCGCATTGATCTTGCGGCCGCGGCGCATCTCCACGACTTCTTCCATCGGCACGAGCACCTCATCGAACGCGTCGGCCAGCCCGTGGGTCTCAGCGTCCTTCCTGATGCTCTCCGCCACCTTCTTTTCGAAATTTGCGTATGTGTGAACGATGTACCAGCGCTTCGACATGGCCTGCTTGATGGCCCTTTCGTGTTCTTGAATGTCGTGTGTTCGGGCGCGGAGCGCGGAGTTTAACGGCTCGCGCCAAGCAGCAGGCCGACAATGCCGCCAAGGATCTGGTCCGCGATGAAGAAGAATATCGATGCCAACGTCACCATGATCAGCACCATGATCGTGGTGATGATGGTTTCGCGCCGGGTCGGCCATGTGACCTTGGCCGTTTCCTGTCGCACCTGCTGGATGAACTCGAATGGATTCGTTTTTGCCATGCTGCACCAAATCTCGCCGCACCGAACTGTCGCTTCAGCCTATCGCCCGCGCTGCCAACCTCGTCGGCGAGGCCGGTCATCCGAATGGCAGGAGTGGAGGGACTCGAACCCCCAACCCCCGGTTTTGGAGACCGGTGCTCTAGCCGATTGAGCTACACTCCTCAACGCGCCCACCCGCGCTCGCGCGTTCGGACGCCTGAAAACGCGACGACGCGACCCAGCCCCTTTCAGCCTGACCCTTGATCAAACATTGGGGAAGAGCCGCAACAGCTTCCGGTGTCTTTTAAACCTGAGCGGCGACGAATAACACCGAATGCGCGGGAACGCCAGCAGAAAATTGTTGATTTCCTGTGGAAAGTTGCTCCACGGCTGCGTTTGGCGCTATGTTGGAGCGGGTGAAGGGAATCGAACCCTCATCTTGAGCTTGGAAGGCTCCTGCTCTACCATTGAGCTACACCCGCCTGTCACCGCCCATATAACGCCGCGCGTGCGCCTTTACCACCCTGGTATCGCGCACTTGCCCTACCCCAGAGACGCCGCGAATGCGCTGCATCAACCAGAAAGTAAATTGACGGAAACGCCGTTGGCAAGGATTTCGCCATGACCGATCAACTCGTCTTCTACACCCACCCATGGTCGCGCGGGCGGATCGTGCGCTGGATGCTGGAGGAAGTAGGCGTTCCCTACGATACGAAAGTCGTTGATTACGGTCCGGCGATGAAGTCGCCCGATTATCTTGCCATAAACCCCATGGGCAAGGTGCCCGCGCTGGCTCACGGCGACGTCGTTGTGACCGAATGCGCCGCGATCATTGCTTATCTCGCCGATGCGTTCCCCGATGCCGGCCTCGCGCCGCCTGCTGGCAGCGCACTCCGCGCACCATATTATCGCTGGCTGTTCTTCGCCGCGGGGCCGATGGAGACAGCCGTGCTGAATAAGGTGCTGGGCCTTGAGGTTCCACAGGACAAACGCGGCATGGTCGGCTACGGCAGTCTGGAGACCACGCTTTCCACCCTGGAGTGTGCACTTGAAGGCCGCGACACGCTCGCAGGCGACAGCTTCACGGCGGCGGATTTGATGGTCACGGCCTATTTGGGGTGGTATCTCGAACAGGGCATAATCGAGGCGCGCCCCGATTTCGTCCGCTATGCCGGGCTGCACGGGTCACGGCCAGCGATGAAGCGCGCCACCGAGATCGACGATGCTCTCGCCCCGCATCATCCAATGCCCGGCGCCCAAGATGGGTGACCGGCGGATAAACAGTGCATAGCTGCCTGCCGTCTTCACCGCACCGATTGTCTGCACCCGACGGAAGGTTATATCTTGTCAAAGCTGCGGGCCTGCCGCAGTGGCGCATGTTGCGCGAACCTTCAAAGCCCAACGAAAAGACCCTATTACGTGACAGACAGTACCGACATTCCCGGCGACGGTCCCGCACCCGAAGACCGCGGCTTCGACATCCGCTCGCGCTCCATCACCAGCGAGATGCGCAGTTCTTATCTCGATTATGCGATGAGCGTGATCGTGAGCCGCGCGCTTCCCGATGTGCGCGATGGCCTGAAGCCGGTGCATCGACGCGTGCTGTACACGATGCAGGAAAATGGGCTGGACTGGAACAAGCCCTATAAAAAAGCCGCGCGCGTCGTCGGTGACGTCATGGGCCGCTATCACCCGCATGGCGATCAGTCGATTTACGACGCGCTGGTGCGCATGGCGCAGGATTTTTCCATGCGTCTGCCGCTGATCGACGGACAGGGCAATTTCGGCTCGATCGACGGCGACCCACCGGCGGCCATGCGTTACACCGAGTGTCGTCTGGAGCGGGTTGCGCATTCGCTGCTGGATGACATCGACAAGGACACGGTCGATTTCCAGGACAACTACGACAATTCCGAACGTGAACCGACCGTCCTGCCGGCGAAGTTTCCCAACCTGCTGGTCAACGGCGCGGGCGGCATCGCGGTCGGGCTGGCGACCAACATTCCGCCGCACAACCTTGTCGAAATCACTGAAGCCTGCATCGCCTATCTCGACAATCCGGCCATCACCATCGACGAGTTGATCGAGATCGTGCCCGGCCCGGACTTCCCCACCGGCGGCATCATCCTTGGGCGCGGCGGCGCGCGCTCGGCCTATCACAAGGGCCGCGGCTCGATCATCATGCGCGGCAAGGTCCACACCGAGGCCGTCGGCAAGGACCGCGAGGCGCTGATCGTCACCGAGGTGCCCTACCAGGTGAACAAGGCTACGATGATCGAGAAGATCGCAGAACTGGTCCGCGAAAAGCGGATCGAGGGCATCTCCGATGTGCGCGACGAATCCGACCGCGATGGCTACCGGGTTGTGATCGAGTTGCGCCGCGACGCCAACGCCGATGTCGTGCGCAATCAGCTTTACCGCTACACGCCGCTGCAGACCTCGTTCGGCGCAAATCTGGTCGCGCTCAATGGCGGGCGGCCGGAACAGCTTAACCTGAAGGACATGATCCAGTCCTTCACCGCCTTCCGTGAAGAAGTCGTCAGCCGGCGCACCAAATTCCTGCTCGCCAAGGCGCGCGAACGTGCGCATGTGCTGGTCGGCCTCGCCATCGCGGTGGCGAACATTGACGAGGTGATTGCGTTGATCCGCCGCGCGCCGGACCCCGCGACCGCGCGCGAGCAGCTGATGGAGCGACGCTGGCCGGCCAGAGACGTCGCGCCGCTGGTGGCGCTCATTCAGGACGCGCGCCATGTCGTCGCCGATGACGGCACCTACGTCCTCTCCGCAGAGCAGGCCAAGGCGATCCTGGATCTGCGCCTGCAACGCCTGACCGCGCTCGGTCGCGACGAGATCGGCGACGAACTCAATGGCCTGGGCGAGAAGATCAAGGATTATCTCGACATCCTGCGCTCACGCGCCCGCATTATCGAGATCATCAAGGACGAGATGAATAGCGTCGCCAATTCGTTCGGCACGCCGCGCCGCAGCGAGATCATTGACTATGCCGGCGAGGTCGAGGACGAGGACCTGATCCAACGTGAAGATGTCGTCGTCACGGTCAGCCATCGCGGCTATGTCAAGCGGGTGCCGCTGGCGACATATCGCGCGCAGCGACGCGGCGGCAAGGGCCGGGCCGGCATGTCTACGCGACAGGAGGATTTCGTCCGCCGGCTCTTCATCACGAACACGCACACGCCGGTGCTGTTCTTTTCCTCGCGCGGCATGGTCTACAAGATGAAGGTGTGGAAGTTGCCAGCCGCGCAGCCGCAGTCTCAGGGCAAGGCGCTGATCAACCTGCTGCCGCTCGACCAGGATGAGTGGATCACGTCGATCATGCCTCTACCCGAAGATGAGGCAAGCTGGGACGAGCTGCATGTCATGTTTGCCACTGCGGATGGCAATGTGCGGCGCAACAAGTTGTCCGAATTCGTCGAGGTGCGCCAGAGTGGCAAGATCGCCATGAAGCTGGACGAAGGCCAGCGTATCATCGGCGTCGAGACCTGCTCGGCCGACGATGACGTGCTGCTGACCAGCGCCAATGGCCGCGCTATCCGCTTCCCGATCACGGCCGTGCGCGAATTCAAGGGCCGGGAGGCGCGCGGGGTCATGGGCATCCGGCTGGAGGATGGCGACGAGGTGATTTCGATGGCTGTACTCCGGCATGTGGATGCGCGCCCCGATGAACGCGCCGCATATCTGCGTCAGGCCGGTGCCATGCGCCGCGCCGCAGGCGGGCAGAGCGCGGAGGACGCCGCAGCGGAGGAGGCCACGGCCGAAATCGAGAGCGGCGATGAGGAGATGGTGGAGCCCGGCGAGCTGTCGCCGGAGCGTTACGCCGAGTTGAGTGCGCGCGAGCAGTTCATCCTCACCGCGTCGGAAAACGGCTATGGCAAGCGCACGAGCGCCTATGAGTACCGGATCTCCGGGCGCGGCGGCAAGGGCATCATCGCCATGACCGTGAACGAGCGTAACGGCCCCTTGGTCGGCGCATTCCCGGTAGAGGACACCGACCACATCATGCTCGTGACCGATCGGGGCAAGCTGATCCGCTGCCCGGTCGAGGACATCTCGATTGTCGGGCGCGCGACGCAAGGCGTGAAGATCTTCACCACCGGGGCGGGCGAGCGCGTGGTTTCCGTCGTCCACATCCCTGAAGAGGACAACGGTAACGGCGACGAAAGCGAAACCGACGACACGTGACGCCCGAGCGAGCCCGCGCCGAATGTACAGCGAGAAACGTACGAGATGTCCTCATATCTATTTGGTGCGTTTGTCCTGACCTGCGTCGTGCTGGCGGTAACACCCGGTCCGTCCATGGCCCTGTTCGTCGCCAACAGCACCAGCCATGGGACCCGCGCGG
>CAZNGB010000091.1:0-6307 GCA_964572465.1 uncultured Hyphomicrobiaceae bacterium
GCGTCTTGCCAAAGCCCGCCTCGCCCAGGATCAGCGCGATGCGCGCATTCGGGTCGGCATCGCCCGAGCGGGTCGCGCGCACGGCGGATGCGATCGCCCCGCGCGCCTCGGCATGGAGCGACTCGACATCGAAATTTACCTCATCCTTCGCGCTCTGCAACGAGGCTGTCTGAGAGAAGACGCCGCCAAAACGCGGATCAATGAAGGTTTCGAACGCATCGCCCATAAAAATCGGCCCTTGATGCCAATAAAATTCGTTAAATCCGGCATTAAGCCAGATGGCTTACGCCAACATGTGATTCCTTCTTGATGCGGGAGATTTGCAGATTTATTGCGATCTCACGCAGAATACGAGCATATCATCAGCGGAATGTACTATGACACAACGACGAAATGCACCACATCGCCCGCGCGGGTCGGGGTCGCCGAGCGCTTGCGCAGCGCTTCATCCATGAGGTGAGGCATGTCCAGCCGCGTGAGGTGAAAGTCCGCGCCCGCGCGCACAGCGCCCCACAGGAGCGACTTGAACTCATCCAGCGTGAGCGGCGCGTGCCCCTGCGCGGCGTAGGCGTCGTAGACTTGCGCAATCGCGACCTGACCGCCTGTGAACGCGCCGCCGCGCGCCTTCGGCGTCTTGAGCGTGCGTGCGAGCGCGGCGACCGCAGCACCGAAATCTGCCGGATCGTCCGCCGTTTGCACTGGCTGGCTCGCGGTCTTCGCCTCGGCCTTGTTCATGGTTCCGCCGTTCACCGCCGCGCTCACCAGCGCCCTGCGCAAACCACCCACGCCAGCCGTTGCGGCCGGCAGAATTCGCCGCAGCAGCGCTGGCGTCGCCTGCTCGACAGTGCCGCGCGCCAGACCGCAGAAGCGCAGGTAAAGTGCGCGCGTGAGGGGGTCGCTGGGGCCAGTCATTTCGGTGGGAGCCTCCACGCTCAGCAAATCAGGACAGCGCGCCGCGGCGATCCGCCAGACCAGTGCTGCACGCATCGCGCCCAGTTTCGGGTGGGTCGCCGGATTGGCCAGATCGAACAGCACGGCGAGCGAACAGGCGTAGAAATTGCGCGCGTCAGCGAGATAACTTCGAACCGCTGGCTGCTTAGGATCAAGCCGCAGCGCCAATGCGACAAGCTGCCGCTCCGCCACTGCTGGCCAGCCCCCGGTGGTCAGGTCATACCGGCGCTCGGCTTGCGCCCGCCCTTGCGCACTGAGCTGCCAGCGCGCCGCCGCTGTCTGCGCCAAACCTTCTGCCATCAATGCATCGAGCTCGGCTGCAGCGTTCGCCACGCCCCAAGGTTTCAGACTGCGCGCCGCAGCCGCGCCCGCCGTTTCCCTGGACGCAAGCCAAGCGAGCACGACCTCGCGCGTCGTGATAGCTTGCAGCCGCGTCAGGTGAGCAGATGGCAGACTGGGAAGCTGTTGGGTCATGCTGCGAGGCGGCGACTTAAATCTCGAAATCGGCGAATCATCAAGCGATGATCGCGCGCTCAGGTTGTCCTGTCGAGTGGCGACGCGCTTTTCCCCAGAAGCGCAGGTGGTCCCACCAGAGCAAGGGCAATCTCGCAACACTCAATCGGAACCGGCTCTTGACGGGGGCCGGGCAGACAATACCGTAGTTAAAAGACATCTCGCCCTCTTGATCGGGCACTGCCGAAAATGGTTGTGTCATAGCCTGCATCGAAAAGACGTCCGGCTCGGAGAACACATCCGCGCCTTCCTTCGTAAAGTCTGAAAGCATCGACACGCCGCGGCGTGGATGTGCTTAAGTCTGCCTGAGTTAATGCGTCTGGCACGAGGGTTGCACTACGCGTTGGTCGGATACCGGAGCATCAAATGATCTCAGCCCTTTCTGCCACCCTGTTACCCTTTCTTGCCGCCGCGTTGGCTCCGCTCATCGGGCGCGTGTCTGGCCGGCTGTTATCCTGGTCCGCCGCCGGACTGTCGCTCGCCCTGTTCTTGCTGCTGCTGCCATGGGTGCCAGCCGTCCAGGGTGGGCCGGTGCTCCAGACCGTTTCGTGGGTGCCGTCGCTGGGCGTTGACCTGTCATTTCGCATAGACGGGTTCAGCCTGCTGTTTGCTCTGCTGATCACCGGCATCGGCACGCTGGTTATCATCTATACCAGCGCGTACATGGCCGGCGACAGCGACCAGCCGCGCTTCCTCGCCTATATCCTCGGCTTTATGGGCTCGATGCTGGGCCTCGTCCTTTCAGACAACCTGATCGTCCTGTTCGTATTCTGGGAGTTGACGAGCTTCTTCTCGTTCCTGCTGATCGGCTTCAACGGCGAGAGCAAGAAGGCGCGGCAAGCTGCGGTTCAATCGCTGATGATCACGGTCGCGGGCGGTCTGGCGCTATTTGCTGGCATTCTGATGCTTGGGTTCACCTCGGGGAGCTTCAGCCTTACCGCCCTTTTGAACGATCCCGCGCCGGTTTTGAACAGCCCGCTCATGCCGGCGATCATCATCTGTATCTTCGCCGGCTGTTTCACGAAATCCGCGCAGTTCCCGTTTCATTTCTGGCTGCCCAATGCGATGGAGGCGCCAACGCCAGCCAGCGCCTATCTGCATAGCGCAACGATGGTCAAGGCAGGCGTGTACCTCCTTCTGCGTCTCGATCCGGCCTTCGGCAGCGAGGCGATCTGGATCTGGCCGCTGGTCGCATTCGGCTCAGCGACGATGGTGGCGGCCGGTATTCAGTCTCTCCGTTTCACCGAGTTCAAGGCGGTGCTCGCCTATTCAACGGTCGTCGCGCTAGGCACGCTGGTGCTGCTCGCCGGACTCGACGATCCTACAGCGAGCATTGCCGCGATCGGCTTCATCCTTGCCCACGCCTTTTACAAGGCGGCGTTGTTCTTCGTTGCTGGGACCGCGATTCGCGCCGTCGGCACGAAGGATATCGCCAAGATGGGCGGGTTGGCCCGATATCTGCCGTTTACGGCCGCCGCAGCGGTGCTAGCGGGGCTCTCGATGGCGGGCCTGCCGCCGTTCGGCGGGTTCATCGCCAAGGAGCTGCTGTTCGAGGCCAAGTTGACCAATGGCTGGCTGATCCTCGCGCTGAGCGTCGGGGTGTTTGTCAACGCAGCCGTCGTGGCGATCGCGTTCGTGACGGCGCTGCGCCCGTTCTTCCTGAAACCGCAAATCCCGCTCGAAAAGGTGATACCGGAATCGCCGGGCATGTATATCGGGCCAATCGTCCTTGCGGGGCTCGGCGCCGCAATGGGGCTGGCGCCGGAGCTGTTCAACGCAACGCTCCTGCTCCCGGCGGCGACCGCCATCTTCGGCACACAAGTCGAAGGTTACTTCAAGCTCTGGCATGGATTGACGCCGATGCTCGCCATGTCGGCACTGGCCGTCGCGCTTGGCGGCGCGCTGGCGTGGAAGTGGGAAGCCGTGCACCGCCGCATGGCCGCCATCTCGGCACTCGATCTGCTTTCGCCACAGGGGCTGTATGACCGTTCAATGGCTGGCATCCTCCAGCTCGGAGAACGGATCACGCGCATCCTCCAGAACGGGCAGCTTCGCGTCTATGCGTTGTTCGTCTTTATCGTTTCTGGCGTGACGCTCGGGGTCGGGCTCATCGCCAGCGGCGGACCAGCTCTGCCCGACATGTCCGCCCCGGACGACGACTACGCATGGGTGTTCGCCGGTCTGCTGGTTGCGGGTTCGCTGGCGGCTGCGCTCAGCAAGAACCTGATGGCGTCGCTCCTCGCCATTGGCCTGGTCGGGTACGCGGTGGCCGTGCTGCTGCTGACAAATGGAGCACCAGACCTGGCCTTCACGCAATTCGCTGTTGAAACGCTGTTTGTCGTTATCGTCACGGCGGTCCTGCTGAAAATGCCGATGAACGCGCCAGACCCCCGCAGCCGGGACCAACGATTGCTTGACGCCGCGGTGGCTCTTGGCGTTGGTACGGCAACAACATTTGTCGCGCTATCGGCGCTGGCGCTCCCGTTCGACGGCAGCATCAGCGACTTCTTTGGCGCGGTCGCCTTGTCCGAGGCCAACGGTCGCAACGTCGTCAATGTCATCCTCGTGGATTTCCGCGCACTCGACACACTTGGAGAGATCGCCGTCGTTGCTTTTGCCGCCTTCGCCGCGTGGGGACTTCTGCGCGTTCGCCGCACCACGGAGAAATGAATTCATGACATCCATCATCTTCGCCAGCTGGGCACGCATGCTGGCCATCGCGATGCTGCTGGTTTCCATCTTCATCCTGCTGCGCGGCCATAACGAACCGGGCGGCGGCTTCATCGGCGGATTGATCGCAGCCGGCGCGCTCGCAACCGTCGCTTTCGCCTACGGCACGCGCGAAGCGAGCCGCTATCTGGTCTTCCACCCTTGCGCGGTCGCCGGAGCCGGACTGCTGCTCGCGCTGCTCTCAGGCCTGCCCGGCCTTATCGGTCCCGAAAACGCCTTTCTGCATCATCTGTGGACTACCCTGCCCCTCGGCGGCATTGACGTGAAGCTTGGAACCACCATCCCGTTCGACATAGGGGTTTATCTGGTGGTTGTGGGCAGCGTCGCGGCCTTCATTTTTGCGCTGATGAGTGAGTGAGCGGAATGGAACTCATCCTCACAGTCGGCTTCGGCGCAATGATCGCGGCGGGGGTCTACATGACGCTATCGCGGCATCTGGTTCGGATGATCCTCGGCATAGCCCTGGTGGCGACAGCGGTGAACCTGCTGATCTTCACCGCCGGGCGCGTCAACACGGATGTGCCGCCGGTCATTCCGCTGGGGACTGACGCGCTCGCTCAAAATGCGGCTAACCCGCTCCCGCAGGCCCTCGTACTGACGGCAATCGTGATCGGCTTCGCGCTGATGGCCTTCGCGATGGTCCTGGCGCTGCGCGCCTATCAGGCGCTGGACACCCTCGACACTGACGCCATGACGGCAGCCGAGGGTGATGGCACCGCAAACTCGTCCCAGTCGGCGGAGAGTGATCGTGGCTGATATCGTGCTCCTTCTGCCGATTCTCGTGCCGCTGGCTGCGGCTTGTCTCTGCGCGGTAGCGTGGGTGCGGCCCGACATTCAGCGCCAGATCGGTCTGTTCAGCGCCATCTTGCTGTTCGGCGCGTCGCTGTGGCTGCTTGTCGAGGTGCTGGAGGCCGGCGTGCTCGCGGCGCAACTTGGCGACTGGCGCGCGCCCTTCGGCATAACATTCGTCGCCGATCTGTTGAGCGCGATCATGGTGATGGTCAGCGGCACGTTGAACCTCGCCGTCATGATCTTCGCCAGGCGCGATGTCTCCGAGGCCGAAGAGCATGCCGGGTTCCATCCGCTCATGCAGGGTCTGCTCGTGGGAGTGAATGGCGCTTTCCTGACCGGCGACATTTTCAATCTCTATGTCTGGTTCGAGGTTATGCTGATCACCTCGTTCGGGCTTCTGACGCTTGGACGCACGCGCAGCCAGCTCGACGCCGGCGTGAAATACGTCAGCCTGAACCTGATCGGAACGCTGCTTTTTCTGCTGGGCATCGGCATCCTCTACGGCGCGACGGGCACGCTGAACATGGCCGATCTCGCCATGCGCCTGCCAGCGCTCGAAGGCTCAGCAGCAACCACGGGTGCCGCGTTGCTGTTCCTGATCGCGTTCGGCATCAAGGCGGCCGTCTTCCCATTGTTCTCCTGGTTGCCAGCCAGCTATCACACCGCGGGCATCAGCGTGCAGGCGATCTTCGCCGGGCTGCTTACTAAGGTCGGCGTGTATGCCCTGATCCGGATCTTCACGCTGGTGTTTCCGGTCGGCGACGGCGATTTGAAGATTGTCTTCGCGTTTATCGCCGCATTGACGATGATTACCGGGGTGCTCGGCGCAGCCATTCAGTGGGACGTGCGGCGCATCCTGTCGTTCCACATCATCAGCCAGATCGGCTACATGATCCTCGGCCTCGCCATATACACGCCGCTGGCGGTGGCGGGCGCGGTGTTTTATGTGGTGCACCACATCATCGTGAAGGCGAACCTGTTCCTGCTTGCCGGGGCCATCTCGCGAGCGGGCGGCTCGTTCGACCTGCGACAGACCGGGGGGCTGATAAAGTCAGCTCCGTGGCTAGCGATCCTGTTTCTGGTGCCGGCGATGTCGCTGGCAGGCATCCCGCCGCTTTCCGGCTTCTGGGCCAAGTTCCTCGTCATCAATGCCTCGCTGACGGTGGAGCATTGGGCGCTGGCTGCCGCCGGTCTCGCGGTCGGGGCGCTCACCCTCTACTCGATGAGCAAGATCTGGACCGAAGCGTTCTGGAAAGCGCGGCCCGAGCCGAGCACGGGAGATTCTGGCGGCGCGTCCACCGCGCACTCCCCGCCCACCGCG
>CAZNGB010000091.1:6407-8194 GCA_964572465.1 uncultured Hyphomicrobiaceae bacterium
ACTTGGGCTTCGCCATCATCGCGCCCATCGCCGGTCTTGCGCTCATCACCATTGCTATCGGGCTTTATGCCGAACCGTTGGTGGCGTTCTCCACCGCCGTTGCAGAACAGCTCTTGTCACCAACAGCCTATATCGAGGCCGTCCTCGGAGGCACGCCATGAAGCGGAAGATCATCGCATTGTGGGCATATACGACCCTGTTGCTATCATTTCTGATCCAGCTGGTTTTCTCGGCATGGTCCGTGGCCATGATCGTAATCGGCATCCAATCGCGGATCAGGCCCGCAATCATCGGGTACCCGCTCGAAGTGAAATCGGATTTCGAGATCGCCTTGCTCGCCAATCTCGTGTCGCTCACGCCGGGGACCACGTCGCTGCATGTCTCCGACGATCGCAGCACGCTGTACATCCATGTGATGGATGCAACGGACACGGACCAAATCATCGCCGACATCAAGACGAGTTTTGAATCCCGTCTCCTGAGAGGTGCCGCATGACTATCATTCCGCTGCTTCCCAGCGTTATCCCCATCTTGCTGCTGGTGGTGGCCGGCGCCCTGGTGATCTCCGCTCTGCGGCTGCTGCGCGGCCCCGAACTGGTCGACCGGATCATCGCGCTCGATATGCTGGTGATCGCAGCCGTCTCGGTGGCCGCGCTGGCGACCATGACGACTGGGCGGCGCGAGTTTCTTGATGTCGGCCTTGGCATCGCCGTGATCGGTTTCGTTGCGACCTGCGCATTCGCCGCCTTCCTGGAGAACCGCGCCCGCAACGTACAGAGCAGCGAGCAGCACGGCCAAGCAGCCTCACCCACGAGGAAGGCGCCATGAGCGAGCTTGTCGCATTGTTCCTGCTGCTTGCCGGGGTCGCGTTCGTGCTGATCGCGGCGATCGGCGTGTTTCGTCTGCCGGACCCGTTCTTGCGCATGCATGCCGCAACAAAAGCCGGCACCTTGGGCGCGGGGCTGGTGCTGCTGGGTGTCGCCGTCGCCTTCGCGGATGCCGGAACATGGGTGGTCGCGGTGCTGACCATTGTATTTCTCCTCGCCACGCTGCCGATATCGGCGCATCTGCTCGGCCGCGCTGCTTATGTCTCAGGCGCGAAGCTGTGGAGAGACACGGCGCGGGACGACCTTCAAGACGTCTTGCCCCGCCAGAGCGCTCAATCATTTGATGACAAGTTGAGCGAGCCGACCGCGCCTCAGCCCAGTCTGGGCCTTTCGGGCCCGCGCCCCTCATCGGGGGCAGACGCGCCGCCAACTTCGCTGGACGAAGCACCGCGATAACGCGAGTTGCACCTCATCGTTGGCATCTCAAGAACGACGCCAGAGCCGCACTCGGCCTGATTGAACCGGCATTCAGCACATCGGGTATCGCCCATGCGCATGCCTTCTGGCTGATTTTGAGCTGCTCTTGACTTGCGCCGCTTCACCGCGGCGGCTCAGAATTCTTCAACATTGCGGGCAAATTTGAACTATGCGATGCTCTTTGATCGTTTGCACGCTGATCCCTGAAGCTCGTGCAATGCGCCATAAATAGAATCGGGAGGAAACATATGAAACGTTGCCAGAACATGGTCGATATCGGCCGCCGGCAGTTCTTGCGCGGCACCGGAATCGCCGCTGCGGGCGTTGCCACCGCTGCCAGCCTGCCGCAGGAGGCGAAGGCCGCGCCACAGCTCGCCCGGGTCAGCTATCCAGCGAACCGGCTGGCGAATATCGGCGACCTGACCGTCAACGAACCG
Organism: uncultured Hyphomicrobiaceae bacterium; assembly: GCA_964572465.1. Taxonomy (GTDB): domain Bacteria; phylum Pseudomonadota; class Alphaproteobacteria; order Rhizobiales; family Rhodomicrobiaceae; genus Dichotomicrobium. Next base: position 8,149 of record CAZNGB010000091.1, read on the forward strand.
CTGAATGTGGCGTATCCCGATGAAGACGCCCCGGGCGTGCTGCTCA
>CAZNGB010000092.1:0-8185 GCA_964572465.1 uncultured Hyphomicrobiaceae bacterium
TACATCGCACGCGAGATGGCGGCCGGGCGCTGGGCGCTGGGCGTCAGCCCGATCGAGGCCAAGGCGCTGATCCACGGGCACTGCCATCAGAAGTCGCTTGGCGGCATGAACGCCACACACACCGCGTTGTCGCAGGTGCCGGGGCTGGAAGCGCGGGAGATTGATTCGGGCTGCTGCGGCATGGCTGGCGCCTTCGGCTATGCGTCCGAAAACCTCGATGCCTCAATCGACATGGCCGAACTGGCGCTGTTCCCGGCGATCCGCCAAAGCGGGCGCGACGCGCTGCTGATCGCCAGCGGCTTTTCCTGCCGCCACCAGATCGCCGACGGGTTAGGCCGCAGCGTGCATCACCCCGCGATCATCCTCAATCTGGCCCGCTCGGCTGGCACCGTGGATGCCAAGCCGCAAACGCCCGCGCGCCGCGGCCCGCTGCGGCGCAACCGGATGCTTGACTATTTCCGCCCGGACGGCCCCAATACGCTGGCGCCGGGCAGCGCACGCGACAAGGGGGCTTCTCAAGAATGATTACGATCTATGGCCGCGCCAATTCTTCGAATGTGCGCAAGGTTCTCTGGCTCGCTGAGGAGTTGGGGCTGGACATCGACCGGCGCGATTATGGCCGGGGCTACGCGCCGTTGGACACGCCAGAGTTCAAGGCGCTCAACCCCAACGCCAAGGTGCCGGTTATGGACGACGACGGCTTCATCCTCTGGGAGAGCCACGCGATCCTGCGCTATCTGGCCGGGAAATACGGTCCCGACTGGTATCCGGCCGATCTGCATGCGCGTGCCATCGTTGATCAGTGGATGGAGTGGATCGGCACCGAGCTTCATGAGCCGGTGCGGCGCATTTTCTTCGCCCTGCACGTCCAGCCCGGCTCGGACCGGGAAGGTGTTGCCCAATGCGAACAAGAGAGCGCCCGGGCCTGCGCCATTCTCGATGCGCATTTGCAAAAAACCGGCGCTTTCGTCGCGGGCGCACAGCCGACCATCGCGGATTGCGCAATCGGCATGATGGTCCATCGCTGGTATTACATGGACATCAAGCGCCCCGCCCTGCCCGCGCTTGAGGCCTATTACGAACGGTTGAAGCCCCGTCCGGCATTCCAGCAGACCATCCTCAACGCAGGCGTTTGAGTGCGCTTTGACGCATTGCCAATCGTACGCCAGCGCGCGGGCGAGGATCACGCGCCGGCCAACTCCCGCAGCCGCGCCCAGTCTTCCGGCTTCAGCGGGATGCCATGCTCCGCCGCCCGCCGCCGCGCCGCATAGCGTCGCTCGCCAGGCAGCCGCTCCACGCCTGCTCCGTGCAGCCGCGCGATCAGCTCTTCCACCCGCGCCGCGAACGGCCGTACAGCGCCCCTGCTCGGGTCAATCAGCAGGATGAACTGGCCCGTGTGCGGGATCACCGCGCCGGGGTGCTGGCTCCAGTCCACCTCAAAGGAGAACTTCCCGCCGGTCAGCGCCGCGCCCATGATCTCGACCATCATGGCGATCGAGGAGCCCTTGTGTCCGCCGAAGGGCAAGAGCGCGCCACCATCGAGCACAGCCTGCGGGTCGGTCGTCGGGTTGCCGTGCGCGTCGACGCCGGTACCGGGGGGCAGCGGCTTGCCCTCGCGCGCGGCGATCTGCACATCGCCATTGGCCATCGCGCTGGCGGCCTGGTCGAACACGACCGGATCGCTCCCGGCGCGCGGCGCGGCGAAAGCCAGCGGATTAGTGCCGTAGACGGGCTCGCTGCCGCCATAGGGCACGACGCAGGCCATGCTGTTGACCATCGATAGCGCCACGAAGCCTTCCCGCGCGAAGGGTTCGATGTCGGGCCAGAGCGCGCCGAAATGCTGGGAATTGTGGATCGCGAGGGTCGCGACGCCGTTTTCCCGCGCCTTGGCGGTCAGCAGGTCGCGCGCTGCGTGCGTGGCCGCCAGCGTGAAGCCGTTGCGCGCGTCGGCGCGGAGAAAGCCCGGCGCAACATCGGTGACGACCGGCTCGGCGCGCCCGTCAACCCAGCCCGATTTCAGTGTGGAGAGGTAGCCATCGACGCGGAAGATGCCGTGACTGAGGGCACCGTCGCGCTCGGCAATCGCCATGTTTTCCGCGATCAGCCCGGCGACATGATCGCTGCAACCATGCGCGGCGAAGAGGCGGCGCAGCACATCGCGCAGTTGCTCGAAGCTGACATGGACCTGTTCGCTCATGCTGTCCTCGGCGATTTGTGGACGGGCCAGGTGTCGGAGAGCTTATAGCCTTCGGGAAATGGGTCGTCGGGGTCGAGCATCTCGACGCGGGTGCCAGTGATCCAGGCGCGCCCGGAGATTTCCGGGGTGATGGCTTGCCTGCCGCCGATAGTGGTTTCGGCGGCGATGCGACACCGGAACTCCGAGCCAATGAGCGAGCGCGCGAGGTAGCGATCGCCCAAGGCCATCTCACCCCGCGCGCGCAGCACGGCCATGCGCGCGGAACAGCCCGTGCCGGTCGGCGAGCGGTCGATCTTGCCCGGCTGGATGACAACGGCATTCGCGCCGGTCAGCGCGTCGTTCTCCCGCCTCAGCGGCCCGGCGATCTGGCAGAACGAAATGTGATCCCAGCCCAGATTTTCAGGATGGACGAAGCCGAGTTGTTCGTTCGCCGCGCGGGTGATCCTCACGCCGGTCTCCGCAAGATCGCGCGCCTCGTCCGGCGTCAGCGCGAAGCCAAGCGCGGCGGCGTCCGCGATCACGAAGCTGTCGCCGCCATAGGCGGTATCAACGGTGAGCGCGCCGACCCCCTCGACCTCAATCTGCGCCCCGAGCCTGTCCGCAAAGCTTGGCACGTTGCGCAGCGTGATCCGCTCGGCCTTGCCCGCGCGGCACTGCGCCCGCACCTCGACCAGCCCGCCCGGCGCTTCCAGCACAAGCCGCGTTTCCGGCTCGCTCATCGGAAGAATGCCGGTGTCGAGCAGCACCGTCGCCACGCAGATCGCGTTCGAGCCGGACATCGGCGGGGTGTCCTCCGGCTCCATGATGATAAAGCCCATCTGCGCGCGGGGGTCCTTCGCCGGGACCAGCAGGTTGATGTGCCGGAAAATCCCGCCGCGCGGCTCGTTCAGCACGAAGCGGCGCAGGCTCTGATCCCCCGCGATATGGCGCGACTGTTCCCAGAGCGTTTCGCCCGGCGGCGGCGCGACCCCGCCCACGATCACGTCGCCGACTTCGCCTTCGGCGTGGCAGCCGACAATATGGATGGCCTTGGCGCTGCGCATCATAACAATTTCCGGAACTTGTTCGGCCGCCGTGCGGCTTCGTTCAAATGACCTGAAAGCCGTGGGCGAACGGGTCGCGTTCATCGATGAAAATGGTGTTGAAGCCCGTCTGGCGCGCCCAGCCGCCGATCGACGGGATGATGGCCGGGCGCCCGCCCACGGTCGTCGCCGCCTCCACGCGTCCGTGGAACAGCGAGCCGATGATGCTTTCATGCACGAAGTCGTCGCCGGGCCTGAGCCTGCCGCGCGCGGCCCATTGCGCCATGCGCGCCGAGGTGCCGGTGCCGCAGGGTGAGCGGTCGATGGCGCGGTCGCCGTAGAATACCGCGTTGCGCGCGGTCGCGCCCTCGACGGTCGGCGCGCCGGTCCACAGCACGTGCGTCAGCCCGCGAATGTCGGGGTTCTCCGGGTGGACGAAGTCATGCGCGGCATTGAGCTGCTCGCGCAAGGCAGGACTCCAGCTGATCAGGTCGGCGGCGGTGACGTCGGCAATGTCGTTGAACGCATCTTGCGGCTCGACGATCGCGTAGAAATTCCCGCCATAGGCGACATCGACCGTGACCGCGCCCAGCTCGGGCACTTCGGCCTCCAGCCCTTCGGCGTATAGAAACGACGGCACATTGGTGATGCGCACTTCCTCCACCCACGGCCCATTCTGCGCGTAGGCCGCCACGACAACGCCAGCGGGCGTGTCGAGCCGCACCTCCCCCGGCGTCTTCGGCTGGATCAAGCCATTCTCCAGCGCCATCGTCACGGTGCCGATCGTGCCGTGCCCGCACATGTAGAGGCAGCCCGAGGTCTCGATGAACAAGATGCCGATGTCGCAATCCTCGCGCGTCGGCGGATAGAGGATCGCGCCGGACATCATGTCATGCCCGCGCGGCTCGAACATCAGCCCGGTCCTGATCCAGTCGTATTCCTTGAGGAAATGCGCGCGGCGCTCCAGCATCGTGTCGCCTTGAAGCAGCGGCCCGCCGCCCGAGACCAGCCGGACCGGGTTGCCGCAGGTGTGGCCGTCGAGGCAGGAGAAGGTGTGCCGTGCCATGTCAAAACCTCTGCGGACTGAAGGGCGCGAGATCGAGCGGCGGCTGCGCCCCGGCGATCAGATCGCGCACGAGCCGGCCCGTTGCAGCGCACTGCGTCAGGCCCAGATGCCCGTGCCCGAAAGCATAGACGATGTGGCGCGACGCGCGCGAGTGGCCGATCGCGGGCAGCGTGTCGGGCAGCGACGGGCGGAAACCCATCCATTGCGTACCGCCTTCGGTCTTGAGGCCAGGCAGGAAATCGGCGGCTTTTTTCAGCATGGCGTCGGCGCGGGCATAGTTCGGCTCGCGCTCCAGCCCGCCAAGCTCAACCGCGCCGCCCACGCGGATACCGCTCGCCAGCGGCGTGATGACGAAGCCGTGCCCACCGAAGATCAGCATCCGCTTCAGGTTGAACGCGCCTGGCGGCAGCGTGGTATTGTAGCCGCGCTCGGTCTCCAGCGGGATGCGATCGCCAAGACCTGCGGCCAGCGGCTTCGACCACGCGCCCGCCGCGATGACGGCATGGTTGCCAGTGAGCCGGCGGCCATCGGCCAGATCGACGGCTACGCCATTTTCATCGGGCCACACCGCCTTCACCTCGCCCGGCACGAATTCTCCGCCGCGCCCCAGCACATGATCTGCAACCGCGCTGGCGAAATCGTAAGGGTCGGAAACGGTCTGCCAGGACGGCGTGAACGTCCCTGCCACGAAACGCGGCGACAGCCCGGGTTGCAACTCGGCAAGCCTTGAGCCGCGCACATGCTCGAACGCGATGCCCGCGTTCTCACGCCGCTGCCAGCCAGGCTGCGCGGCCTTGAACGCAGCCTCGCTCTCGTAAAGCTCCAGCGAGCCGTCCGATCTCAGCATGTGGCCAATGCCGCAGGCCGCCACCATCCCACCCATTTCTTCGCGCGACAGGTGCATCAACTCCGCCTGCGCGCGGATGCTCGCCTCCACGCGATCCGGCCAGCCCGCGCGCCAGAACCGCACCAGCCACGGCGCAATGCGCGGGAAATAGCCCGCCGGGATGCTCAATGGCCCGAGCGGATCGAGCAGCCAGCGCGGCACATTGCGCAGCGTGCCCTGCGTCGCCAGCGGCATGATATCGGAAAACGCAAAGCCGCCGGCGTTACGCTCGCTGGCCTCGCGCGCGAAGCCCTTCCGGTCGATCAGCGTGACGCGCCGCCCGGCCTCTTGCAGCTTCTCCGCGACCGCCAGCCCGATGATGCCTGCGCCAACGATAATGACATCATGCTCAGGTTGCTGCGCCATACTCTGCGCGCTCACGCGGAGGGCTGGGGGCGTGTCTCGATCGCGCGGCCCACGATCGCCTCAACCTCGGCGCGCTCTGCCCCGATCAGCGGCAGGCGCGGCGGGCGCACATGCTCAGCACCATAGCCGGTCATCTGGTTGGCGAGTTTGATGTACTGCACGAGCTTCACATCCGTGTCGAGATGCAGCAGCGGCATGAACCAGCGATACAGCGCTAGCGCCTCTTCGAGCTTGCCGGCCTCGGCCAGCTTGAACAGCCGAACCGACTCATGCGGGAAGCAGTTCGCCATACCCGCGACCCAGCCGACCGCCCCGAACAGGATGTTCTCCAGCGCCAGATCGTCCACGCCGCAGAACAGCAGGTAGCGGTCACCAAGCCGGTTGATCATGTCGGTCATGCGCCGGCTGTCATGGCTCGACTCCTTTACGGCGACGATATTCGTCTCACTGGCCAGATCCGCGAAATCCTCGGGGCTGAGATCGACCTTGTAGGACACCCGGTTGTTGTAGATCATGATCGGCAGATCGACCGCGCGGGCCACCGCGCGGAAGTGGGTGATCGCCTCGCGCGCGTCCTGCTCGTAGACCATTGAGGGCAGGACCATCAGACCGTCCGCGCCGGCATCCTTCATGCGCGTGGCGGCTTCGATCGCGAAAGCGGTGGTGTATTCCGCCACGCCCGCGAGGATCGGCACGCGCCCGCCTGCCGCTTCCACGGCCGCCGAAACCACCGCGGCTTTCTCATCCAGCGTTAGCGAGTTGTTCTCGCCGAGCGTGCCGAGCATAACGAAGCCCTCGCAGCCCGCTTCGATACACTGCGCGATGTGCCGCGCAGTGGCGTCCAGATCAAGCGCGCCGTCCTCAGTCATCTCGGTCATTAACGCAGGCATGACGCCTTGCCAGTTCACATGCATGTTGCTCTCCCTTCCCGGCGCGATCCTTGCCGATCCGTGAGGTTACCTCAGCATCACGCGCCGCGGGAAGCTACTGTGAAGATATCCGCCGCACCGCCCTGTCTCGCTTGCATGACACTTTTTCGTGTTGCATGAGACGAAAGGGTCGCGCGGGCATTTCTGGCAGGATATAATGCAGCGTCAGAATGTCGCTTTCAGGTTTAGAAAGACCGTTCGCGGCGTCGGGCGCGTGGCGGGGCTTATTACGCAGCCAGGGCCTCCTGCGCTTAAAATGGATCACCCGTTGCGGCGCGGCGCGGTATCGCGTGCAGAGGTCGCAGCGCTGCCAAAATGGGGCATAACGGCGTGGTTGCTCAAGATCTTGCGAAACAGCAAGAAGCCGGGGTGGGCAGCACTTCATCGTCCTCGACGGATGCGATCCGCGTAAGCGGAATGGACAAGGCGTTCGGCCTTGCGGCTATGCTGGGCCTACTGGCAATCAGCCTGATCCTGCAACATGAAGTTTCTACGCAAAAGGCCATCTTGTTCCTGGTCGGCGCGGGCCTTGGCGTATGCCTGTTCCGCTCGCTGATCGGTTGTACCGGCGGCTGGCGGCGTTTCATCCGGCTTGGCCGCAGCGATGCTGTGCGCTCGCACCTCCTGCTGCTCGCCGGGCTGTCGATCGCCTTCTTCCCGATCGTCGGGGCCGCATTTCCTAACCTACAGGCCAGCGCGGCTCTTGGCCCGGTCAGCCTGTCTGTTCTGGTTGGCGCGCTCATTTTCGGGTTTGGCATGCAACTGGGCGGTGGGTGTGGCTCTGGCACGCTGTTCACGGCCGGCAGTGGTAACGTCAAAATGGTCGTGACCCTGTTTTTCTTCATCATTGGCGCAACGATTGGCTCCATGCATCTGCCCACATGGCTGGCTCTGCCTAATATGGGTCCAGTCTCCACGGTGAGCGCGGTCGGATGGCAAACAGCGCTGGCCGTGCAACTCGCGGTTATCGCGGCGCTATATCTGTGGGTCCGGCGGATTGAGATGCGACGCTGTGGTAACGTGCTCGATCTTCGCTCCGAAGACGGTCCGCAGGTGCCGTTCATCGACCGCCTGATTTTCGGGCCGTGGCCGCTGTTATGGGGCGTCATCGGCATCGCCATTTTCAGCCTGCTGACGCTGCTGATCGCAGGGCATCCCTGGTCGATCACCTTTGCATTGGGCTTGTGGGGCACCAAGATCGCGGGGGCGCTTGGCTTTGATGTCGCGAACTGGACGTATTGGTCGAGCGGTTATCCGGCGTTGGCGCTACAGCGAAGCGTGCTTGAGGACACCACCTCGGTCATGGATTTTGGCGTCATTCTCGGCGCGCTGCTCGCCGCGGCAATCTCTGGACGCTTTGCGGCAAGCCAACCGATCAAACTGAACGCACTGATCCTCGCGGTTGTCGGCGGGCTGATGCTCGGTTACGGCGCGCGGCTTGCCTTTGGCTGCAACATCGGCGGGCTGCTGGCCGGGACTGCGACAGGCAGCATGCATGGCTGGCTCTGGCTGCTTGCGGGGTTCACCGGCAGTTGGATCGGAGTGCATGCACGGGTCTGGTTCGGCCTGGATACGCCCCTGGAGAAGACCAATGGATAAGCTCTCCAATGGTCTGGTGATGGGCTCGGTGCTGACGGCGGCGACGCTCGGGGTGGTCATTGACCACACCAGCCACAAGCTGCCTGAGCCAGCGCAAACGACTGGGACGCAAACCGGCGG
>CAZNGB010000093.1:0-8151 GCA_964572465.1 uncultured Hyphomicrobiaceae bacterium
CTATGACGATCTGCCGGAGCAGGCGTTCTACATGGTCGGCACCATCGACGAGGCGATCCAGAAAGCCGAAGAAATGGCGGCCGAGGCGGCTTAAGCCGGCGCGCAGGGGAGACACGATAATGGCGGGAACGTTCCGTTTCGATCTGGTTTCGCCAGAGCGTGTGTTGCTGTCGGAAGACGTCGCGGAGGTGATGGCGCCAGGGCTGGAGGGCGATTTCGGCTTCCTGCCGCGGCACGCGCCGATGGTCGCCGCGCTGCGCCCCGGGATGCTAAGTGTGCGTGACAGCGGGGGAAACGAGCGCAAGTATTTCGTGCGCGGCGGTCTGGCCGAGGGCGGGCCAGAGCAGTTGACGGTGCTAGCGCAGCGCGCGATGCCGCTGGAAGACCTTGATCCTGAGAAGATCGCGCAGGAGATTCAGTGGGCAAAGGAAGACCTTGAGGACGCGCGCGACGCTGATACCGAGGCGCTGGCGCGCGATAACCTGGAGCGGTTGGAGACACTGGCCGACGTGCTTCGGCAGAACGCTTGAGGCGCTGGCGCGGCTTGCTCTAATCCTTTGAGGGTGTGCGCGGCGCTGCGGGCCGCGCGGCGGTGCTTCGCAAACGTACATATAGCGCGCCCTCGCCGCCGTGGCGCTGGTGCGCCGGCGAAACGCCAGCGACAACATCACGAAACTCCGGCTTCGACAGCCACTCCGGCACGAGCCGCCGCAGCACGCCGCGCGGCGCTTCATAAAACGGCGTCTGTGCCCACGCGTCGTAGTTGTCGCTTCCGGTTTCACGAGCGGCGCCCTTGCCGGTGATCACCAGCACCAGGCGATGGCCGCGAGCCTGGCTTGCGCGCAAGAAGCCCTTTAGCGCAGGATAAGCCTCGCGCTGGCGCATCCCATGCAGGTCAAGCCGAGCGTCGATGCTTTCGGGGTCGCGCGCGATGCGGCGGGCTTCACGGCGGGCCAACGGTGCGAGGCGGGGCGAACCGCTCTCCTGATAAGGTTGCGATGGCAGAGTGCCGCGCGGCGCATCTTTCGCCGATTGCGCTGCTTTCTCACGCGTGTGGTGTCCAGCTTGGTCAGGCAGGGGCCTCGCTGCGGGGCGAGATGGCATCGAGCCGTGCTCGCGACCCTGCAGCGCCGTGGTTTCGCGCATCGCCTGCTCCCACAAGCTCCGTTCATTCTCGCTCAATTCGCGCTTGCGTGTCGGACGGCGGCTCATTGGACCGGTTCATCAAGCTCGTGGAATTCGAGGCATCAGCGGGCGGCGTTCGGCAGCAGGATCGTGAAGCTGGCATCATGCTTTGTCCGGCTCGCGAAATCATGGGCTTTATCGCCGCTGCCCCAGTAGATGTCGCCGCGCACGTCCCCGCGGATTGCCGAGCCGGTGTCCTGCGCGATCATCAGGCGGACAAAAGGCTGCTCGGCGTCATCGCGCAACTCCGGCGCGGCCACCCACACCGGCGCGCCGAGCAGGTGATAGCGCGGATCGACCGCAAGGCTGCGCAGCGGCGTCAGCGAGGTTCCGAGCGCGCCGACCGGCCCGGTCGCGCCTTCGGTCTCTGACAGCACGCGAAAAAAAATGTAGGACTTGTTCGACCAGATCAACGCTTTACCCGCGTCTCCGTTCGCCTCCGCCCACTCGAAGATGCGCGCCAGCGAGGCTTCATGCGCCTTCAGCGCGCCGCGCGAGATGATCTCTTGTCCGATTGAGGTGTACGGAAAGCCATTCTTGCCGGCAAAGCCAAGCCGCACCGCTGTTCCGTCCTGAAAGCGGATGCGCCCCGAACCCTGAAGCTGCATGGAATAATGTGCGACAGGGTCCGCGATCCAGGCCAGTTCCAGCCCCAGCCCATCGAGCGCGCCCTGCTCGATCTCCTTGCGGGTGAAGTGTTCCTTGAGACCGTCCTCGGTCTGTCGCGCGGCGGTCAGGTCGTCTGGCAGCCCCTCGCGCGCGTTCGCTTTGATAAGTGTGAGATCGTCGGGTGGGCGATAGATTGGGATGTTAAACTTGTCGGTTTTTGTGCGCGAGCCTGCGATCTCCGGCTCATAGTAGCCGGTAACGAGCCGACGGTCGGTCTGCGGGCGCACGCGGTAGGGTGTAAAGTAAGTCTCGAAGAACTCGCGCGCGACGTCGGGTTCCAGCGGTTCGGGCAGCGTCAAGGCGCGCTCGCACACCCAGGCAAGGGCCTGACGCTGCGAGGTGTCGTGCCGTTCCGAGACGCGAATTGACCATGGGCAAGATTGCCGGAAGGCAGCGAATGCCGGCGCATGATCGTCGTTGGCCCAGCCGGAAATTTCGGAAAAGCCGATACGATCGAGTTGAAGGGGGCGTTTTTCGCCTTCGGTGTCAGGAAACTGCCAGTGCCATAGCTGCACGGTCAGGAACACAAACAGTGTGAACAGAAAAACCTGGGCAAAGTGCCACGCCGCCCGCATGATCCCAACCGCATCAAAGCGCCGGACCCCCGGCGCGTCGCTTCAGACTTCGGTTTCCGTGGCAATGAGCACCCAATTCGGGTCGGGCGAGTCCACCTCGCGCGAGAAGGTCCAATGATCGGTGACCTCCTGAATCTGCTTCGGATCGCCCTCGATGATGCGGCCTTCCTTGTCGCGCGTCACGGTGATGAACTCGCTCACGAACTTCACAGTGATCTGCGCTTCGCCATTCAGCAGATTGGCGTCTGCGATCTCTGTCTTGTCGATGCCGACAAATTTGAAGTCCACCGTCTCGCCGGCACGCTCGCGCTCCTCGATCGCTGACACGAAGCTCTGGTAGACTTCCGGGCTGAGCAATTCCCTCAGGGTTGCGGTGTTGCCCGCTGCGAAAGCGGTGACGACCATCTCGTAGGCAGTGTTTGAGCCCTCAACGAACTGGCGGAGGTCAAACCCGCGATCCGCGCGCATTATAGCCGCCAGTTTTTCAGCCAGTGGGCTGCCCTTGGGCGCGTAATCCCGCACCATCTCTTGCAATTGGTCGTCGCTCGCGCTCTCGCGCTGGCTGCCCGGCTGCTCCGTGCCCGGCAACGGTACGACCTTATCGCCCGCCGCGCCGCCAGCTTGTTGAGCGGAATACGGATCGTAGGGTGGTTTCTCGTTTCCTGTCCGCTTGCCGAGCACGCTCCGCAATCTCAAGAAGATCAGGACAGCGATAACCAGGAATATGATGGTGCTGAGGTCGATTGTTCCGCTCATGTTGTCGCGACGCTTTGGTTCAGGATTGCGCTATCCGTACTTCCGTGAGGTACGCGATTGATATAGGCTTCGATCACGCCGCGCGCCAGACCCCGGGGAGAAGGAAGGATGACAGCCATCCGCTGATGGGTCGTATTTTAGGGCATCGCGGGATTGAAGCCAACCACCAATAATCACCGGCGGTGACGTCGGTGCCCTCAGCAGCGCAGAATGCGGTCCTTATGTTCCTGATTTTCTTTCTCATCTTTGTCGCCACGCCGATAGTGGAGATCGCGCTGTTCATCCAGATCGGCGGATTCATTGGCGTTTGGGCCACCATTGCGATTGTGATCGTCACAGCGCTGGTTGGCTCCATTCTGCTGCGGCTGCAGGGCAGCGCGGTGTTAAGGCGCACCCAATTGGCGCTCAGGGCGGGAGAACTCCCGGTTGATCCCGTGGTCGATGGCATCAGTCTGCTGGTCGCGGGCGCGCTGCTGCTCACCCCTGGTTTTTTCACCGATGCCGTGGGTTTCCTGCTGTTCGTGCCGCCTTTCCGGCGCGCGCTGGCGAGGCGGATTTTTCTGCATATGGTGCGCTCCGGCAATGTGTTCGTGGCGGGCGGCGGGCCAGAGGGCGAGCCGCCGCGCGGTCGCCATGAGCGCGATCAGGATCAGCGACGACCGGAGCAGGAAACCATCATAGATGTCGACTACGAGCCGGTGGACGACGATCGCGAGCGCCGGGACGATGGCGAGCGCGACGATGATCAGCCGCCGCGCCGCGGTTCCTCGCCCTGGCGAAAGTGATTCGCCATCCTGAGCCACCGGTCGCCGCGGCTGCGAGATCGCCGGCTCACGGCCGCCGCGGCCTGCCAATGCACCGATGACGCCCATCCTCAGCACGATCGCGCCAGTGTTCCTGATGATCCTGGCTGGCTTTGCCTTCGCGCGGGCCGGGCTGCTGTCGCGCAACGCGGAAGCCGGGCTGATGGAGTTTGTGCTGCGTGTCGGCATCCCCGCGCTGTTGTTTCGCACCATGGTGGATGCGCGGCCACCTGGCGGGGAGACGCTACGGCTGTGGGCGGTCTATTTCGGCGCGCTGGCGCTCGTGTGGCTCGGCTCGGCGCTGATCGCGCGCTATTTGCTGCGCCGGGCGAACGAAGATCAGCCGGTGATCGGGATGAGTTCGTGCTTTGGCAATACCGTCCTCCTCGGGATTCCGATAGGGCTTGCGATCTACGGGCCGGAGGCCGCGACGCCGATGGCTATCATTACATCGATCCATGCAGCGCTGTTGTGGCTGACCGCGACGCTGCACTTCGAGCTGGTGTCAGAGCACGGCCGGACCACCATGTCCGCGCTCATTCGTGAACTTGGCGCGAACCTGCTCACCAACCCGATCATCCTGGCGATTATCGCGGGCACGCTGTGGCGTCAGACCGGGGTCGGGCTGGGCGAAGCGCCGCGCGCGATGTTTGACCTGCTGGCGCAGGCTGGAGTGCCGTGCGCGCTGTTCGCACTCGGTCTGAGTTTGCGCGATTTCTCGATACGCGGTCAGGTGCCCACGCTCGCCACGCTGCTGTTGCTCAAACTGGTGGCGCTGCCAGCGCTTGTGGGTCTGATGGCGTTTCAGGTGGTCGCACTGGACCCGGTCTGGGCGAGCGTCGCGGTGCTGTTTGCCGCGTGTCCGACCGGCGTGAACGCATTTGTTCTCGCCAAACAGAATGGCCGGGTCGTCAACTCGACCTCCGGCGCGGTTGCGCTCGGCACCGCGCTGTCTTTAGGCACCATGACGGCGATCCTGGTGCTGATATCGCCGTCATGAGTCTTCTGGTTTAAGCCATCGCGGCTTGCTGCGGCGCAGATTCCGCGCTTGCATCGGTTCCAGACAGCACGTCCATTGCCGCCTGTGTTCCGCCCGCGTTGTGGGGGATGCCTGCGATCTTCATGCCCATCTCCACGCCGCCAATCGCGCCGATAAGCATCAGGTCATTCAGGTCGCCGAGATGGCCAATGCGGAACACGCGATCCGAGAGCCGGGCAAGGCCAGTTCCGAGCGACAGATCGAAATGCTCAAGGATCTGCGAGCGTAAAGCGTTGGCACTGTAGCCATCCGGCACGAAGATGGTGGTCAGCGAGTTGGAATACTCCCGCGGGTCCGCGCACACCAGCTCAAGCCCCCAGGCCTCGACCGCGCGCCGGGTCGCCCGTGCGTGGCGCTGGTGCCGAGCGAGGATGTTGTCCAGCCCTTCCTCGTCGATGATGTTCAGCGCCTCGTCCAGCGCATAGAACAGGTTGGTTGCCGGCGTGTAGGGGAAAAACCCGCTCTGGTTGGCCGACAGCATGTCGTTCCATTCCCAGTAACACTTCGGCAGCTTGGCGGTTTTCGCCGCATCGAGCGCTTTCTGGCTGATCGCATTGAAGCTCAAGCCCGCCGGCAGCATCATGCCTTTTTGCGACCCTCCGACGCTGACATCGATACCCCAGTCATCCTGGCGATAGTCCATCGATCCGAGCGAAGAGATGGTATCGACCATGAACAGCGCGGGATGGCCGGCGTCGTCGATTGCCTTGCGGATTTCGGGAAGGCGCGCGGCGCAACCCGTGGAGGTTTCGTTATGCACCACGCAGACCGCCTTGATCTCGTGGCCCGTGTCAGCGGCAAGCCTTGCGTGTATTTCCTCCGGATTAGCGGCGCGGCGCCAATCGCTCGGCAGAAATTCGGGGACCAGACCGAGGCGATCCGCCATATCCTTCCACAGCGTGGCGAAATGGCCGATATCGGCCATCAGCACCCTGTCGCCAGGCGAAAGCGTGTTGACCAGCGCGGCCTCCCATGCGCCAGTCCCTGACGCCGGGTATATGACGACCGGGCCGGAGCATTTGAACAAGTTTTGCAGACGCGGTAGAAGCCGCAGCGTGAGCTGGGCGAACTCCGGCCCGCGATGGTCGATGACCGGTCGGTCCATGGCGCGCAGAACGCGGTCAGGAATGTTTGTCGGCCCCGGTATGTGCAAGAAATGGCGTCCAGGCTTACGCATGATCCTCCCCTTCGGATAAGACTTTTTTCTAAGGAACGAGAGGTGAGTTTAACTTGCTTTTCGTGATTTAAGGAGTCTTGCGAGCGTCATCGCCGCAAAAATACGCGACGCGCTGAAAAAAAACCAACGATAAGGCGGCACACGGTATGGCAGGATCTGAGGCGCTGTGGGAGTTGATCGGCTGGGGACCGGCGATCGCCTTTCTCGCCGCGCTGCTGCAAACGGCGACCGGCTTCGGCTTTTCGTTGATTGCCACGCCGTTGTTCTTGCTCGTTTATGCCCCGCAAACGGCCATACAGCTTAACATCATCCTTGGCTTGGCGGTCTCTCTGGTGATGCTGCCGCGCGCGATCCGCGAGGGAGAGCCAACGATGCTCAAGCGGCTGGCGCTGGGGACGCTGGCCGGCGCGCCCTTGGGGCTGATCATTTTTTTGTCCGGCAGCGTGGTGTTGCTCAAGGGTATCGTGGCAGCGCTCGCGCTGGGACTGGCCGTGTTGCTGGCGCTCAAGTTCCACTTCGCCCGCTCGACCGGACGCGATTACGGCATCGGTGCAGCCGCAGGTCTGCTGGCAACGAGCATAGGTGTGCCCGGCCCGCCGCTGATGCTGTATTTCGCGGGCGGACAGGTCAGCAAACAGGTGGCACGCGGCACCACGCTGACGTTTTTCCTTTTCGCCTATGGCGCTAGCCTTGGCTTGCAAGTCGCCGGCAGCGGTTTCGCCAGCGGAGTCGGGCCTGCCGTGCTCGTCTGCCTGCCGCTGACCCTGCTTGGCATCGCCGCGGGGCAGTTCATTTTTGGCTTCATCAACCAGCGTTTGTTTGCCAAACTGATTCTTGCGCTGCTTGTGGTGACCGGCCTGTATCTGCTGCGCACGCTGTTCTGATCATGTCCGAGGTGTGCTGATGCGCGCGCGACGCGCGATGGCGGATTTGGACGAGCGCGCGCGGACCAGCCGGCCTAGCTTGTCGGGCGAAAGCGGGGTGAGGGCGCTGCCCACCATGCACCAAGGCCCGCCATGCACCAAGCGAAAGAGGCGTTGGCAACGTGACCTTGATCGATCTGAAACGCGCCGGCTTCCCCAAGGGACGACCTGTTGACGAGGGTGCCGTGGCTGAAGTGCGGGCGGTGCTGGAAGGCCGAGCGATTGAGCAGCGCGATTTGCTCATCGAGCATTTGCATGTGTTGCAGGACCACTTCGGCTGTCTCCATGAGCGGCATTTGCGCGCGCTCGCGGAGCTGATGCGGCTGTCGCAGGCGGAAGTCTGGGAGGTCGCATCGTTTTACCACCATTTCGATCTCATCAAGGACGGCGACTACGCGCCTGCGCCGGTCACCATCCGGGTGTGCGACACGCTGTCCTGCGCAATGGCCGGGGCGGATAAGCTGATTTCGGCGCTCAAGCGCCACGCTGACCCGGCGAGAGTGCGAGTCCTCCATGCGCCGTGCATGGGGCGCTGCGCACAAGCGCCGGCGGCGCGCTGCGGGAATTTGGAGGTGGGCAATGCGACGGCAGAAGGGCTGCTCGCGCTTGCCTCCGGCGATGTGTCGCTCCCCGCGATCCCGCATTACAAGGATTTCGAGGCTTACCGGGCCGAGGGCGGCTATCACGTGCTGGCCGAATGCCGCGCGGGCAAACGCAGCGCGGATGATATCATCGCGGAGCTGTCCGACGCCGGCCTTGCGGGTCTTGGCGGCGCTGGGTTCTCCGCCGGGCGAAAATGGAGCATCGTGCGCAACTTCGCAGGCCCGCGGCTGATGACCATCAACGGCGACGAGGGCGAGCCGGGCACCTTCAAGGACCGATATCACCTCGAGCGCGACCCGCACCGCATGTTCGAAGGCGCGTTGATCGCCGCCTGGGCCGTCGGCGCGGAGCGCATCTATCTTTATATGCGCGACGAATATCCGGCCGTGCTGGAAATCCTGCGCCGGGAGATCGCCGCGCT
>CAZNGB010000094.1:0-8071 GCA_964572465.1 uncultured Hyphomicrobiaceae bacterium
ACCCGCGTCATGACCACGACCATCGCGCTGGAGACGCAAAAGGGCGAACTTGCGCTCGCGCTGGCGCTGGGCGCGGTGCTGATGCTGATCGCAATTGCCGTGAACGCCGCGGTGATGTCGTTGCGCGGAACCGCTGCGAGGAGCGCTTATGCTTGAGGCCCGACGCGAAGACACCGATATCACGCGGCATGCTGATACCGCAGCGCGCGACGCGCTGTGTCGCACGCGCGATCTCACCTTCGCCGTGGGCGGCCAGCCGCTTGTCGATCATGTCGATCTGGCGCTCGCACCCGACACCTTGACCGTCATCATGGGGCCGAACGGCGCGGGCAAGAGCCTGCTCGTGCGGCTCCTGCACGGGCTGATCCCGCCGACGGCCGGGAAAATCCGCTGGGGTGGCCAGCCGCTAAGCGCGCAGACCCGCAAGCGCCAGGCGATGGTGTTTCAGCGCCCGGTGCTGCTGCGCCGCTCGGTCGCCGCGAATATCGACTTCGTGCTGCGCCTGCGCGGGCGGGCGGACAGGGCGCGGCGGCGCGACATTCTCGAAATGGTCGGGCTGGCTGATCGCGAGCGTCAGCAGGCCAGGCTGCTCTCGGGCGGTGAGCAACAGCGCCTTGCCCTTGGCCGCGCGCTGGCCACCGATCCGCAGGTGCTGTTCCTCGACGAGCCAACCGCGAGCCTGGACCCGGCGTCCGTGCTGATGATCGAGCAGATTGTCGCGGCGGCGCACGCACGCGGCGTCAAGATCGTGTTCATCACCCATGACGTGGGGCAGGCCCGGCGTCTGGCCGACGATGTGGTGTTCATGCATCGCGGCAAGCTGGTCGAGCACACGCGAGCGGCGCGGTTCTTCACCGAGCCGATGTCCCGCGCGGCGCGCGATCATCTCGCCGGGCGCATTGTTTTGTAAGCAAGAAAGGGAGGATCGGGAAATGCGAAAGCTGTTTAAGAGTGTGGTCGCAGGCGTTGCGCTTGCGATGATCGCGCTGGCAAATCCGGCTGCGGCGCAGGAGTCGATCATCGTCCAGTCCACGACCTCGACCCAGAATTCCGGCCTTTATGATCACATCCTGCCGATGTTCGAGGAGAAGACGGGCATCGACGTGCGGGTTGTTGCGGTCGGCACCGGACAGGCGCTGGAGAACGGCCGGCGCGGTGACGGTGATGTGCTGCTTGTCCACGCCAAACCGGCGGAGGAAAAATTCGTGGCTGACGGTTTCGGCGTCGAGCGTCATGACGTGATGTACAACGATTTTGTCATCGTCGGTCCGGCCAGCGATCCCGCTGGCGTGAAGGGCATGGACGATGCGCCGGCGGCGCTCGCCGCGATTGCCGAACAGGAAGCGATCTTCGCCTCGCGCGGCGACGATTCCGGCACTCACAAGAAGGAACTCAGCCTGTGGGAAGCCGCGGGGGTTGATCCGAGCGAGGCGAGCGGAACGTGGTACCGCGAAACCGGCTCAGGGATGGGCGCGACGCTTAACACCGGCATCGGCATGGATGCTTACGTGATGACCGACCGCGCCACATGGATCAGCTTCGGCAATAAGGCAAACCATGAAATCCTCGTCGAAGGCGATCCGGCACTGTTCAACCAGTACGGCATCATCATGGTGAACCCGGAAAAGCATCCGCGTGTGAATGTCGAGGCCGCGCAGACCTTCATCGATTGGATCCTGTCGGAGGAAGGGCAGAGCGCGATTGCGTCTTTCAGGGTCGAGGGCGAGCAACTGTTCACGCCAAACGCGGACCAGGGCGAGGGCTAAACCTTCAGGCGCTGTTGAAATGGACCGCCCCGAAGCCTGAGACGTCGTAGCCGCCCAACTCGGCGGCCTTCTCGGCGAATGCTGGCTGGCGGCAGAATTCTAACAGCGCCTGGAACGGCGGCTCGAACCAGCAGCGCCGCGACACCAGCAAGTCGAAACGCTCGTCAATCAGCGGGACGAAGGTCAGCCGGAAGCGGTGCGCCAGGCATTTCAGGCCGAAGGCGGCATCGGCCTTACCGTCCACGACCGCCAGCACCGCGTCGGCCTCGCTGCGGGCCGGGGCGATTTGGGCGAGGTCGTCGGGCTGCAGCCTGGCGTCGGCGCGCAGCGTCTCGAATAGCGTCTGGCTGCCGGTCTCCGCCGCGCGGGGGGCAAAGCGGCAGCCTTTGAGGTCGGCAAGCTCGCGCACCTCACCCGCGAACTGCTCCGGCAGGATCAGCCCACGCTGGCGCCACGCCCACTCGATCAGCACGCAGTCGCCTTCGGCAAAGCGCGCGCGCACCGTGCCGGTGTTCCAGCCCCCTGCCTCGTGGACATGCAGACCTGCCGCGACGCCCTCGCCGCGCGCGAACCGCTCCAGACCGTCATGGCTGCCGCCGAGAAAGCTGGCGAGATCGGCGCGCGATTCCAGCAGTGCCCATTCCAGCAGCGGATCGTGGCTGCCGAGCACGACATTCGGGCCAGCACGGTCCGGCGCGATGGAAAGTTGGCTGTCTTGAGCATACAGCCAAGCTTCGACCTCCCGGCGCGGAAACAGTAGCTTTCCGAGCGCGCGCGAGCATGGGATCGCGCCTGAGGAAGCGAGGTCGTAGACCTTCCGCTCCTTGATGCGCAAGAGCTCGGCGACCTCTCGGGTTGTCAGGTATTGCTGCTGCTCGGCCATCCCGCGATTATATGCAAAATTCTGCAAACTGTCGCTGCAGGCGAAGAATTCCTGCGCCTCAAGGTTTGATACCGAACTCGGTGAAGGGGATGAAGGCGACGGGATCGCCCGGTGCGATACTGGTGACGTCCTCGGGGATTTCGATCAGCCCATCCGCCTCGCGCAGCGAAGAGATCAGGCCGGAGCCGGTGCGCACATAATTGCGGGCGCGCAACTCGCGCTCCGTTTCATCCAGCATGCCGCGGATGAATTCGCGCCGCCCCGGCTTTTTCGACATCGAGAACGCCGCCGGCATGGTGTAGCGCCGCGCCCGCCGCCATCCGGCTCCGCCCAGGCTCTGGATCAACGGATAGACATAAAGCAGGAAGCAGACGAACGCCGCGACCGGGTTGCCCGGCAGCCCGACCACCGCGCTGTTGCCCACGCGCCCCGCACAAATCGGCCGGCCCGGCTTGATCGCCACTTGCCACAAGCTGATCTCGCCAAGCGCGCGCAAGCTCGCGGTCAGATGGTCCTCATCTCCCATGCTGGCGCCGCCGGATGTCAAAATCAGCGGATAATCGAGCGCGGCTTCTTTCAGCCGCCTTTGCACGGCCTCGCGGCTGTCGGGGAGCACGCCAAGACCGGTGATCTGCGCGCCCGCGAGATCAGCGAGCGCCGCCAGCATCGCAGCGTTGGAATCGTAGACCGCGCCGTACTTGAACGGCTCGCCCGGGCGCAGCAGCTCGTCGCCGCTGGAAAACAGCCCGATGCGCAGTCGCTGATAGCAGGTGGCCCCGGCGAACCCCAGCGATGCGATTGCCGCAATGTCCTGAGGCCGCAGCAGACAGCCCGGGCGCAAGAGCGTCTGGCCGGCGCGCACATCCTCGCCCGCCTTGCGCCGGTTTGCCCCTTGTTTCAGGCCTGGCGGGATGTTGACGGTCTCGCCGTCGTCGAAACTATCCTCCTGCATCGCTATGGTATCTGCGCCTTCGGGCATGACCGCGCCGGTGAAGATGCGCGCCGCTGTGCCTGCTTTCAGCGGGTCATCAAGCGGGTGGCCAGCCGCAATTCGCGCGCTCACCGGCAGGTCGGAGCCGTTTTCCGCGTCGTAATCGGAGAAAGCGAATGCGTAGCCATCAACCGCGGCGTTGTCATGTGCGGGTATATCCCGGGGGGCGCTTATCGCGGCTGCGAGCACCCGTCCGCATGCCTGTTCGAGCGCAAGCGTTTCGCGTGGCGTCACGACGCCGAGCGCATCGGCCAGCATCCGCGCGCGCTCCAGCGATGTCTCGAATGGCATCCGCTCCGGGTTGGCCTCGAAGCAGTCGTCGCGGGACATCTCGGTCATGAGTGGTTCGGCAAGCTGTCGCGCATAGCGCGGGTTTACACCTGTGTGAGCTTGGCAGCGTCGGGGGCCAAACGCAAATGTGCGATGATGAAATCGCAAATCTCGGCGATGTCGTTGCGGCCGAACTGCGCGCGCGGGTCGTCCTGGGGGGCGTCGGCGGCGATGGCAACGATGTTGGGCGCGGCATCGTCCATTGGGCGGGTTTCGCGCGCTTCGGCGCTGCGCACTTCCAGTTTCGGGTGGTCGCCGCCCTTGAAGCCTTCGACCAGCACGAGGTCATTGGCGCTTAGGTGCGCCAGCATGTCCTCCAGACCGGGCTCCGGCTCGCCGTCACGCAGCTCGTGTATCAGCGCCCAGCGCCGCGCCGACACAACCGCGACCTCGTTCGCCCCAGCTTCGCGGATGGTGTGCGAGTCCCGGCCCGGATGGTCGATGTCAAACGCATGATGCGCATGTTTGATCACGCCGACTTTCAGCCCGCGCGCTCGCAATTCGCTCACCAGCCCGGCGACCAGCGTGGTCTTGCCGGAATTCTTCCAGCCAGTGATGCCGAACACGGGCGGTCTCACAATGCGATCTCCACGAGGCGCTCAGCCCGCTCCAGGTCTTCCGGCTGGTTGGCGTTGAAGAACGGGTCGATCTTGCCGCCGGGGCCGTCGATCATGTCGAATTCGACCGTTAGCGTGGTGTGCCGGCCCGTCCAGTCGAGGATTTTGCGCGTGCCGTTTTCCAGAGCACTGCGGAGATCGCCGATCAGCGCTACCGGCCACAGCGAGAACACCGGATGCTCGCGCCCGCCTGATGACGCCATCGCGATCGCCGGGTGGTGCGGCTGCGCCGCCTCCAACAGCCGGGCCACGTAATCGCGCGGGAAAAACGGCGTGTCGGACGCTGCCGTCGCAATCCAGCGCGCGCTTGGGCGGTTGCGCCCTGCCCATTCCATGCCCGCGAGCACGCCTGCCAGCGGCCCGGCATAGCCCGCGATCGGGTCCGGTGCGACATCCAGCCCGAACGACGCGAAACGCGCAGGGTCGCCGTTGGCGTTCAGCACCAGCGTATCGGTCTGCGGCCCCAGCCGGTCGATGGCATGAGAGAGCAGCGGCTGGCCCGCCAGTTCCAGCAGGCATTTGTCGCCGCCGCCCATGCGCCGCGCCAGCCCGCCAGCCAGCAGCACGCCGATAACGGGATCGTTCCCCTCGGACACGGTTTGCTCCATATCAGTGATCCGGGCGGCTGCCCTTGCGCTTCAAGTGCTCCGGCTCGGCCGGGGCGTTTTCGGGCGCGGCGTCGAACACCACCCGCTCTTGGCCCGACAGCACCACGAAACGCTGGCCGCGCATCCGTCCGATCAATGTGAGGCCGGCTTCGCGAGCCAGTTCCACGCCCCAGGCGGTAAAGCCCGAGCGTGAGGCGAGGATCGGGATGCCCATCTTCACGGTCTTGATGACCATCTCGCTGGTCAGCCGCCCGGTGGTGTAGAACAGCTTGTCGTCCGGCTTTATCCGATTGAGGAACATGTAACCGGCGATCTTGTCCACCGCGTTGTGCCGGCCGACGTCCTCGACATACAAAAGCGGTTTGTCGCCATGGCACAACACGCAGCCGTGGATCGCGCCCGCCCTTAAATACAGCGATGGCGCAGTGTTGATCTTCTTTTGCAGCGCATAAAGCTCGGAAGTGCGCACGCGCGCGTCAGGGTTCAGGGCGATCTCGTCGATCTGCTCCATCAGGTCGCCGAATACGGTCCCCTGCGCGCAGCCGGAGGTCTGCGTCTTCTTGCGCAGCTTGTCCTCGTAGTCGGTCTCGCGCGCGGTGCGCACCACGACTGTCTCGATATCATCGTCGTAGTCAATGCCGGTGATCTCGTCGTCCTGGCGCAGCATGTTCTGGTTGAGCAGATAGCCTACCGCAAGCAGCTCAGGATAATCGCCGATGGTCATCATCGTGACGATCTCCTGCGCGTTGAGGAATAGTGTCAGCGGACGCTCGGTGACCACGGTGGTCTCGACGGTTGCGCCGGTGTGATCGATCCCCGTTACCGGCACGGACAGCCGCGCGTCGTCCGGGTCGGGCCGGACTGCGAATTCCTTTGCCTCGGCCTCGCGCGGCGTGATCGCCCGTGAGTCTGCGTGGGACATGCGGGAAACTCTCTGCGCTGCGGCGGGCGGGGCGTGAACTCGCTGCGCGCCGTTGCTTCATACACAGACCATCATAGCAGGACGCACCCGGCAGGGCCGTATTATACGAAAGTATAATGATCCGCCGATGATCTAGAATTTTGCCTATGATTTGGTCGCTATGCCCAATGCCAAGCCATTGATTTGGCTAGTGTCAAGCTGCTCAGACACGACAGCTTTCATGTCAGAATGTTTAAAATCAAGGCTTTGGTCGATACTGTCAGACAAACCGGCCACTTGCCAGTCCGACAGACCTGTGTCAGCGTTTTGACTTAGAGTTAGAACAATTCTGTCTGAGCGCCATGCCGGAGGGTGGGTGCGACAATGAGTCAAATCGAAACAGAGCACATGAATCCTGGTGACGACACGGGTGATGGGGCGCCGGAGATCGCTCCGGAAGACGAATCCCGCGCCGCGATTTATGCGATGCTGGCCATGTTGCTCTCGGCGCCACCTACAGCAGAACAGTTGTCTGACCTGGGCAAACTCCAGGGCAGCCAGACCGAGTTCGGTCAGGCCATCGCGAAGCTATCCCAGGCCGCGCGCGGCACTTCCGTCGAGCGTGAAGACGACGCCTATCATGATCTGTTCATCGGCCTGACGCGCGGCAAGTTGCTGCCCTACGGCTCGTACTATCTCACCGGATTTTTGCACGAGAAACCGCTGGCGCGCTTGCGCACTGCCATGGCGCAACTCCGGATCGAGGCAGCGCCGGATGAGAAGGACCCGGAGGATCATGTTGCCTCCGTGCTCGATATGATGGGCGGGTTGATCCGCGGCGATTTCGGCCAAGCTGTGCCGGTATCGCAGCAGCGGGTCTTTTTTCAGGAGCACCTGCAATCCTGGGCGCCGCATTTCTTCCGCGATCTTGAAAAGGTCGAGGACTCTGAGCTTTACGCCGCGATCGGAACCGTGGGCCGCGTCTTCCTTGAGCTGGAAGAGGCGGCTTTTTCTATGGATTGACGGTTGCGGTGTGAAAGACGCGCGTTCGTTGCGTTGGGCCGTTCGCGCAAACTGAAGGAGAATGACCGATGGGTGAGAAGAAGAGCGATACCCGCTCCGACCGCCGCGACTTCTTGAGGCTCGCGGGCCTTGGGGCGACGGCGGGCGCGGTCGCGGTGGCGACCGGCGCGAGCACTGGCGAGGCCGAGGCGGGCGAACCCGGCGCAGGCTCGGGCTACCGGGAGACCGCGCATATCAAGCAATATTACAAGCTGGCTTCGTTCTAAACCGCTTTGCACCTGCAAGCGACCCGGACATCCGCGTCCGGGGTGATCGAACTTTGAGGAAGGAAACGTCATGCTGAAGAAGAAAAACGGGATTGCGAATGGCTCCCGTTTGTCATCAGCGCTTGGCGCGGCGACAGATGGCGCCGTGGACCGGCGCACGTTCCTGCGCCGCTCGGGACTGGCTATCGGCGGCATCGCCGCGGCGACCACGCTAACCACGGGGCGCGTGAAGGCCGCGCAGAGCCCCGGTTCGAGTGATGCCCCAGTTGAGCTGCGCAAGTCCGTTTGCACGCATTGCTCAGTCGGCTGCTCGGTGATCGCGGAGGTGCAAAACGGCGTGTGGGTCGGCCAGGAGCCGGGCTTCGACAGCCCCTTCAACCTGGGCACGCATTGCGCGAAGGGCGCTTCGGTGCGCGAGCACGCGCATGGTGAGCGCCGGCTGAAATACCCGGTCAAGCTTGTCGACGGCAAATGGAAGCGGATCAGTTGGGAGCAGGCGATCAACGAGATCGGCGACAAGATGCTCGACATCCGCGAGAAGTCCGGCCCGGACTCGGTCTACTGGCTGGGCTCGGCGAAGTTCAACAACGAGCAGGCCTATCTGTTCCGCAAGTTCTACGCCTTCTGGGGCACCAACAACGGTGACCACCAGGCGCGTATCTGTCACTCGACCACGGTCGCGGGTG
>CAZNGB010000095.1:0-8068 GCA_964572465.1 uncultured Hyphomicrobiaceae bacterium
GAGCACGACCTGGCGATGGTGTTCACCGGGATGCGCCACTTCCGCCACTGAGCGGGGCGGGCTTCACAAACAGCATGGCGATGAAGCCTGCGACCAGGAACACGCCGATACTCGCGATGCCGATGCGTTGGCTCTCGCTAAGAACGGTAACGCCCGCGACCAGAAGCGGCGCGGCGAAGGCTGTGATCTTGCCGGAGAAAGCGTAAAGCCCGAAGAACTCCGCCGACTTGTCGGGCGGGGCGATGCGCGCCATGAAGCTGCGGCTGGCCGATTGCAGCGGTCCGGCCGCCAGCCCGATGAGGATGGCGAAGCCGAGATAGGCCTGCTCAGCAAAACTGGCCAGTCCGCCCGGCTCCGGGCCGCCTACGACGGGCACGACGAACAGCACGGAATCGCGGTCGATTGACAGAGCGCCCACAGATCCGGTGATGAGCAACAGCAGCGCAGCGAGGATCACCGGCTTCGCGCCCACGCGGTCATCCAGCACGCCGCCGAGCGCCGCGCCGATGCCCGCTGTTGCCGCGAGCACGATGCCGAACAGCCCCAAAGTTGCCGAACCCCAGCCGAAAACCGACACCGCGTAAATGCCGCCGAACGCGAAGATCGCTGAAAGCCCGTCGGTGTAAAGCAGCCGCGCAAACAGAAAGCGCACGACGTTCTTGTACTGCCAGACGTTGCGCAGCGTGCGCCCGAACTCGCGCCAGCCGCCGCGCGCCGCATCCGGCAGCGAACGCCGCGGCCCGCGCAAATCCGGCGTGAAGAAGAACAGCGGCAGCACGAACAGCAGATACCACACGGCGGCGAACGGCCCGGTGAAGCGAGCGCCCTCGCCAGCGTCGGGGTCGAGCGGCAGCAGTGGCGCGAGGCCCAGCAGCGTGGTTTCCCCCCCGTCGCGTACCAGCAGGAACGCCGCGAAAATCACCAGCGCGACCAGCCCGCCCGCATAGCCAGCGGCCCAGCCGAAGCCGGACAGCCGCCCCTGCGCGCGCGGCCCGACCAGCGAGGGCATCATCGCGTTGGTGAGCACGGTGGAGAACTCCGCCGCCAGGATCGCTGCGATGATGGCCCCGATGATGAGCGGCAGCACGGTCATATCGCCCGGCGCCGCAAACCACAGCACCGCCTGCGCCGCGACGAACACTACGGACCAGCCGAAAATCCACGGCTTGAGCCGCCCGCTGGCGTCGGCCATCGCGCCGAGCACCGGGCTGAGCAGCGCGACCGCGACGCCTGCCGCCGCCGTGATGAAGCCCCATAGCGACTGCCCGGCGACCGGATCGCTCATGAAGCTTTGGACGAAAAAAGGCGCGAACAGAAAAGTGGTGATCAGCGTATAAAACGGCTGCGCCGCCCAGTCGAACATGACCCAGCCGCCGATGCCGAGCGGGCCTGCGCGCGTGCGCGCGGGCGCGGCGCTTTCTGCCATGCTGCTCATCCGGAGAGATCACGCAGCTGCGCCACGGCGACAGTCAGCTTCGCCAGCGTCGGCTCGCCGCCTTCGATCAGCGCGAGAATGCCAACGCGCGTGCGCGCCACGGCAGCGTCGGACTGCTCGAACCATGCGTCGAAATCCGGGTCGCTTGGATGCACTTTCGCCTCTTCCAGAATGCGCAGCGTGAGCGCGCGCAGCGCCCCCGCGGCCAATTCCATCGTCGTGTTGACCGCCAGCCGGTCATAATAGTCGGTCTGCGCCAGGTCTTCGGCCACGCGGCGCAGCGCATCTATGCGGAAATACCCCGACAATTGATAATATACCTGCGCGGTCTGCAACAGATCATATCCGCCGCCTGCGGTGAGAATTATGTCTGGCGCGTCGCCGAGCGGCCTCAGCATGGAGAACTTGCCAGCAAGGCTTTCTGGCACGCCGCTGGCGGTATATTCCGCCTGCGCTGCCTCCACCTGCTGCATCTGCTGGGGCGGCAGCACTGCCGGCAGGTGATCGGAGATGCGCGCAATGCCGTCGCGGTAGCGCGAGGTGACCGGCTCCAGCCCGCGCTCGAACTTGCCGTGGCGGAGGAACCACCCCGTCTGGCGGCGCAGCTCGTCCTGCAGGCGCAGGTAGAGGTCGAGCTGGCGCGCGCCATCAATCAGGTTGTCGATGGCGTCGATCGCATCGTAAATCCGGCGGAATCCGAAGCTCTGCATGACGGCGGCAAACGCATAGGCGATCTCGTCGCCGGCTTGCCCGGTTTCCTGCATCAGCCGAACGACGAAGGTCGAGCCGCCCCTGTTGATGATGGCGTTGGCTAGCCCGGTGGCGATTATCTCACGTCGCAGCGGATGCGCCTCGATCTCCTCGGCGAAGCGCTCGCGCAGCGTTTGCGGAAAATAGTCCTGAAGGGCGACGCTCAGATGCGGGTCGCTGCACACCGGAGAGTCGATCAGCACATCGTAAAGGTCGATCTTGGCCCAGGCGAGCAGCACCGCGAGTTCCGGTCGCGTCAGCGGCTGGTTCTGCTGGCCGCGGCCGCGAATTTCGGCGTTGCTCGGCAACTCCTCGACATCGCGGTTCAGGCCGCCACGTTCCAGATGCTCAATCAGCCGCGCCTGGAACCCCAGATCGGACAGTCCGCGCCGCGCCCCCAGACTGATCGCCAGCGTTTGCAGGTAGTTGTTGCGCAGGCAGTCGTGGGCGACCTCGTCGGTCATGCTGGCGAGCACCTCGTTGCGCTCATCGCGGGTGATCTTCCCGTCGCCCTCAGCCTTTCCCAGCGCGATCTTGATATTGACCTCGAAGTCCGAAGAGTTCACGCCCGCCGAGTTGTCGATTGCGTCTGTATTCACGCGCCCGCCGCGCATTGCGAACTGGATGCGTGCAGGCTGGGTGATGCCCAGGTTCGCGCCCTCGCCGATGACGCGCACGCGCAGTTCGCTGGCGGTGACGCGGGTGGCATCATTGGCGCGGTCATTAACATCGGCGTGGGTCTCGCTGTCGGCGCGCACGAACGTGCCGATGCCGCCGAACCAAAGCAGGTCAGCTTCTATTTGCAGTATCGCGCGGATCAACTCGTTCGGTGTGACCTCATCGGCCTCCAGTCCGATCAATCCCCGGATTTGCGGAGTCAGCGGAATTGCCTTAGCGCTGCGGCTGAACACGCCGCCGCCCTGTGAGATCAGGCTCTTGTCGTAGTCCTGCCAGGTGACGCGCGCCAGGTCGAACAGGCGCTTGCGCTCCGCCCAGCTTGCAGTCGGGTCCGGGTCCGGGTCGATGAAGATATCGCGATGGTCAAACGCGGCGAGCAGGCGGGTCTGGCGCGACAGCAGCATACCGTTGCCGAACACGTCGCCCGACATGTCGCCGACGCCGATGGCGGTGAACGGCTCGTTCTGGATGTCGTGGTTCATCTCGCGGAAATGGCGCTTGACCGCCTCCCAAGCGCCGCGCGCGGTGATGCCCATCTTCTTGTGGTCGTAGCCGGCAGAGCCACCCGAAGCGAACGCGTCATCGAGCCAGAAGCCGCGCTCCTGCGCGATGCCGTTGGCGATGTCGGAGAAGGTCGCCGTGCCCTTGTCCGCCGCGACCACCAGATAGGCGTCGTCGCCATCGCGGCGCACCACACGCTCCGGCGGGATGACCGTGTCTCCCTTCAGGTTGTCCGTAACGGACAGCAGGCTGGAGATGAACAGCTTATAGCACGCCA
This sequence comes from uncultured Hyphomicrobiaceae bacterium, assembly GCA_964572465.1. Lineage (GTDB taxonomy): Bacteria > Pseudomonadota > Alphaproteobacteria > Rhizobiales > Rhodomicrobiaceae > Dichotomicrobium. Next base: position 3,642 of record CAZNGB010000095.1, read on the forward strand.
CGCCTTCTTCCATGCGGGCCTCGCGGCTGCCGTTCTGCGGCAGGCGGCGCGGATAGAACCCGCCCTTCGCGCCCTGCGGAATGATGACGGCATTCTTCACCTGCTGCGCCTTGGCCAGCCCGAGCACCTCGGTACGGAAGTCCTGCGCCCTGTCCGACCAGCGAATGCCGCCGCGCGCGATCGGTCCACCGCGCAAATGCACGCCCTCGACGCGCGGCGAATGCACGAAGATCTCGGCGTGGGGGTGCGGCAGCGGCAGGCCCTCAACCCGCTTGCTGGCCAGCTTAAAGGCGATCGTCGCCGAGCCGCCATCGACGGGGCCATGTTGATAGAAGTTGGTGCGCAGCGTGGCCTGAATGACGTTCAGGAACCGCCGCAGGATGCGGTCTTCATCGAGGCTGGCAACGGCGTCGAGCGCGTCCTCGATACGCGCGGCGATGGCGTCCGGGCCGCCGGGCTCAGGCGTGTTCGCCTCCGGATCGAGCAGGCAGTGGAACAGCGCGATCAGGTCGCACGCGATTGCCGGGTGGCGCTGAAGCGTGCTGGCCATGTAGCCCTGTCCAAACGGCGCGCCGATCTGGCGCATGTAGGAGCCGTAAGCGCGGAACACCGCCGCCTCGCGCCAATTCAGCCCGGTGCGCAGGATCAGCCCGTTATAAGCGTCGTTGACCGCTTCGCCGTACCAAACGCGCAGGAAGCCATTTTCCAGCCGCTCGCGAACCGCGTCGATCTCGATTTCGCCCTCGGTGCGCGGCTCCAGCAGGATGTCATGGAGATAAACCGTTCGCCTTTGGCCGTCGATGATTGGCTCCACGGTGAAGGTGCGCTCCGAACTGGCGGCGAAACCCATGTTCTCGAAGATCGGCACACGGCGGCTCAGCGAGATCGGCTCATCGAGCTGGTAAAGGCTGACGCGCACCTGGAACGGACCGCAGCTCTGGTCCTTGCAGAACTCGACCGCGATCGGGCAGTCGGGGCATAGTTCTTCCAGCTTCTGGATGTCGCTCAGCGCGCGATCAGTCTTGTTGTATTCCTCGTATCCGGCGGAGAACGCATCGCCATAGCGCGCGATCAGCCCGCTCGCATGTTCTGCATAGGCCTCACGCAGCCGGTCGCGCAGCGTCTCACCCCAGGAGCGGACGATCGTCTCGATCTGCTCTTCAAGGTCGCCGGGCGCCACGCCGATTGGCTCTGCACCCGTGCGCCAGACGATCACGTGAAGCCGAACAAGAGGCGCCTGGGTAAAAAACGGGGTGGCCTTAGTGACTTCGCCGCCAAATGCCTGGGCCAGATAATCGCAGATACGCACGCGCTTTTCCGTCGAGAAGCGGTCGCGCGCGACGTAGATCAGCACCGAGGCGAACCGGCCGAACGTGTCATAGCGCACGAAAGCGCGTGTCTGCGGCTTGACTTCGAGCGAGAGGATGTCCGTTGCGAAGGACAGGAGCTGGTCCACGTCGATCTGGAACAGCTCGTCGCGCGGATAGGTGTCGAGCACCGTGCGCAGCGCCCGCCAGGAGTGGCTCTGCTCCGGGAAGCCCGAACGCTCAAGCACCAGCTTGGCCTTGCGCCGCAGGAACGGGATGTCCTCGACCGAGCGCGTGTAGGCCGAGGCTGTGAACAGGCCCGCCACGCGAATCTCGCCGATCGGGTGTTCCTCCTGGTCGTAGAGCTTCATGCTGATCGTATCCATGTTCACGCGCCGGTGGACGCGCGAGCGCAGATTACCCTTGGTGATGATCAGCGGCTCGGGACGCAGGAACACCTGAACCGCCTCGGAGCGCATGCTGGTGCCTTCGCCGGGCTGGCGGAGGAGCTTTGCGTTGATGTCGCGCAGGATACCCATCCCGGAGTCAGGGTCGGGAACCAGCTCTGGCGGCTCGCTGTTCGGTTCGAAGCGATAATTGCGCATCCCGAGGAAGACGAAGTTGCGATCCGAGATCCATTCGAGAAAGCGGATCGACTCCGCGCGCTCATCCTCCGGCACGGGCGGGTGCCCGGTCTTGTAGCGCTCGACAGCCTCGCGAAATCGCGCCAGCATCGGCCTCCAGTCGCTGACCACCGCTCGCACATCCTCCAGTGTCTGGACGATGGCTTTCTGGAGCACACTGCGTTCGGTCTCTGAAGGGATGTCCTCAAGCTGGACGACGATGACGCTTTCAAGCCCTGCCTCGGGCAATTCTTCCACCGGCGGCTCGGTGGCGGTGTGGTCATCCAGATAGAGCAGACGGCAGTCTGGATCGCGCCTCACATGCAGGATCGGATGGACGATCCAGTCCAGCTTGAGGCCGCGGTCGATGATCTCGCCGAGCACCGAGTCCACCAGGAACGGCATGTCGTCATTTGCAATGTGAACTACCGTGCGTGCCGCGCCGCGCGGCCCACATTGCACCCGGCTCAGACACACGTTCGGGTTGCCGCGCTGGCGCTGATAGAAGAACGCGAAGGCCTCGTGCGCCAGCGCCGCCAGCGCCTGCGGATCGGCATCGCGAAGATCGGCCTCGTTCAGATCGCTGTAGAGCAGCCGCGTGAACGTCTTGAGATTTCCAGCGTCCGGGCTGTCGGCGGATGCGTCAAGCGCTGCGACAACATCGTCCAGACTGGAACTTGGCAGAGACTCAACGGCGGAGGCCATGGCGCATCCTGATGTTCACTGGGTTGGTCGGCGGGGCGAGTAGAACGCGAATTGCTGGGCAGCGTGCCGCAATAATAGGCAGAGAACAAGGTCGTCGCTGGGAGTATGCGGTCATGGCAGTGTTTCATTTAGAAATTTTGACCTCTGGCTTTGCGGCGGCTTCAACGACCGGCTAGGGTGACTTGTATGAAGTTGAAACGGTGGGTCATTATGAAAAAGTTGAGTTTGTTGTTGGTTTTCGCCGTCGTGGCTGTAGCGTTCGTCCTTGCGGGCGACGTCCGACCGGCCCACGCCTTGGGCGATTGGTTCCGTGGTGACGGCGGCTGCAAGGTCTCACAGGCGCCGCGCGTTCATCACCGCGTGGTGCGCAAACATGTCGTCAAGCGCCCCGGCATCTATCAAATCCACCGCCGCCCCGGTGTTTATGGGTATCGCAAGGTCAAGGTGCGCACGCGCTCGGGCCATGTCGTCTACCGCAAGAAGCGGGTTCTACTGAAGCCGTACCAAAACGTGGCGCGCTATCACAAGCCGCAGCAGCGTTGGGTCCACGAGCGTCAGCGTGTTTATGCGCCGGCTGCGACCCGTCCGCGCGGTGCTTGGCCAGATAGCTGTTGATGGGCACCGGTCTGTTACCGGCCGGGACAGTCGTACTTTGAACACCGCCATCTCATATTGCGCCGCACATTTTTGTTGCGACGCAATATTTACCTGATTATTATCAGGAAATGTTGATTGCGGGTATGGGATAAGTCGGGTGTTCTGGCTGTGGCCTCTAATGACTGCCGGGACGGTGGCCGCCGCGCCATCCGATGAGGGTCGCGCGGGCAACGTCCACAGGTGCCGGGCGGCAACCCATCACCCAAGCGCCGTGGCCAAAAACACCGAACAACCGCGCCAGACCCTGACGCGGATTGTCAACGGCGCGTCGCGCGACGTGACGCTGCATGTCACCACGACTCTCAGCCGGACTTGGCGCGACCTGAGCCGTGTGTTCGGCCGCATGCGCGACGCGATCGCCTATGAACGGTGGATGCATGCCTGCTTCGGCTGGGCGCTGTCGCCAATGCAACGGCTGATGCCGTCGGCCGCTTGGCCGCTGGCTTATGCCACCTTCAATGGCTTCGGCGCTCCGACCCGCGGCGCAGGCGGGATCGCCGCCGCCAGCATGTGCGGGTTCGGGCTCGCGCCATGGCGCGGTCTGATGCAGTCATCGCCGATGCAGCCACCGCCCTGGCCGCAGTCGCTACTGCCCGCGCCCCAGATGCGAAAGTCGTGCAATGGCGGCGTGCGCCCGAACGATTATGCGGCCCTCGCGTTTGCTCCTATGCTCGGCTTCGCCGCCGGACTGCAACAGATGATGCCGGCCATGGGTTTTGGCCTGTTCGCCTGACTAACGCATCGACGCATTCATTCGCTTCACCCAGGCGTGATGCAGCGCAATCGCCGCGGCGTTCGAGACGTTCAGGCTATGGATTGCGCCAGGCGCAGCGAGCGCGCAGACCGCGTCGCAGTGTTCGCGCGTGAGCCGGCGCAGCCCCTTGTCCTCCGCGCCGAGCACGATGGCCAGCCGCTCGAAAGCCGGCAAATCCTCAAACACCTGATCGCCGCCTGAATCCAGCCCGATCCGCGTTACGTCCAGCTCGCCCAACTCTTCCAGCCCTCGCGCAAGGTTGGGGATCAGCGCCACCGGCACATGCTCCAGCCCGCCAGACGCTGCCTTGGCCAGCGCACCTTCCAGCGGGGGCGAGTTTCGCGCGGTCATCACCAGCCCATCCGCCCCAAAGGCCGCCGC
>CAZNGB010000096.1:0-7996 GCA_964572465.1 uncultured Hyphomicrobiaceae bacterium
GCGCTCGTCCAAGAAGCGCTCGTCATTGTCCATATCCGCAGGCCAATTCACCGGCAGGCCAAAAGACATCCGCGCGCCGCCTGATCAGCCTACCCCGCGAGCAGATGCGTCATGCGCAGGTTGTGGAACAGCTTTCGCGGCTGCGGGCGAACGCGGCTCAGGCGCAGGTCGTGACCGCTGGCCCGCAGGCGCTTGTATAGAAAGACGATCCCGCCGACGCCGGACGAATCGATAAAATCAACGCGTGAGAGATCCAGCTCAACGGTGTCGTCGCTATCGGCAAGCCGCTCAAGCTCCGGGCGCAGGCGTCGCATTCCTGCAGCGTCCATGTCTTCGGGGATTTCAAAGCTGACCGTCACTTGCGGCACTCTCCCATTGCCCTCTGAGAATCATATGCTTGCATCTCACTGTATCGTGCGAGAGCCAGATTGCAATTCAAGCGCGCATCAATTCACAAAAACACGCTTTGAGAGTGTCGCCGCTATGGCTTTCCGGCCTCAGCGGCAGGCCGCCCGCAAGGCTTTGAGCAGGGGCTGGGCCCTGTGCTCCAGTTCATCAGCCAGCCGGGCAACTTCGGCGTCAGACCCGTTCTGGCTCACCTCCTGAAGTTCGGCAGAGATTTCCGGCGCGCCAAACTGGGCGAAAATTGCCGATAGGCTATGCACCTCGCGGCGAACAACGCTCCGGTCCCCTGCTTGCGCGGCCTGTTTGAGCGTCGTGCGCGTGCGCGCCAGTTCGACCTCGAAAGTCTTGGCCAATTGCTCCAGCACATCCAATTCGAGTGTTTCGGCGAGCGTTTCGATATCAAGGGCTGCTTCGCTCATCTCGGTCTCCTTCTCATTGCCATCGACCACGATCAGTCGGGGCCTCATTGGCCCTTGCCCAGCGCCATGACGCCCACCGTGCGCACGATGATGGACAAATCCGTCGCCAGCCAGCTCCGCCAGCGGGTCAGCCGCATGGCATAGGCGTGGTCGTACATCACCTTCGAGCGCACATCCTCGATGTTGGTGTCATAGCGCTGGCTGACCTGCGCCAGTCCGGTGATGCCGGGCCGCAGGCCATAGGTGCGCTCGGTATAGAACGGGATCTCGCTTTCCAGCTTGGCGAAGAAGCTCGGCCGCTCGGGGCGCGGGCCGACCACGGACATGTCCCCGCGCAGCACGTTGATCGCTTGAGGCAGTTCGTCGATGCGGCTCTTGCGCAAGAAACGGCCAATCGGTGTGATGCGCGGGTCGTTCTGCGCCGCCCATACCGGCCCGGTGCGCGCCTCGGCGTTAACAACCATTGTGCGGAACTTGATGAGCTGGAACAACCGCGTGCGGTCATGCTCCTGCCGTCCCACACGAAGCTGGCGGTAGAAGATTGGCCCGCGACTGCTCAGCTTTATCGCCGCGCCCACGGGAACGAACACTAGGATCAGAACGATGAGAGCAGCCGCCCCGCAGGCGATGTCGAGCGCGCGTTTGCTGAACCAAACCGAGCGGGGGATGTATTCTGGCGTGTTCCGGCGCTGCGGGCCGCTGTCGGCGCGCTTCCAGGGGCCGCGTTTGGCTTCGGTGAGATAGCGCATGCTGCCAATCAGCGCGGCGGCATATCCCTCGACCAGATAGACCCACCATGCCATTGGCTTGGGCAGCCAGCGCGGCCGGGCATGGATCGCCCAGCCAGCGAAGGCGAGGCCGGCCGCCGCGCCCGCAAGCAGCGCTTGAAACAGCACTGCGCCTTGCAGCGCCAGCACCGCAGTCGACGCGAGCAGCAAGACCAGCAGGAATGGCATGAATGCACGCAGCATCTTGCCCGATACGAATACGAACGCGAGGCCCGGCCGGCGCGGATCGGCCAGCCGCCACAGCCGCAGCGCCTGCTGCAAATTGCCCGCGCCGATGCGTTGGCGGCGGCGGAAATCCTGTTGCGGCGCGGCGCTTTCCAGTTCGTGCACGGAGATCTCCTCATCGTAAACGGCGCGATAGCGGCGCGCGACGATCTCCATCGGCAGGATGAAGTCGTCATTGATCGTATCGGCGGGTAATGGCGCGATCAGCGCGCGGCGTAGCGCGTAAAATGCCCCGTGCGCGCCCATTGGCGCTGCGACCGCCGCTTCGGCTGCCTTGATTCGCCGTTGATAGGCCCAGTAGGCTCGCTCACCCTCGCTTCCCGGCGCGGCCATTGCATAAGTCCCGCAGACCACGCCGACCTGCGCATCCGCAAAACGGGCGGCGGTCCGATGAAGCGCATCGCGCGGCAACTCGGCGGAGACGTCGGTCAGCGCCACGATCTCGGCGCGCGTGGCGGCGACCCCAGCGTTCAGCGCGGCGACCTTGCCCCGGTTGTCGCGATAGCGCAGCAGATGAACGCCCGGTGCGTCATCGAGGGCATCCAGCGCGGCGAGCGCCCTCTCGTAGGTCCGGTCGGTGCAGCCATCCAGCACGATGATGAGCGAAAGCCTGTCGCGCGGGTAATCGAGCGCGGCGAGGTTGGCTATCTTCCGCGCGATGAACGCTTCCTCGTTGTGGGCGGGCATGATGATGGCGATACTGGGCAGCGCGCGCGGCAGCGGCGGGAGGGCTGGCGCTTGACGTGAGCGCGCCAGCATCCGCAGGGCGAGCGGATACCCCGCGTGATGATAGGCGAAAGCGGCAGCGGTTGCGCCAAAGACCGTCTCAGCGAGCATCGAGGTCTCCCGTCAGCCGGGCATAGGCTTCCAGCGTGCCGCGCCAGTCATAGGTTTGCTCAACGAAGCGGCGCGGCGAATTCGCGGGCGGGCGGGCGAGCGACGCCGCAATGGCATCGGCCATCGCTTCGGGGTTTTCCGGAGGCACGAGACATCCGGTTTCCGGGCACACCGCATCCGCTACCGAGCCGACCCGCGTGGCGACGACCGGGACGCCGCAAGCCTGCGCCTCCAGCAGCGAGCGCGGCAACCCCTCCGCGTGGGAGGAAAGGGCAAAAACGTCCAGCCCTGGCAACAGACAGGCGACATCGTCGCGGTGCCCCAGAAATGTGACGCGCCCATCGAGCCCAAGCGCATGCGCCTTATTGCGCAGCGCCGGCATCTGCGGGCCATCGCCGATGATGACAAGCCGCGCCGGCCGGGCCACGCGTGCGAAAGCCTCCAGCAGGCCGGCATACCCCTTCACCGGCACGAGCCTGCCAACCGTGCCGAGCGCGCGGTCCTCCGGCGACAATCCCAGTGCCGCGCGCGCGGCCTCGCGGCCATCCGGCGTGAACCGGGCAAGGTCAATGCCGGTCGGGATGATGTCGATCCGCGGCCGGGGCAGTATTTCGCGCAGCACATCGGCAGCCCCCTGCGACAGGGCCACATGCGTCGGCCGCACCAGCCGCTCGGCGAGGCGCGTCAGCAGGCGATGGCGCGGGTGCGCGTCATAGTGCCAGACATCGTGCTCGACGTGGATCACGCGCCGCACGCCGGCCATGCGCGCGGCGACACCGCCATAGAGCAGCGGCCCGATATGATGCAACACCACCACGCGCGCCCGCAGCGCCCGCAACCTGCGGGCCAAACGGCGCAGCGTCGCGGGGCGCAGTCCGGGGCCGGCGTCCAGTCCCTCCACAACATTGGCGATTGGGCTCAGCGCGGGCCAGTCGGTGACAAGCGCGTCCCTCGCGCCCTGCAGGCTGATGATACGTGCGCGCCCCTCGCTCGCTAGCACCAGATCGCGCGCCAGCGTCTCGATCCCGCCAGGTGCGAGGTGCTCGACAACATGCACCACTGGTCGCAGCAGCCCCCTGGCCGCGGGTGTATCGGAGCCGGCAGGCGGCGCGGCGGTTCGTGCCGGGGCGGTCCGCGTCAGACCAGGCTTGGTCCGGAAATCAGGCTCAGCCCGGACATCAGGCTCGCGGCGCGGAACACGCTTAAATTGTAATCCAGTCGGGCTGTCCATGATCTCTCACCGCTCTTCAAAGCGTGATGTCTGAAGTGCATTCAATAAAATCCAGCTGCCAATCAGTTCTCTCAACATAAAATTGGCATGTATCCGTTTCACCGTTTCAATTTTATCACTATTCCTCGGCCAATCTGTCGCATTAGCAGCCCAGATAGTGCCTCAAATCAAGAAATTATCCGTCAAATATCCCCTGAGAATGATCTTATATTTCGTGAGGTACTAGAGAAAAAACCGTATAAGATTATTTGAAACCTCTAGTGATTTCATAAGCTGTCTTTTCATGCGGCTTCTATATCGTTCCTTATACAACTTAAGATTGTATTGAGCTCGCTGACGGCCGCGAGGCTGGCCGGGCGGACGGTTGTGGAGGTGACATGTCGATTTTGGTTACAGGTGGCGCAGGCTATATCGGCAGCCACTTCGTTCTCGATCTGCTCGATCGCGGCGAACAGGTCGTGGTGCTGGACAATCTGTCGAGCGGTTTCCGCTGGGCCGTGCCCCACGCAGCGCCGCTTGTCATGGGCGATGCGGGCGACCAGGCGTTGCTCAGCGAAGTGATCGCGCGCTTCGAGGTGGAGGAAATCGCCCATTTCGCCGCCTCGACGGTCGTCCCGGAGTCGGTGGCCAATCCGCTCGCTTATTACGCCAACAACACCTGCGTGCTGCGCAACCTGATGGAGGTCGCCAGCCGCACCGGCGTCGAACGGGTCATTTTCTCATCCACTGCCGCGGTCTACGGCACGCCCGAGCACGCGGTGGTCAATGAAACCACACGGCTGAAGCCCATTTCGCCCTATGGCGCGTCCAAGATGATGAGCGAACGGATCATTGCTGATACGGAAGCCGCGGGTGGACCGGCCTATGCGATCCTGCGCTATTTCAACGTCGCGGGCGCGGACCCTTCCGGCAGGGCGGGACAGTCAACCGCGGGGGCGACCCATCTGATAAAGGTCGCCTGCGAGGCCGCCATGGGCTACCGCCCCGGCGTCAGCATATTCGGCACCAACTATCCCACGCCGGACGGCACCTGCATCCGCGATTACATCCACGTCTCGGACTTGTCCTCAGCCCATATGTACGCGCTGCGCTACCTGCGCGGCGGCGGGGCTTCGGACGTGTTCAACTGCGGCTATGGGCACGGGTTTTCGGTGAACGAGGTGATCGCGGCGGTCAAGAAGGTCTCCGGCGTCGACTTCCCGGTCACGGTGGGCGAGCGCCGCCGCGGCGATCCGGTCGCGCTTGTCGCCAATGCCGCGAAGGCGCGCGCCACACTGGGCTGGCGGCCGCGTCTCGACGATCTTGAGACCATCGTTGCATGCGCGCTCGCCTGGGAGCGGCATCTCGTTCAGCGCGAGGCGGCGCAGCCCCGGCTGGCGGGGGAATGAGAATGAGCGGCAAATATTTCGGGACCGATGGTATTCGCGGCGCGGCCAACTCCGGCCATATGGCGCCGGGCACCATCCTCAAGATCGCGATGTCGGCCGGCCTCGCCTCTCGTGGTCAGGGCCATCGCCCGCGCGTGGTGATCGGCAAGGACACGCGGCTGTCGGGCTATTCGATCGAGGCGGCGCTTGTCGCAGGCTTCACCGCCGTCGGGATGGATGTGTTCCAGCTCGGCCCGATGCCGACGCCTGCTGTCGCGATGCTGACGCGCTCGATGCGTGCCGATCTGGGCGTGATGATCTCCGCCTCGCACAACCCTTACGAGGATAATGGCCTGAAGTTTTTCGGCGCGGACGGCTTCAAGCTGGCTGATTGCGTACAGGACCAGATCGAAGCGGCGATCGAACAGCCGGAGGCGGACAATCTGGTGCGCCCGGCCAATATGGGCCGCGCCCGCCGCGTCGAGGGCGCGCAGGAGCGTTACATCGAGTTCGCCAAGCGCACCTTCCCGCGCGACCTGACGCTGGAGGGGCTGCGCATCGTCGTGGATTGCGCGCATGGCGCCGCCTACAAGGTCGTGCCTCAGGCGCTGTGGGAGCTGGGTGCGGAGATCGTGCGGATCGGGGCGGACCCCGACGGCACCAACATCAACGAGAAGAGCGGCTCCAACAACCCCGCGATCATGGCGGAGAAGGTGCGCGAGGTGCGCGCTGACCTCGGCATCGCGCTGGATGGTGACGCCGACCGGCTAATCGTTTGCGATGAGACTGGCGCGCCGGTGGATGGCGACCAGCTCATGGCCCTGATCGCGCGGTCGTGGAAGGCACGTGGCCGGCTGGCCAGCGCCGATGTGGTGGCCACGGTGATGTCGAATCTCGGCTTTGAACGATACCTGGAAGGGATCGGCCTGAAGCTGGTGCGCGTACCGGTCGGCGACCGCAACGTGATCGCTGAAATGCGCAAGCGCGGGGCCAATCTCGGTGGCGAGGCGTCGGGTCATATCGTCTTGCTGGACTACGCGACGACCGGCGACGGCCTGGTTTCCGCGCTGCAGGTGCTGGCCTGTCTGGTCGAGGAAGGCAGCAAGATGAGCGCCCTGAGCCGCGCGTTCGAGCCCGTGCCCCAGGTGACACGCAGCGTGCGCACCACGGGCGGCAAACCGCTCGACCGGCCGCGCGTGAAAAAGGTGATCGCGGGCGCACAGGCGCGGCTGAACGGTCAGGGCCGGCTGGTCATCCGTCCGTCCGGCACAGAGCCGGTGATCCGCGTCATGGCCGAGGGCGAGGACGACAAGCTGATCGATGAGGTGGTCAGCGAGATCGCCGAAAGCCTGGCTGCAAGCTGATCGATTTACACCGGCTGACGGGTTTCGTGCGGCTGTGGTCTGCTCAGAGAGCCGCGCTGCGCCGCCTCCATCAACTGGGTCAGCGCAGCCGCCTGCGCCTTTAGCGTGAAATTACGCTCCACATGGCTGCGGGCCAGCCGCGTGATCGTCTCCCGCTCGCCCAAGCTCCAGCCGGCCGCCGCGGCGAGCGCGCTCGCGAGTGCGCCCCGATTGCCCGGTTCGACCAACAATCCCATCCCCGGCAAGATCATCTCCTTCACGCCCATATAGCGCGTCGAGATCACTGGTAGGCCGATCGCCATGGCTTCCTTGACGACCAGCGGACCGCTGTCGCGCTCGCCGTTTGGCCCATCCTTGAACGGCGCGGCCAACGCGAGATAGCCGCCGCCATGGGCGCGGAACCAGTCGCGCTGGCGCGTTCCGAGAAAGCGCACGCGGTCCTCCACGCCGAGCTTGCAGGCCAGCGCCTCAAGCTGCGCGCGCGCGGGGCCATCGCCGACGATATCCAGAGCAAGGCCGTGCGGCACAGCGGGGTCAGCCAGCGCATGCAGCAGGTCGTCCACGCCCTTCTGCGCGACCAGCCGGCCGATGAACAGCAGCTTGGCGTTGTACTCGCGTGCGGCGAAGGCGAACTGGTCGGCGTCGATCCCGCACGGAACGACACGCACGAGCGCATCCGGCGTCATCGCGCTCAGGTCGCGGGCCATGTCCTCGCACGGGGCGAGCGCGAAATCGGCATGGGCGAGCTTGACGGGCAAATCCTCAGGCTCGGCGTAAACGTCGTGGCCGTGTCCGATGAAGGAAACGCTGAGACCCGCCAGTCGCGCGGCCACGATGGCATGGGCCGCAGCGCCTCCGGCGAAATGGGCGTGGACGTGCTGGCAGCCGGCATCACGGATAACGCCCGCGATCTTGGCCGAGTTCCAAAGCAGCGAGCGGCGCGGCAGCATCCGTTGCCCACGCATGAACGCAAGCGCGCGCGCCAAGCCGGCGAAGTCGGGGGAATGCGAGACAGCGCTGCGCGCGCGGATATGGGGCAGGCGGATTGCGCCGTCGGCGAGAGGCGCGTCGACGTCCTGCCCCGCCTGCGTGGCCAGCGTCATCGCAATGAGCGTGATCGTGTGCCCGCGCGCTTGCATGGCGCGGATCTCATCGCCGATGAAGGTTTCTGACAGGACGGGAAAATGCGTGACGACGTAAGCGATGTTCATGGCACAACCTATGATTGCAGGCTGCGCCACTGAACATCAAAAATGGAAAAGCGTGATGAACCGGGCCGATCATTTTGCTGGCAATCTGCGAGCGAGAGGCGGGATCGCCTGGTCGCGCGACTGGTCCAAAAAGCGGTTTCCATCCCGGA
>CAZNGB010000097.1:0-7842 GCA_964572465.1 uncultured Hyphomicrobiaceae bacterium
GCGGCAGCGCCAGTCAGGAAGACGCGGCGGGGAATGAGTGGTAATTTAGAGTTCATGGCTTGATCTCCTCGGTTAAATTCTGACGTCTGAAAGATTATATCTCGACAAGTAATTGAAAAAATCAAATAAAAGAGAGACTTGTGTGATTATCGATTATTGGAAAGGCACGGGAAAGAGCCGACGGTGAGATTTCACCGCCGGACTCCGAGGGTATAACGTTACAGGCCGATTAGTTTTTCGGCTCGAAAACGCTATCCAACGAGGTGGTCTGGCACACCACAACCGCTTCTTGCGGGGAGATGCGGCCATCACCATCGATATCGACATTCGCCATGACGCCGGTGACACCAGACGCCTCGTCAGTGCTGACGAAGCCGTCGCCGTTGGTGTCGAGTTGCGCGACATTCGCGATGCAGCCCATCGGGCTGGCGAAAGCGCTTGTGGACGCCAGGAACGTCACGGCGAGTGCTGCAAAGACGGTTTTCATGATGTTACTCCTGTATGTGTTGCGATGAATGCCGGTTCCAAGAAAAACCGGCGCTGATATTTACGGGCAACGAGAAAATATTGAATTCTCCCCTTCTGCTGCCCAACGAATCGATAACAAAATTACGCGTATGAGTGCAATTCAGCAATGAAACACATGAAATCACGTTGGAGTGACTTGTATATGACTATCACTCGACATCACGGAAGCGTGAGTAATTAGGAAGTTGCTCGCAGAAAACTATGTGTAAAACAAAAAACGGATTAGGGCGCAAGTTGAGCAATAATCTTTCTTCGTCTGGTGGTCCAGTCTGGTTCACGCCCGCGCGAGTGGGCCGCGAGAGTGCATCAGTCCTCACAGCGGCGTGCGCGGGATTTTTTGTCGACTAAGCAGAAGGGACGGCCGGGTGAGCATGGAACAGAGCTGAATCACCGGCTATGCTGTAGCGGATAAAGCGGTTGTGCACACCCGGAGGCGGATATGACGGAGACGCTGCGCAGCATCGTACATCCGTGGGAGTGCGACGCAGTCGATCACTTCACGACCGGCTTCTATTTCGCGGCGTATTCGGCGGCGCAGGCGCATTTGTTCCGGCTGCTTGGCTACAGCACGGGCGACATCGCGGCACTGCGCCCAGCGGCCTGCCGCACGACGTTTAAGCGGGAGCTGGCGGCGGGCGATGCCTATCACATCGACTCCGGGGTGATCGCCCATGACCCAGCGCATCTGCGCATCGGCCACAAGCTCTACAACTCCGAGACAAGCGATCTTGCCGCCACCCATGAGATCGCCTTCACAGGGGATGTGACGCGCCCGCGCCCGAACGCGCCGATCGACTGGGCGGAGGAGGAAGCCGGTCGCGAAGTCGATTTCGGGGCGCTTTCCGGCTGGTCGAGGACCGCACAGACGCTGGTGCGGCCCGAGCATCTCGACACGACCGGACGGGTCGATCTCAGCGCGTTGATCCTACACGCCTCCGACGCGAATGTGCAGTTTCAAAACCGTATCGGCATGACCTCGTCCTACATGCGCGCGGAGAAGATCGGCTTCGCGACCTTCGCCTACCGTATCACGCTGCATGACCTGCCGCGCGAGCCGGGCACGGTCCTGAAGACAGAGAGCGCCGTGGTTCAGCTTGGGCGCAGTTCGCTGTGGTTCGCGCACCGCGTGACGGACGGGCTGACCGGCGCAGGCATCGCGGATGTGGCGCAATTCGGCGTGCATTTCGACCGGCGCGCGCGCGCCTCCGCACCGATCCCCGAGCGCATCCGCGAACAGGCGAAACGGCTTATGCCACGCGGACCAGGGCAGGGCTGATGGGCTCGGTTCAATCCGCCGCGCGGTCATCGGTTTCCTCGCCCGACAGATCGTCGCCTCTGAACGTCGCGACCACGCAATAAAGCGAAAACAGCGACGTGCCAGCGCCGAACAGCCCGAACAAGATACTTTGCCAGACCGGGAAATCGCCCGAAGCAGCCATCCAGATCAGAATCACCGAGGTGGTGCCGAATATCAGGGTGAGCATCAGATTTTTGGTCCGGACGCTGAACAGCGCGGCGATCATCAGGCAGCCAAACGCTATGAATGCGATGCCTATTTCGACGTGGTAAGGGATTTCTTCGGGAATGGTATCCGGCCCGGCGATCAAGATGCCGCCCCCGAGGAAAGCGGCCAGAATCGCGAACAGGTATTTGATTTTGTCCATCGCGTGCCTCCCGCCACCAAGATGTGGTGCGCGTGGGATAGCAGGACGTTGCTCACCGCACCAGTTTATTCAGGATGCGGCGGCTTCTCCGGTGCGCGAGCGGCACGGGCCAAACAGCGCCGCCAGCGCGAGGATGACCCCCGAGACGGTCGCGATCATGCCGGCTGCGCTCACCGAATGGCTGGCCCCCAGCCAAAGCGGCCCATAGCCCGCAAGCACATAGCCCAGCACGGCCGAGAGCGTGGCGAACGCGACTGTCCATAGCAGGTTGATCTCCAGCCGGTCGCTCATAAGCCGCGCTGCTGCCGGGGGGCAAATGAACATCGCGATAACAATGACCGCGCCGACGGCATCGAAAGCCGCAACCGCCGCTGCCGCCGCCGTCATAACCAGTCCGAGACTGAGCAGGCGCGTCGGGATGCCGAGTGTGCGCGCAAAGCTTTCATCGAAGGTCGCGATCTTCAGCGGCCGCCAGAACACGATCGCGAGCGCGACGACGATTGCGCACACCACCGCAAGGCGCGGCAGTTCATCGGGCAGCCTGGCCAGCGCAGCCGGGTCGGTGAGCGCGCTCCAGTCGCGCCCGGCCAGCCAGACGAGGCTCTCCAGGTTGCCCATCAGCGCATGTTGCACGTCGAGATGGACGCCGCTGGTGTCGGTCTGCTCCAGCAGCAGCACGCCGCCCGCGAACAGCGAGGTGAACACCACGCCCATCGCCGCGCCCGACTCGATATGTCCCAACCGCTTGATCGCCTCGATTAATGCCACAGCGACCAGTGCCGCCGCGCCTGCGCCGAGCATCATCGGCCACGCTGCGACAACGCCTGTGACCAGAAACGCGACGACGATGCCCGGCAGCACCACATGCCCGATGGCATCGCTGATCAGCGCCTCGCGCCGTAGCAAGAGGAAGGCGCCCGGCAGCGCGCAGGCGATGGAAGCCAAGATCCCGATGAGGATAGGCGTCAGGCTGAGTTGGACGAATTCGGAGCCCATCACGTGCTCACCCCTTGTGGCGGGCCGAACTGGCGATCAATCTCGGCGATTTCGTCCCGTGTCAGCGCAGCCTCAATTGGCGTTACGCCGTCATAGCGGCCAGCGAGCGCGGAATCGGTATAGTGCTGCCGGACAATGGTCCAACGACGCTCATCGAGTAGCGCCTTGGCGGCTTGCGCGCGTCCCGCTTCGGTCGGCACGCCGTCGCGGCGGATCAGCCCGGCCCGGCGCAGCACCGACAGCGTCATACGGTCGTGGATCGGCTCTTGCCGCGCCAGCGCGAGCAGCCCTTGGCGCAGATGCACGCGGCGCTGGAACCGATAGAACTGAACCGCGGCGGCTACTACGCCGCGGCGCGGCGCGAACAACAGCGAGATGATCATCAGGCCAGCGCAGATCAGCACAATGATTGGCCCGGTGGGCAGGGCAGGGGCCGAGGCTGAGATCGCTGTTCCGACATAGCCGGATACGGCGCCCATCGCGCCGGCGACCCAGATCATGTCTGTGGCGCGCTCGGTCCAGAAACGCGCTGTGACCGGCGGGATGATCAAGAGCGCGACAATCAGGATCAGCCCCACGAGCTTAAGGCCGATGACCGTGATCGCGAGCACCAAGCCCATGATGGCGATGTCAATCGAGCGGACATTGTAGCCCGAGGCGGCGGCATAATCCGCGTCGAACGCGACCAGGGTCATCGGCCGACGCAGCGCCCATGTAAAGGCCACCGCCAGCGCCCCGCCCAGCGCGATCACCACAGCGTCTTGAAACAGCATGCCCGCCGTGGAGCCTAACAAGAAGCTCTCCAGGCCAGCCTGACGCCCCGACGACATCGACTGTATGATGGTCAAGAGCACGATGCCCAGCCCGAAGAACACGGAGAGCACCGCGCCGATGGCAGCATCCTCCGAAAGGCGCGTTCGGCTGACTAGCCAGTCAACTACGAGCACGCCGAGCCCCGCCGTGATCGCCGAGCCCGCGAGCAGCCCGACGAGATTGCGCCCGTCGCCGCCGAGCGCGACCATCACGATGAAGGCCAGTCCGATGCCAGGAAGCGTGGCATGGGCGAGGGCATCGGAGACGAGGGCGCGCCCGCGCAGGAACATGAACGTGCCACATGCGCCCGCAGCGAAGCCGAGCAGCGCCGCGCCGATCGCCACCAACGCCGAGTTGTAACCCGCGCTCAGTACGAGCGCATCGAGGAACCGTTCCACGTCCTAAGCGGTCTCCAGTCTGAGCTGATCGATATGCGCGCTTGCCAGCCGCCCGCCATAGGTCGCCTGCAGGTTGTCGGAGGTGAACGTGGTCGCGACTGGTCCTTCGGCGATCTTGCGCACATTGATGAGCAGCACATCGTCGAAATAATCCGCGACCGTCGCCAGGTCATGGTGGACGCAAACCACCGATTTCCCGCCCTGCGTCAGGTCTTTGAGCACGTTGATGATCGCCTTCTCGGTTGCGGCATCGACGCCCGCGAACGGCTCGTCGAGCAAGTAGAGATCGGCATCCTGCGCGAGCGCGCGGGCGAGGAACACGCGCTGCTGCTGCCCGCCGGAAAGCTGGCCGATCTGACGGTCGGAAAAGTCCGCCATGCCAACACGGTCGAGGCAGGCGAGTGCACGGCGCTTGTGCGTGGGCTTGATCCGCCCCAGGAGGCCCAACTCGCGGTACTGGCCCATCAGCACCACGTCGATCACGCGGGCCGGGAAGTCCCAATCTACGCTGGCGCGCTGGGGCACATAGGCGATGCGGCGGCGCGCGGTCTCCAGTGGTTTGCCGAAAACGAGAACGGTGCCTGACAGCGGGCGCACTACGCCAACGCAGGCCTTGAGCAGGGTCGATTTGCCCGCGCCGTTCGGCCCGACAATCCCGGTGAGCTTCTCCGCCGTGAAAGTCGCGTCGACCGAGAACACCGCCGGTTTGTCGCCGTAAGAGACCGTCAGGCCGCGCACGGCCAGCGGCGCATTCTCGGGAATGGTCGAGGTGACCACCCGTCCGTCTTCCGCAGCGATGTCGAGCGATGGCAGATACATAGTCTAACTCCCCAAACGGTCGTTCATGCCGCTCTCAGGGGCGTCGCCGCCCAGCGCGCGTGTGATGGTTGTTACGTTGTGATCGATCATTCCGATGTATGTGCCCTCATAGGTGCCGGGCTGGCCCATCGCATCGGAATAAAGCGTGCCGCCGATCGCGATGTCATGGCCGCGCGAAGCCGCGCCTTCGATCAGCGCGCGCACGTTGCGGTCGGAGACCGAGGATTCGACGAACACGGCCTTGATGTCGCGCTCCACGAGCGTGTCGACCAGCGTCTCGATCCGGTTGAGGCCCGCCTCGCTTTCAGTCGAGATGCCCTGGATGCCGACCACCTCGTAGCCGTAGGCCGAACCAAAATAGTTGAAGGCGTCGTGCGCGGTGAGCAGCACGCGGCTGTCCGGCGGCACGGATGCCAGCACCTTGTTCGCGTAGACTGCCAGATCGCTGATCTCGGCGAGGTGCGTCTCGGCGTTCGCCTTAAAAGCCGCCTTTGCCTCTGGCCGTGCCTCGATCAGCGCATCGCGGATGTTGAGTACCACACGCGCCCACAGGTTCGGGTTCATCCAGACATGCGGGTCGAACTTGTCGTCGTAATCGTCATGATTGATGAGCAGGTTGCGCGGGAGCGCCTCGGCGACGGCAACGACTGGCTGAGTCTGCGCCAGATCGCGCATGAAGTCTTCCAGTTGGGCTTCAAGATAAAGCCCGTGCCAGAGCACCAGATCGGCCTGCGTGAGCGCGACGATATCCGAGCGGGTCTGGCGGTAGGCGTGCGGGTCGACGCCCGGGCCCATCAGCGCACGCACTTCGACGTGATCGCCGCCGACCTGCCGCGCAGCGTCCGCGATCATGCCAGTGGTGGCTACGACTTTGAGCGGCGCAGGCTCGGCGCGGGCCGGGCTGGTGAACACGGCGAAAGCCAGAGCTAGACCGGAAAGCGTGAGAAATCCTCGTTGGAAAAACCGCATCATTCTCTCCATGCAATCGCGGCGCGATGAGCCGCCCAGTTAACAATTGGGAAGGCTCGCAAGCTTGTCAATGCAAATGAGAATTATTTGCAACTGAGGCGGCGCACTGTCTCAAGGGTGGGAGACAGGCTGAGGATTTACGCGTGCCGTCCGGAAACGGCTTCGGCCGGCTCTGCCTCGATCGCCTGGGCGCTAAGTTGGCGCATTGCCTGATGCTGCGACAGGAACACCTTGCCCGTCAGGTCGTCGAGGAAGTGGGCGCGGCGCAGCCGGTCCATCACCGGCCCCTTGACCTCGCTCAGGTGGAATTTCACGCCCAGCGCGTCGAGCCGCTCGTTGATCGCCTCAAGCGATTCCAGCGCGCTCATGTCGATCTCGTTGACCGCCGGGCACATCAGAATGACGTGGCGCAGATCGTCGCGCTGCGCGACCATGTCGTAAAGCCGGTCCTCCAGGTAGCGCGCATTGGCGAAATAGAGGCTCTCGTCAACGCGCACGGTCAGGATGTGCGGATCGGTGATGACTTCATAGCGCAGCACGTTACGGTAATGCTCGGTGCCGGGCACACGGCCGACGACAGCCATGTGTGGGCGCGAGGTCTTGTAGAGGTGGATGAGCACCGACAGCACGACGCCGGTGGTCACGCCCAGTTCGACCCCGAAACCGAGCGTGACGAGAATGGTCGCGCTCACAGCGGCGAAATCCGCTTTCGAGTAGTCCCAGGCGCGCTTCAGGATCGCCAGATCGACGAGTGATAGCACCGCCACGATGATGGTCGCCGCCAGCGTCGCGGTCGGCAGGTAGTAGATTAGCGGCGTGAGCGCCAGCGCCGCGATGGCCAGTCCGACGGCCGTGAACGCTCCCGCCGCCGGAGTCTCCGCGCCCGCATCGAAGTTCACCACCGACCGCGCAAAACCGCCGGTGACCGGATAGCCACCGGTAAACGCCGCGCCGATATTCGCCGCGCCAAGCCCTATCAGCTCCTGGTCCGGGTCGATGCGCTGGCGTTTCCGGGCCGCGAGCGTCTGCGCGACCGAGATCGACTCGACGAAACCAATGATCGAGATCAGGATCGCTGGGCCGATCAGCTTGAGGAGCAGATCACCCGAGAAATCCGGCAAGGTGAATGGCGGAAGGCCCTGCGGCACCGATCCGACAATGGCGACGCCCTGCGTATCGAGCCGCAGCCCGGCGACGACGAGCGTCGTAACAGCGACCGCCAGCACCGGCCCGGCCTTGGCCGCAACATCGGCCAGCCGCTTGTTCAGCCCCGCTGCGATCAGCAACGGCTTCAGGCCCTTGCGCACCCAGAACAGGAACGCCACGGCCGCCGCGCCTATGATCAGCGTGATCGGGTTCACTTGGGTGATGTGGAGCGCCAGCGAGCGCGCAAGCTCGAACAGGTTATGCCCCTCGGCCTGAATGCCAAAGATGTGCTTGAGCTGGCTCGCCGCGATAATGAGGCCAGACGCGGTAATGAAGCCTGCTATCACCGGATGCGACAGGAAATTCGCCAGAAAGCCCAGCCGGAACACGCCCAGCATCAGGAGTAGGCCACCCGACAAGAGCGCCAGCGTCAGCGCCGCGGTGGCATAGCCCGCCGTGCCGCTTTGAGCGACATCGCCGATCGCCGCCGCCGTCATCAGCGAGACGAC
>CAZNGB010000098.1:0-7829 GCA_964572465.1 uncultured Hyphomicrobiaceae bacterium
TCGAGCGCTTCCCCGGCATCCGCGACTACATGGAGGCGACCAAGGCGGAGGCGCATGAAAACGGCTATGTGCGCACCATCTTCGGGCGCAAAATCCATTACCCGGAGCTTGAAACGGCGACCCAGGCCGCGCGCGCCAACTTCGAGCGCGCTGCCATCAATGCGCCGATCCAGGGCTCGGCTGCCGACATCCTGCGCCGCGCGATGATACGGATGCCCGGCGCGCTCAGCGATGCGGGCCTGTCCGCGCGAATGCTGCTGCAAGTGCATGACGAACTGATTTTTGAGGCGCGCGAGGCCGAGGTCGAGAAAACCATCGACACGGCGGTCAGGATAATGAGCGCCGCTGCGGAGCCGGCGGTTGCCATCTCGGTGCCGCTGAAGGTCGATGCGCGCGCCGCCGATAACTGGGACGATGCTCACTGAACCAAGCGCACACACAGGCTCGAACGGCGATGCCAGCAGACTTTGAACAGCCAAGCGCTCCACCGCGAAGCGCACCACAAGCGTCGCAGGGTGGGCGAAGCTGGCAGTTTCTGGCATTCATCGTGTTGGCGCTGGCAATTGCCGGGAGCCTGCCCACGCTCTGGCGCGGCTATAACGTGCTGATGACCGGCGTCAACTGGGAGCAGGTGCCATTCGCGCTGCAGCAGCGCGCGCTTTGGGCGCGCAACACCATGTGCGCAACCACGCCGGGCGAGAGGATCATGCACGGCTCCGGTGGCGACAGCCAGGGTCTGACCGATTCCGATTCGCCGCCGAACGACCGGCCCGCGGGCCAGCCGGGCCGCGTCAGAACCTTCACCGGCATGGAAGTGCGTGTGCAAGCCTGTTGGAATGGCGATGTTCTTGTGCGCACCGTGCCGGACAGGGACAAGGGTCTCGGCCGGGCCGTCTGGATCGCCGCGGAAGGTTTCGCGCTGGAGGAGGCCGCTTGGCTCAGCAATCGGGCGTTTGCCCAGTCGGGTGGGCCGGACGCAGGCTACACAGCCGGCAACACGTTCGACGTCATTTGCCAGGACTGGGCAGGCGGAGCAATCAGTAGCGGCCGTGTCATCCGCGTCATTGACATCCGGAAGCCGGAAGGCTCCGTGCGCACACGCGAGACGATCAATATCCTGACCGGCGAGGTTGTCAGCGTGGAGCAGGTGTCATCCGATGCTGGCTGCGCGCCAGGCGAAGACCCTTAAGCGTTATGGACAATCGCCCGGTCGCAGAAAACGCCGCTTGACGAAGCCGTAGACCGTCAGGTCTCCATCATAATAGCCGATCTGGCACCAGCGCTCCGGCATCGCCCTGTTGAGCGGCAGGCAGCGCCCCTCCTGCGCGATGATGCCGTGTCCTTGCGGCGGAATGCGCCCGACGATCGGCGACCGGGCGGAGGTGAGCGCGCGGATGTTCAGCACGTCCCAGTTCGGCACGTTGACGACCCCAAAGCAGCCCGGCCCGCTGGTCGCCCAGGCGGGCGCTGCGCCCAGCGTGACCGCGAACAACGCCAGTCCGGCAAGCATCAATTTTGCAGACATCGCCTTCCTCCCCTTGCGAAACGCCTCGGGTTAATGAAAGACGATCCCGTCTGAACCCGCAATGAATAAGGTTCAGGCGTGCGTGAACGGCTCCAGCCCAGACAGGCGCAACTCCGGCTTGGCTTGAGGCACCTCGCGCGGCGGATAGGGCGCAACGGCTTCGGCGATCGCGCGGATGTGCTCTGGCGTGGTGCCGCAGCAGCCGCCGACGATGTTGAGGAAGCCCGCTTTCGCCCAGTCTTCCAGCTTGGCGGCCATCTCCTCCGGGCTTTCGTCATATTCACCCATCTCGTTGGGCAGGCCGGCGTTCGGATGCACGCTTAACAGCGTATCCGCTACCGCTGACAATTCGGCAACCGCCGGGCGCAGCTGATCTGCGCCGAACGAGCAGTTCAGCCCGATGGCGAACGGCTTGAGATGGCGCATCGAATACCAGAACGCTTCGACTGTCTGCCCGGACAGGTTGCGCCCGGAGAGATCGGTGATCGTGTCCGACGCCATCAGCGGCAGCGAAAAGCCCACCTCGTCATAGACCTGGAGGATCGCGACGCCCGCGGCCTTGGCGTTCAGCGTGTCGAAGATCGTTTCGATCATCAGGATGTCCGAGCCGCCCTCGATAAGCCCGCGCGCCTGGTCGGCATAGGCCTCGACAAGCTCGTCAAAGGTGACATTGCGGTGGCCGGGGTTGTTCACGTCCGGCGAGATCGACGCGGTGCGGTTGGTCGGCCCTAGCGAGCCTGCAACGAAGCGCGGTCGCTCCGGTGTGCGCACGGTCCAGTCGTCGGCGGCTTCGCGCGCGACTTTTGCGGCGGCGACATTCATCTCCCGCGCGTAGTCCTGCAGGTCATAGTCCTCCTGCGAGATCGCATTGGCGTTGAACGTGTTGGTCGTGGCGATGTCCGCGCCCGCCTCGAAATAATCCCAGTGGATTTGGCGGATCAGGTCGGGGCGGGTCATCGCCAGCAGGTCGCTGTCGCCCTTCAGGTCGGCATGGTGGTTCTCGAACCGCGCGCCGCGAAAGTCCGCTTCCTGCGGCTTGTGGTGCTGGATCATTGTGCCCATCGCGCCGTCGAGGATCACGATGCGCTCAGCGGTCGCACGCTTCAGCGCGGCAATACGGTGTTCACGCGTGGTCATGCCGTGGCCTCCGAGGTCTGTTGCGGTTGCGCTTGCTGGCCAGCCTGTGGCTCGCGATCCGGCTTCAGCCCGATCGAGTGGCAGATCGCCTCGGTCAGTCCCGCACGGTTCAAAGTGTAGATATGAAACTCGCTGACGCCCGCTTCCAGCAGTTCGGTGATCTGCTCCACCGCGACGCCTGCGGCCACCAGCCGGGCCGTTTCGGGATCGTCCTCCAGCCCGTCAAAGCGCCGGGCCAGCCAGTCGGGAATGCGCGCACCGCAGCTCCCGGCGAAACGCGCAACCTGCTGAAAATTGTGGATCGGCATGATCCCGGCTGTGATCGGAATATCGATGCCGCGCGCCCGAACGCGGTCGAGATAACGGAAGAAGTCGGTGTTATCGAAAAAGAATTGCGTGATTGCGCGATCCGCGCCAGCGTCCACCTTCGACGCGAGCATGTCCAGATCGGCCTCGACGGACGGGGACTCAGGGTGCTTCTCCGGATAGGCGGACACCGAAACCTCGAAGGGACCGATCTGCTTGATCCCGCGCACCAGTTCGACGGAGCTTTCATAACCGCCGGGATGCGGCGTGTAGACTTCACCGACGCCTTCGGGCGGATCACCGCGCAGCGCGACGATATGACGGACGCCGATCTGCTTCCATGTGCGGATCACCTCATCCACCTCCGCCCGCGTCGCGCAAACGCAGGTCAAATGCGCTGCCGGGCGCAAATCGGTTTCGCGCAGCAGGCGGGCCAGCGTGTCCGTCGAGCGGTCGCGCGTTGACCCTCCCGCGCCATATGTCACCGAGACCCAGCGTGGCCGGAACGGGGCGAGCCGCTCGATCGTCTGCCAAAGCGTGCGTTCCATCTGCTCATTCTTCGGCGGGAAAAATTCGAACGAGACCTTGATGTCGGGCCGCGCGGCCGTCGGCTCGGGGTTGTCATTCACGTAGTTCAAGGACCATCTCCTCAGCGTTTCGAGATGTGACGGGCGCAGCGCGTCCGGTTTGTAATGGCGCGCCGGATTTGATTGCGCCCCACAAGCAGACTGTCAGGCACGCGCCGCCGGAAACCGGATCGGCGGCCAGTTGGCGTTCATCGCCGCGCACGAAGCCGGCGTCCCCCAGCCATTTCGCCATCTGCTCGCTGGAAAAGCCCAGCCGGCGATGCGCAAATCTTTCGCGCAGCTCTTCCAGATCATGCGGCGCGAAATCCACGATCAGCAGCCGTCCGCCAGGCTTTAGCAACCGCGCGGCTTCGTGAATGGCGGGAGAGGGGTTATCGAGGAAATGCAGCACCTGATGCAGCACGACCGCATCCGCGCTCGCCTCAGGCAACGGCACGTTGAACAGGTCGCCGTGGCGCAGTTGCACATGCGCAAGCCCCTGAAGGTCCATGCGCGCGCGGGCATATGCGAGCATCTGGCGGTTTATGTCGATGCCGATTGCGCTTTTCGCCTGCGGCGCGAACACCTCCAGCACATGGCCGGTCCCGGTGCCCAGATCGACGAGCAGATCGACCGGCTCCGGCCCCATGATCCCGCGCATGGCCTCCATCACAACCGCCTCCGGCACATGCAGCGCGCGGATGCGGTCCCACTCGGCGGCGTTGTCGCGGAAATACGATTGCGCGGCGGCATCGCGTTCGGCGCGGATCGCCTCGGCGCGCTGGCGGTCGCGGGCGAGCGTTTCGTCATCGGCGTTGAGCGCATCGGCAATCACTGAGCGAATCAAGCG
Organism: uncultured Hyphomicrobiaceae bacterium; assembly: GCA_964572465.1. GTDB lineage: Bacteria > Pseudomonadota > Alphaproteobacteria > Rhizobiales > Rhodomicrobiaceae > Dichotomicrobium. The sequence goes on from CAZNGB010000098.1 coordinate 4,385, forward strand.
CCCCGCCCGGTCGTCGCGTACCCGGAAAAACACCCAGCTGCCTTCGCGGTATCGCTCCACCAGCCCGGCGGCGGCCAGCAGCTTGAGATGCCGGCTCACGCGCGGCTGGCTCTGTCCGAGAATACGCGTCAGATCTTTCACATTGAACTCGCCGGAGACAAGCAGCGCCAAGAGCCTCAGCCGGGTGGTTTCGCCGGCGGCCTTGAGGATGGCGACGAGATGATGTGTCGAAAGCATCTTGTTCATGCTAAGGGAACCGCTCGAACCAGGCCGCGCGGATTGCGCAGCTTCAAAAAGATATAAACATATGTTTATGCACTTGGCGAGGGCAGAAGCGCCGGCCGACGAGGCACCGCCGCAATGACGGACTGAGGGAGCCATGAGCGTAACCAGAGATGATTTAATGGCCCGGCTGGCGGAGCTGGGCATCGAAACAACGACGCACGAGCATCCGCCGCTGCACACGGTCGAGGAATCTCAGGCGCTGCGCGGCGAAATCGCTGGCGCGCACACCAAGAACCTGTTTCTGAAGGACAAGAAGGGCGTCCTCTGGATGATCACCGCGCTAGAGGACACGCCAATCGACCTAAAGACGCTGCACAAGCAGCTCGGCTCGGGACGGCTCAGCTTCGGCAAGCCCGAGTTGATGCGCGAGGTACTCGGTGTTGAGCCGGGATCAGTTACGCCGTTCGCGCTCATCAACAAATCGGCCGGCGACGTGAAATTCGTGCTCGATGAGACGCTGTTCGAATATGACACATTAAACTTCCATCCTCTGGTCAACACCGCAACGACCAGTATCGCACGCGAAGACTTCTTGAAGTTCGTGGCGGCCTGCGGGCATCAGTTTTTGCGCCTGCCTCGCGAGGTTGCGACTTCGAGCGGGCTTGAAACCGGGGCATCCGGCTGAGATATTCCAGCATGGGAAAACTGTTTGCGCCAAGCCATGATTTTCGGCGCATACTGAGCTACAGGATTAGACCGCAATGTCATTCATCATCTCTGGGGCTGACAACGAGAACAACGCGGGCGGCGGCCTGATCAAGGACACCACAACGCAGACTTTCGTTGCCGACGTGATCGAGGCATCGAAGGACGCGCCGGTGCTGGTCGACTTCTGGGCTCCGTGGTGCGGGCCGTGCAAGCAGCTCACGCCTCGGCTCGAACAGGCGGTGAAAAACGCCGGCGGCAAGATCAAGCTGGTGAAGATGAATATCGACCAGTATCCTGAAGTCGCAGGACAGCTGGGCGTTCAGTCGATCCCGGCCGTGTTCGCCTTTCAGGACGGGCGGCCGGTTGACGGGTTTATGGGCGCGGTCAGCGACAGCGAGCTGCGCCAGTTCATTGATAGGATCACCGCTGGCGGTGGCGACGACATTCAGCAAACGCTGGATGCTGCCGAAGCGGCGCTCAAAGATGGCAGCATCAATGAGGCGGCCAACCTGTTTGCGCAGGTGCTGCAGAGCGATCAGCAAAATGTCAACGCGATCACCGGTCTGGCCAAATGCTACATCAAGGGCGGCGATCTGGAGCGCGCAGAGCAGATGCTCGGGATCGTGCCAATCGCAAAGCAGATGGATAGCGCGGTGACCAGCGCGAAGGCCATGCTCGATCTCGCCCGCAAGAGTGAGGAGGCCGCGGACACCACCGAGTTGGAACAGCAGGTTGCGGACAACCCTGCTGATCTGCAGGCGCGGTTTGATCTCGCGCTGGCGCTGCAAGCGCGCGGCAAGCGCGAGGCGGCGATGGATCAGCTTCTGGAAATCGTCAAGCGCGAGCGTGAATGGAACGATGGGGCGGCGCGCCAGCAGCTCGTCGAGTTCTTCGAGGCCTGGGGGGCCAACGATCCGCTCAGCGTGAAAGGGCGCCAGCGCCTGTCGACCATCCTTTTTGCATGAACAGGTCTTTTTGCATGAACAGCGCCACGCGCATAAGCGCAAAGCCGCTTCGAACCGGGGAGCCAAAGCAATAAGCGTTACAGATCAATACCGCAGGCCGGCGGAGCTGCCAGCGCAGCTGCCCGTCTTCCCGCTTCAAGGCTGCATCATGCTGCCGCGCTCGACGCTACCGCTGAACGTATTCGAGCCACGCTATTTGCAGATGGTCGCAGATGTTCTCGCGGGCCCGCGTATTCTCGGCATCGTTCAGCCTGCGCGCGCCGACGCCGAACATTCGCCGCAAGGTAAGGGCGCGCCGCTGCGCCGGATCGGCTGCGCCGGCCGCCTTACTGCATACACCGAGACCGACGAGGGCACAGTCATAATTTCGCTGACCGGGATCGCTCGCTTCGAGATCGTGCGAGAGCACGATAGCGCGACGCCGTACCGTGTTTGCGAAGTGAACTATGCTCCTTTCGTCACCGATTTCGCGCGCGGTCACGGCCAGGAGCAGGTCAATCTCACGCGTTTCATGCGGGTGCTGCGATCCTATCTCGATTCGCAAAACCTGCGCGCGGATTGGGAAGCGCTCAACCGCTCGCCAGCCGAGTTGCTGATCAACACGCTCGCGATGATTAGCCCCTACGGCCCGGAGGAAAAACAGGCGCTGTTGGAGGCACCGGACCTACGCACGCGTTCTGAGGTGCTTATGGCCCTGGCGGAGATGGAGATGGCCTCACCAGAAGGTGGGTCCGGCACGACGCTGCAATAGGCAGTGCGCACAGGCGGGTATGGGGCACAGTGGAGAATTGAGGCGATGAGCGAGACCGACAAGCAGCAGACGCAACGCGAAGCGCCGGCACAGGTCGATCCGAAACTCCTGGAGATCCTCGTCTGTCCGCTGACCAAACAGCCACTTGAATACGACCGGGACGCGCAGGAACTCATCAGCCGCGCCGCGCGGCTCGCGTTTCCGATACGCGAAGGCATCCCGGTGCTGCTTGTGGACGAGGCACGCCAGCTCGAAAGCTGAGCGAAATCATCCGTGGCCGATCACCTGTTAACGGTTCGTCAAGCGTGCCGCCACGCGCCAGGAACGCGCGCGCAACCCAAGGCGTTGCTCCCGTAGAGTTGCAACATCAACAGAACTGCGAGATCAATCATCTTTCGAGCATCCGCAATCATCAAGCCGGCTGGCGTTGCGATAGCCATAATTGGCGCGCTTGCCGCGAGCAACCAGGTCATCGCCTCTGCCACGCAAATCGCGGACGGCCCCCAGCTTATCGAGGCTCAGTATCGCAGCTATCTCGAAGGGCGTGATTTCCAGAGCTACCGGCAGGAGCGCGGATTCGTCGGCGAACGGCGATTTGAAACCTTGCCCGATCGCGGCGCAGCGCGCTCAGAAGCTCCCAGCGCGGATCCCGACCGCCCATCGCGGTTGCAGCGCCGCTTCTACGGCGCGAGCGACAGCCGTTGCGCGGGCTGGAGTCGTCGCTGCGACCAGCGCTGGGGCAGCGGCAACCGTGATTACTATGGTTGCATGCGCTATCATGCCTGCCGATGAGCTA